>DDSO01000021.1:1255-10428 GCA_002343425.1 Brevundimonas sp. UBA2388
ATCTTCTTGATGAGGATCGGACGATCGCTCAGGGACATGGGGGGCTCGCGAAACAGGACCTGCTCGATAAGGTGGACAGTCCGCGTTAAGAAGGCGTTTGCGATAATCCAGAGTAGTGTTCGAGGGGGTTGGGTTGCTTCTAGTTCTCATGGCCTTGTTGGCGGGGCAGGAACGGGTCGCGGGCGCACCGCCTCCGGAAGTGGTCGCCGCCGCGCCGCCCACCGTATCGTCGCCGGCGCTGGTTGCGGCCCTGCCTGAACTGGCCGCCATGCCGGGTGTCGTTCTGGTCGGCTATCCGGTCAGCGGCGGGAGCGCCAGGGGCGTCCGCGAATCGATCAACCGGTCCCGGCCGCGCGAACCGGGAGGCGGCCCGTTCGATGGCATGACCACTTGGCGCTATTCGACCCGATGGCGCGGCTCGGCTGACGGTGGATGCGACCCGGCCAGCGCCGAGGTCACCGCGCACGTCGTCATCACCCTGCCCGAGCTGACGACCCGGCAGGCGCTGAGTCGATCGGAGCGCGAGAACTGGGACCGCTACCTGTCGCGGCTTGCGGCGCACGAGCAGAATCACGCCCGCATCGCCCTGGCCGGCATCGATCAGCTCCGCACCTTCATGCGCGGCGCCCCGAACTGCGAGACCATGCAGGCCGCGCGCGTCCAGATTGACGCCGCCATTCGCGACGCCAACCGTCAGTACGACGAAACGACAAGGCACGGGGCCACGGAAGGCGCGCGCTATCCCTGAGGCCTTGCCGCGAGCGAGGCCCTCGCCTAGTCGTCGGTGATGCTCCCCCCGCCTGATCCCGCATTCGACGCCGCCGCCTATCGCCGGGCGCTGGGCGGGTTCGCGACCGGGGTCTGCGTCGTGACGGCCCATACGCCCGACGGGCCCTACGGGATCACGATCAACTCCTTCACCTCGGTGTCCCTGAAGCCGCCGCTGGTGCTGTGGTGCCTCGATCGGGCCTCGGACCGGCACGACGGCTTTGCGGGCGCGGAGCGGTTTGCGGTTCATATGCTGCCGGTCGAGGACCGCGAGATGTCGGACCGGTTCGCCTGGGGCGTCTGCCGCCTGTCGTCAGATGAGTTCGACAGCTCCAGCAGTGAGCCCCCGCGGCTGAAGAACGCCCTGACGCGACTGGACTGCATCGCCACGGAGCGGATCGTGATGGGTGATCACCTGACCATTGTCGGGGCGGTGAGGAGCTTTGAGACGCGGCCGGGGGCAGGGCTCACCTATTTCCGCGGACGCTACGGCGTCGCCGAGGAGCCGGGGGCATGAAGATCGGTTTCGCGGGACTGGGCGTCATGGGCGGGCCGATGGCGCGGCATCTGGTTCAGGCAGGGCATGAAGTGGCCGGCTTCAACCGCTCGCCGGACAAGGCGCGGGCCTGGGCAGCGGCGACGGGTGGTCGGTTCGCCACCACAGTGGCGGAAGCCGCGGAGGGGGCCGAACTTCTGGTTCTCTGTGTCGGCAATGACGACGACGTCCGGCAGGTGGTGGTCGAGGCTCTGCCGCATCTGGCCGCTGACGCCGTGATCGTCGACCACACCACGACATCGGCCCGGGTGGCGCGCCAGATCGCCGCCGCGGCCACAGAGCAAGACAGGACCTTCGTCGACGCACCGGTTTCCGGCGGTCAGGCCGGCGCCGAGAACGGCCAGCTCAGCGTCATGGCGGGCGGCGATGCGGAGGCGCTCGCGCGGGTCGAGCCAATCCTGAAGGCCTATTCGAAGGCGGTGAAACACATGGGACCGTCCGGATCGGGCCAGTTGACCAAGATGGTCAACCAGATCGCCATCGCCGGAGTCGTCCAGGGCCTGGCAGAGGCGGTGCATTTCGCCGAGGTCGCGGGCCTGGATACGACCGCAGCCTATGACGCCATCTCCAAGGGCGCGGCCCAGTCGTGGCAGATGGACAATCGATGGAAAACGATGGCCGAAGGCCAGTTCGAATTCGGTTTCGCCGTCGACTGGATGCGCAAGGATCTCGGACTGGTGCTGGATGAGGCGCGGGCCAACGGCGCGCATCTGTCGCTGACGGCTCTGGTGGACCAGTTCTACTCGGAAGTGCAGGCCATGGGCGGGGCACGTTGGGACACTTCGAGCCTCGCAGCGCGGCTGCAGGACCGGGTCAGGAAACCCTGAGGCCGGATACGGCTCCCTGATTTCGCATAATATCTCTTATGCGCGTCACAGATCTGGCAAGGCGGGCTGCGCCTACGGCCCCTGTCCCACGGTCGGCGCGGCGTCGAGCAAGGCGATGGCCTCCCGGACATAGACCGCGTGAGCCACCACACCGATGCCGAGCGGTTCGTCCGACGGGCGCACCTCGGATGTGAGGACGCCCGCGATGAACGGATGATCCGGCTGGACCGTACCCGGCAGTTTGCGGGCCGCCGGCGTCCAGAACACCGGCCCTCCGGAGTTTCCGGGAAAGACCGGAAAATCAATAAGAAACACAGGAAAGCTCTGAACGGGCGTCAGTGGCCATGAGGCAATCCGCCCGGTGCGCAGGATGGGAAATCCCGCCGTGTTCGAGGAATAGCCGCGCGGAAAGCCGAGGGTCAGGAGTTCGTCGCCCGGCCCGACCTGCCAGCTGTCGAGGTCTTCCCCGCTGGCCAACCATCCCAGCGGGATCGCGGCCCGTGCGAAGACCGGCGGCGCGGAAATCTCCATTACTGCGATGTCGCGCTCAGGATGTTTGGTCCAGGCCGGGTCGCCCATCATGTTGCGGATGCGCAAGGGATCGGGCGCGAACCGCCAGCCGCCGCCCGGCATCTCGCTGCGCCAGCCGATCCGGGCGTCGCGACCGGCCATGCCGTCGAGCACATGGTGGGCCGTCACCAGCACGGTTCGGGGCGTGCCATCCGGGCGCGGCGCGTTGATCAGGAAGGCTGTTCCGACGCGGCGGGTGCCGTCGCCGTTGTTCTGGTCGACCTGAACCGTGGCGCTGATCAGACCGAGGGTCAGATCCCAGGCGGGCGCGGCCAGCTCCGCGATCGGAGGCTCCTGGACCTGCACCTGCTCCCAGGCGGGTTGAGGCGGCGTCTGAAGTTCGAACATCGTCCCCTGCCCGTCATTGGCGTTTGTTCATTTGACGGCGGGCCATCCGCGCGCACAAGGTCCGGCGTCAATTCAGGGGCACCGACATGAACCGCCGCGACCTTCTCGCCACATCCGCCGCTGCGCTCGCCGCAACGGCCCTTCCCGCTCACGCCCGCCCTACCGGAGCCCCGATGTCCCAAGGAACGCCCGTCCCGCCCGTTGCGAAGAAGATTCCGGTCCGCATCGAGCAACTGGGGCGCGTCCGGACGGACGACTATCAGTGGATGAAGGACGACAACTGGCAGGCGGTGCTGCGTGATCCGACGCTGATCAAGGCCGACGTCAAGGAGCACCTGGAGGCCGAGAACGCCTATCGCGAGGCCATGATGGTCTCGACCCTGCCTTTGCAGGCCGCGATGTTCGAGGAGATGAAGGGGCGGATCAAGGAGGCGGACAGCTCGGTCCCCTCCCCTGACGGGCCGTGGGAATACTACGTCGAGTACCGCACCGGCGATCAGCACCCGCGCTATATGCGCAAACCGCGTGGCGGCGCCGGCGAGGCGCAACTGCTGCTCGACGCCAACGCCCTGGCCGCGGGCAAGGCCTATTCCGAGGTATCCCAGACCGGTCACAGCCCCGACCACGCCCTGTTCGCCTATTCCGAGGACGCCCAGGGGTCCGAGGTGCACCAGATCTTCGTCAGGGACCTGGCGACCGGCGAGGTCCTGCCTGATCCGATCGGCTCGGCGACCGGCAATTTCACCTTCTCGCCGGACAGCCAGTGGATGTTCTGGACCAACCGCGACGACAACGGCCGCCCCGACAAGATCTTCCGCCGCCCGGTGCGCGGCGGTGAGGCGACCCTGGTCTATGAGGAGACCGACGACGGGATGTTCATCGGCGTCGGCCGCACCGCGGATGACGCCTTCATCCTGATTTCCGTCGGCAACCAGGAGACGTCGGAGGCCCGGGTCATTCCGGCCGCCACGCCGACCGCGACGCCGGTCGTTCTGGAGCCGCGCCATGGCGGACGGCTCTACGAGGCCGACCACTGGGGCGATCGCTGGATCATCCGCACCAACGCCGACGACTCGATCGACTTCAAGATCGTCGAGGCCCCGACGGCGACGCCCGGCAAGGCGCACTGGACCGATCTGGTCCCGCATACGCCGGGCCGCTACATCGAGGGCGTGGGCCTAGTGAAGGACTATATCGGCCGACAGGAACGGGCCGACGCCAATACGAAGATCGTCATCCGCGACCGCGCCGGCGCCGAGCACGAGATCGCGGTGGACGAGCCCGCCTACTCCCTCTCGCTCAGCGGGGCGTCGGAGTTCGATACGACCGTCATGCGCTACGGCTACAATTCGCCGTCCACCCCGACCTCGACCTATGACTACGATCTGGCGACGCGCGAGCGGACCCTGCGGAAGGTGCAGGAGGTGCCGTCGGGTCATGACGCCGCCGACTATGTGGTCGAGCGGCTGAACGCGCCTGCCCCCGACGGCGAACTGGTGCCGGTGACGGTGTTGCGCCGCCGGTCGACGCCGGTCGACGGCTCGGCGCCGCTGCTGCTCTATGGCTACGGCTCATACGGGATTCCGATGGCCGCGAGTTTCTCGACCAACCGGCTGTCACTGGTCGATCGGGGCTGGATCTACGCCATCGCCCATATCCGCGGCGGATCGGACAAGGGCTGGGGCTGGTTCCTGGACGCCCGGCGCTTCACCAAGAAGAACACCTTCACCGACTTCATCGCCGCCGCCGAGCATCTGATATCCAGCGGCCACGGCAAGGCCGGGCATATCGTGGCCCAGGGCGGTTCCGCGGGCGGCCTGCTGATGGGGGCAGTCAACAACATGCGTCCGGACCTGTGGGCGGGCATCATCGGCCAGGTGCCGTTCGTGGATGTGATCAACACCATGAGCGACACCAGCCTGCCGCTGACGCCGCCGGAATGGCCGGAGTGGGGCAATCCGATCGAGGACCCCGAGGCCTATGACTATATGATGAGCTACAGCCCGTATGATCAGGTCGCGCCGATGGCCTATCCGGCGGTTCTCGCCACCGGCGGCCTGTCCGACCCCCGTGTGACCTACTGGGAACCGGAGAAATGGGTGGCGCGGCTGCGGCCGGCCACGACCTCAGGCAAGCCGATCCTGCTCAAGATCAATATGGAGGCCGGTCACGGCGGCGCCTCGGGCCGGTTCGACTACCTGAAGGAGGTCGCCCACGACTTCGCCTTCGCGGTCTGGGCGATCGACAAGGGGTGGGAGAGGGTCTGAGCCCCCTCTCCTTCCCTACGGCGTGAGCGTCCAGGTGTACTGACCGACGTCGTCGGCGCGCAGGACCACGAAATCGCGGGTCTCGTAGCCGGCGGGGCAGGTGTCGCTGCCGTCAGACCAGAAAGTGTAGGGCCCGGGATACTGGACGCACAGGGCGTGGTTGCCTGCCCAGACCCGACCCGAGCCGTCCAGGGTGTCGCCGTACATGTAGAAATTGGCGTTGTCGGTTGAGACCAGCGCCCTGCAGACGCCGTTGGCCACTTCATACCAGCCGCGGTTGATGAACCGGCCGGTGCCCACCTCTACGTAGGAGATCGCCACCGTCCCGTTGCGGCCGCTCTCGTTGCAAACCCGGATATCGACGGTGGCCGGACGCGCCGGCGCCGGCGGCGCCATGCCGGGCTTGGACTGGGCGGCGGCCACGCCGGGCAAGGCGGTGACCAGTGAAACGGCTATCGCCGTAACGAACAGACGTGTTTTCATGATCCCCTCTCCCTCTTGGCGGCGTCAGGATATCAAGGATTTGCGATGATGCCACTGACAGTTGCTGACGGTCTCCTTCGTTGCGATGAGGGCTGATGAGCCTGCAACTGAGACACGCAATCGAGGCTGACCTGCCAGCGATCACGGCCCTGTACGGCCGCGAGGTCGAGGGCGGCACCGCGACCTTCGAGACCACACCGCCCGGCCCTGAAGAAATGGCGCAACGGTTGGCTGCGGTGCAGCGTCACGCCCTGCCCTGGCTGGTCGCGGAGATCGAGGGTGTCTTCGCCGGCTATGCCTATCTCTCGCCGTTCCGACCGCGACCGGCCTACCGCTACGGGGTGGAGGTCTCGATCTATGTCGAGGCCGATGCGCGGCGGCAGGGCGTGGGGCGGGCGCTGCTGGAGGCTCTGATCGCCCGGACCCGCGACCGTGGCCTGCGGCACCTGATCGGCGCCATCAGCGACAGCGAAACCAGCGCCGCATCGATCGCCCTTCACCGGTCGCTGGGGTTCCGGGACGCGGGCGTCTATCGGCAGGTTGGCTGGAAATTCGGGCGCTGGCTCGACGTCACCCTGATGCAGTTTGATCTGGACCCGGACGGCGGGCCGCCGCACTCGCCGGGGCTGGATCTGACCGGCGGCCTTACTTGACACTCCGGTTGAACTGGCCTCGATGGGGGCCGTGCGAAACCTGAACGTCATTCTCATGCTGCTGGGCGCCCTGTCGGTCCTGCTGCTGGGCGTGCTGCCCTCGTCGGCCATGACAAGCGAGGCGCCGGCGCCGTGCCATGAGGCGGCGTCGTCCACTCCGTCGGAACACGAGGCCCCTGCCCCGTCAGGCAAGGCCATGGCGGCCATGGCATGTTGTGTATCCTGGGTCGTCACACCATCGTTGCAGGGGCCTTCGCGCGGCCTGGTCGTCTGTCCTGCGAGCCCCCCTGGCGCCCGCTGCGGCCAGCCTGCCGATCGGCCTTTCGCCCGCCCCGGAACATGGCCCGCCCAGGATCTGATCGCGTCCATCTTCACTGCGCCCCTTCCCGGGCGCGCGATCGTCCATGATTCTCAGGAGGCCATGATGGCTGTCCGCCTTTCCGCGTTCCTCACGGGCGCATCCCTGCTCGCGCTGGCCCTGCCCGCTGTCGCGCAGGATCATTCACACCATTCGGCACCGCCGGCCGGGCCCCCGGCGGCCACACAGACACCGCCCGATGATCCTCACGCCGGCCACGATATGGCAACGATGGATCACCCGATGACCAGCGCACTTGGTCCCTGGCCGATGACCCGCGACGCCTCGGGCACCAGCTGGCAGCCTGACGTGTCCGAACACGGCGGCGTGCACTCCCGAAGGGGCGACTGGTCGCTGATGGGTCACGCGCAGCTGAACCTCGTTCATGACTGGCAGAACGGACCGCGGGGCGACGAGAAGACCTTTGTCAGCGGCATGATCATGGGCGCAGCCCGACGTGATTTCACCGACGGTTCGACGCTGAACCTGCGGGCGATGCTCAGCCCGGACCCCTTCATGGGCAAGGAGGGCTTCCCGCTCCTGCTGGCCGCCGGCGAGACGGCGGACGGGATCAATCCGCTGGTCGACCGGCAGCACCCGCATGAACTGGTGATGGAGTTGTCGGCCTCCTACGCCCGGCGGTTGGGCGCGAAGGACAGCGTCTTCGCCTACATCGGCCTGCCCGGAGAGCCTGCCTTCGGACCGCCGGCCTTCATGCATCGGATGAGCGCCATGGACAGTCCCGAGGCGCCGATCACCCATCACTGGCTGGACTCGACCCATATCGTCTTCGGCGTGGCGACGCTCGGCTGGGTCCATGACGCCTTCAAGCTGGAGGCCTCGACGTTCCGCGGACGGGAGCCGGATCAGGACCGCTATGACATCGAGACGCCGGAGCTGGACAGCTGGGCGGTTCGGGCGTCGTGGAATCCCTCGCCAGAGTGGTCCCTGCAGGCGTCATACGCTGATGTGACAGGGCCCGAGCAGCTGGAACCGGACGAGGACGAGACCAAGCTGTCTGCCAGCGCAATCCACACCCGGCGGGTCGGACCGGACGGCTGGTGGGCGTCGACCCTGGCCTGGGGTCGCAAGATCAACGATCACGACGAATCGAAGGACGCCTGGCTGGCGGAGACGGCCTTCGCGCCGGACGGCGCCTGGACGCTGTTTGCGCGGGCGGAGCGGATCGAGACCGACGAACTGGTCGCCGGGCCGGGCGGCGGACACGGGCCGCTCCATACCGTGTCCAAGGCCTCGTTCGGCATGGTTAGGGACTGGCGGGTGACGGAGAATGTCCGCTTCGGTCTGGGCGCGCTTTACAGCGTCAACAGCGTGCCGGACGGGCTGGAGCCGCTTTACGGCGGCGATCCCGACGGGGGGATGATCTTCGCCCGGCTCAAGGTCGACTGAGGAAACGTCGCGCCGTGCGGACCATCCGGTTCAGCGCGGCGCGATTCCGGTCGGGGGGACGGTCAGCCAGGGGGCCGGGCTGAAGCGGCGCGGGGGCTCGCCTATGGCGCCATGCTGAATGAAATGACGGGCGAAGGCGACGACCCCCAGGATGGTGGCCTCGTCGAAGGGTTTGGACACCGCGCCCAGCGCCCCGGCGAAACCGTCGGGGATCTGTTCCGGATTGGCGGTCAGGAAAACCACGGCCGAGCCGTACTCCTTGACCAGATGCCGCGCGATGTCGGGGCCGGTCATGCCGTCCAGAAGATTGATGTCCACCAGAGCCAGGTCAGGCCGGTCGCGCGCGGCGATGGCAAAGGCCCCGGCCCGATCCATGGCGCAACCGACGACCTCGCAGCCGGACTCGGACAACACCAGTTCAAGCTCCATGGCGAGAAGAGCCTGGTCTTCGACAATCAGGACCCGAAGGTCGGGTACATCAGACACGGCAGTCCCCCGGGCGCTAGCCGGACGCAGTAACACTGTTTGTGTCCGCTAGCGGACACCCAACGCGCAGATATTCAATCGGTTCACCTCTGGACGCCTTTTCGACAGCGCTCGCCGCAGAGCGCGCCCGCACGTCGGGAGGAAACGCCGGAAATCGGTCGGAAGGCTGACGGGGAGCAGCGAAGCGGATGGCTGGGGAACTAGGACTCGAACCTAGAATGACGGTACCAAAAACCGGAGTGTTACCATTACACCATTCCCCAGCAGGTCCGGCGTCGCCCGGAGCCGAAGCGCCGGAAGGCGGTCGAGATACGCGAAGGCCGCGGGCGATGCAACACCCGCCGAATTGACTATTTTCAATCCTCTCGTTTCCTCGCTTGCGGCCCCCAAACCCCCTCGCTATAAGCCGCGCCTCAAGTCGGAGTGTGGCTCAGTCTGGTAGAGCAC
>DDSO01000057.1 GCA_002343425.1 Brevundimonas sp. UBA2388
GGGCAGCGGTCAGCAGGGGCTGACGGCCGGCACGGCGGCCTTCCTGAGCGGCCGGCACCTGGATATCGGCGTCGGCGACGGCTACCTTGGTCGCGTCGTCGATCCGACCGGCCATCCCCTCGATGCCGGGCCACCGATACCGACCACCGTCCGCCGGGCGCTGGAGCCTGGCTCGCCGCCGATCACCACCCGCGACTTCGTCGATCGTCCGCTGGTTTCCGGAAGCAAGATGGTCGATACNNCTGGCCCTCGATGCGATCGTTGCCCAGAAGGGACGCGACGTCCTCTGCGTCTATGTCCTCATCAGTCAGAAGCGCTCGGCCGTCGTCGCCACCATCGACACCTTGCGCCGTACCGGCGCGCTGGCCTTCACCTGTGTCGTCGTCGCCGAGGCAACGGCCATGCCGGGACTGAAATACCTCGCGCCGTTTGCCGGCTGCGCCCTGGCGGAAGGCTGGATGGCGGCGGGAAGGGATGCGCTGGTGGTGTACGACGATCTGACCACCCACGCCCGGGCCTACCGCGAGCTTTCCCTGCTGCTGCGGCGGCCACCGGGGCGGGAAGCCTACCCCGGCGATATCTTCTTCCTCCACTCCCGCCTGCTGGAGCGTTCCACCTGTCTGGCGGCGGCGAGCGGCGGCGGCAGCATGACGGCGCTGCCGCTGGTCGAAACCGAACAGGGCGAGATCGCCGCCTACATTCCGACCAACCTGATCTCGATCACCGACGGCCAGATTTATCTCGACCCGCGCCTCTTCGCCGCCGGCCTTCTGCCCGCCATCGACGTCACCCGCTCGGTTTCGCGCATCGGCGGCAAGGCGCAGCATCCGGCCATCAAGGGCGAGGCCGGACGGATGAAGCTGGACTACCTGCAGTTCCAGGAACTGGAGATCTTTACCCGCTTCGGCTCACGTCTGGAAGCCAGCGTCGAAGCAAAGATCCGGCGCGGCCGCCTGCTGCGCGAGCTGCTCAAGCAGGACCGCCTGGCACCGCTGTCTCCGGAGCAGCACATGGCCTGGCTGGTGGCCTACAACGAAGGCCTGTTCGACGGCCTCGACAGCGTTCACCTCGCCGAGAGCGTGGCGACCCTGTTTACGGAGCTGGCCAGGCATCCCCTGACTCTGGACGACCCGCGGGAAAGCTGGCTGGCGGCTGTCCGGCTTGCCCTCGCGGGCGCGGGCGATGAGCCGGCGGCGTGAACTTTCGCGGCGCCTGGCGTCGCTGACCGACATTGCCGGCATCATGTCGGCAATGAAGGGGCTTGCGTTGATGGAAATCCGCGTCCTGCAGGACTTCCTCGCCACCCAGCGGCGCACGGTGAGCAGCATCGAAGCCGCGGCCGCCCGTTTTTTTGCCTGGCACGGCGAGCTGGCCATGACACCGCCGGCGACCGAACTCTGCATTCTCGTCGGCTCCGAACAGGGCTTTTGCGGTGATTTCAACGAAGCCATACTGAAATCTTGGGAGGGTCCGGACGTCGCAAACCAGGCGAGTGAAAACCTGCTCGTCATCGGGCACCGGCTCGCCAGCCGACTTGATTACGCCCGGCCGCTGGCGCAATTGCCCGGGGCCAGCGTGGCGGACGAAGTGCCGACGGTATTGCTGCGGTTGACCCGCGAACTGAGCCGTTCTCTGACCGCCAACGCGGGGCGGGGCGCGGGGGTTTCCGTCCTTTACCACTGTGACGCGACCGGCAATCTCCG
This sequence comes from Brevundimonas sp. UBA2388, assembly GCA_002343425.1. Taxonomy (GTDB): domain Bacteria; phylum Pseudomonadota; class Alphaproteobacteria; order Caulobacterales; family Caulobacteraceae; genus Brevundimonas. The sequence goes on from DDSO01000057.1 coordinate 1,704, forward strand.
CTGGCGCCGCCTGCTGCCGCTGCGCGATCTGCCGCCCCCGGCCCGGCGGCCCTATCCGCCGGATCTCAACCTGCCCGCGGAAAGGCTCCTCGCCGGACTGATCGGGCATTACCTCTATGCCGTCCTCAACGAAGTGCTCTACAGCTCCCTGATGGCCGAAAACCGCCAGCGCCATGCCCACATGGATAGCGCCCTGAACAAGCTGGACGAAAACCGCGCGCGCCTGCGCCTCGCCTACAATGCCCGGCGCCAGGAAGACATCACCGAGGAAATCGAGGTCATCCTGCTGTCGGCCGGGCTGTCGGAGCAGGAGCACGCCGTGCCGAAACGCAAGAAAGGCTGAATTCTCAGCATCCTTCTCGCGGATTCTGCGTCATCATTGCTGCAAGACCACAAAGCCTCATCGAACCCGCCAATGACCACCTCACCCATTGCAAAAGGCGATGCGCCGGGCGTGATCCCCTGGCTGATCGGCCTTGCCGTCGCCGGCGCGCTCTGGTTTGCCATCTACGGCCACCTGACCGAGTTTGCCGATGCGGTAATCGCCGCCCTCGGCCTCGCCCACGGCACGGCGATTGGCGAGGCGGTGCATTTCTTCTTCTACGACACCCCCAAGGTCCTGCTGTTGCTGACCGGCATCGTCTTCCTGATGGGCATCATCCAGACCTTCTTTTCGCCGGAACGGACCCGGGCGCTGCTGTCCGGCAAACGCGTCGGGGTCGGCAACGTGCTGGCGGCGAGCCTCGGCATCGTCACCCCGTTCTGTTCGTGTTCCGCGGTGCCCCTGTTCATCGGCTTCCTCTCGGCCGGCGTGCCGCTGGGCGTGACCTTTTCCTTCCTGATTTCCGCGCCGATGGTGAACGAGGTCGCCCTGGTGCTGTTGTTCGGCATGTTCGGCTGGAAGGTCGCGGCGCNNTCGTCGCCGGCCTGGTGATCGGCAGGCTGGCGATGGAGCGCTACCTCGAAGACTGGGTGCAGGGCATCCTGGCCGGCACGGCGCCGGAGTTCGCGGGCGAGCGCCTGACCTGGGTCGACCGCTTCCGGGCCGGCTGGCGCCACGTCAGGGAGATCGTCGGCAAGGTCTGGCCC
>DDSO01000030.1:0-723 GCA_002343425.1 Brevundimonas sp. UBA2388
GCCGACGCCGCCGCCGTGATGCAGCGAGACCCAGCTGGCGCCCGAGGCGGTGTTCAACAGGGCGTTCAGCAGGGGCCAGTCGGACACGGCGTCCGACCCGTCAATCATTGATTCCGTCTCGCGGTTCGGGCTGGCGACCGAGCCGCTGTCCAGATGGTCGCGGCCGATGACGATCGGGCCGCTCAATTCGCCCGAGGCGACCATGTCGTTGAACATCAGGCCCGCGCGGTGGCGGTCGCCGAGGCCGATCCAGCAGATGCGGGCGGGCAGGCCCTGGAAGGCGATGCGCTCGCCCGCCATGTCGAGCCAGCGGTGCAGGCCGGCGTTGTCGGGGAACAGCCTTTTCATCGCTGCGTCGGTCTTGCGGATGTCCTCAGGATCGCCGGTCAGGGCGGCCCAGCGGAAGGGGCCGATGCCGCGGCAGAACAGCGGGCGGANNCGGATGTAGGCGGGGACGAAGCCGGGGAAGTCGAAGGCGTTGCTGACACCCTCGTCGAAGGCCACCTGACGGATGTTGTTGCCGTAGTCGGTGGTGGGGATGCCGGCGGCCTGGAAGTCCAGCATGGCCTTGACGTGGACGGCGCAGGAGGCGGCGGCCGCGGCCCTTACGGCCTCGGGATCGGAGACGCGTTTGTCCTCCCATTCCGCCACGGTCCAGCCCTGCGGCAGATAGCCGTTGACGAGGTCGTGGGCGCTGGTCTGGTCGGTGACCAGATCGGGCCG
>DDSO01000030.1:882-8205 GCA_002343425.1 Brevundimonas sp. UBA2388
GCCCATGCCGCCGAGGCCGGCGGTCAGGATCCATTTGCCGGACCAGTCGCCGCCATAGTGCTGGCGTCCGGCCTCCATGAAGGTCTCGTAGGTGCCCTGAACGATGCCCTGGGTGCCGATGTAGATCCACGAGCCGGCCGTCATCTGGCCGTACATCATGAGGCCCTTGCGATCGAGCTCGTTGAAATGCTCCCAGGTCGCCCATTTGGGCACGAGGTTGGAGTTGGCGATCAGGACTCGGGGAGCGTCCGCATGGGTGCGGAAGACGCCGACGGGCTTGCCGGATTGCACCAGCAGGGTCTGGTCGGCCTCGAGGTTGCGGAGCTCGGTCACAATGCGGTCGAACGACGGCCAGTCGCGCGCGGCCTTGCCGATGCCGCCGTAGACCACGAGGTCCTCGGGCCGTTCGGCCACCTCGGGATCGAGGTTGTTCATCAGCATGCGCAGGGCGGCCTCGGCGGCCCAGGTCTTCGCCGTCATCTCCATGCCGCGCGGGCTGCGGATGACGCGGGTGTTCGGGGTTTGAATCGTCATGGCGGCCTCTCTAGCCCGTCTCCCGGCGGGCGAGAAGGCGGGACGAAAGCCGGCTGCGGCCGGGCGTTGCCGTCTCCTGTCGCCGGTCTGTAGACTTCCCCCGGGCGTCGGGGGTTCGATGGATCGCAGGACATATATGCTGTTGCTGGGCCAGGCCCGCAGGCGCGTCCGGCGCCTGGCGGAGGCCGAGGACCTGTTGCAGGACGCGCTGCTGATCGCCCTGGAAGCCGGGCGCGGAGACCTGACGCGGGCCGAGAACCGACGCTGGCTGGCCGGCGTGATGCGAAACCGCGGGCTGCTGGATGCGAGGAGCGCCGCGCGCCGTCGGCGACGCGAGGCTGACTTCCAGGCGACCGTGCCGGATATGGTCTTGCCGGATTTCCCGGGCGCCGGGCGGATTCCCGACCTGCCGCCTGCGCTCCGGACCACGGCGCTTCTGGCGCTCACCGGACATACCCGGGCCGAGATCGCCTGGCTGCTGCGGCTTTCCGATGTCGCCCTGCGCAAGCGGATCAGCGAAATCCGGCGTCGACTGGTCGGAGCCGGAGACGGTGTCGCGGACATGGAATTGCGGGGCGATCTGCCGTTCGGGCTGATGCGGCGCGCGCTGCTGGGCCGGGTTGGTGATCGAGGCCGGGCGTTCGGCTCGCACGACCCCGACGGAAATCTCTTCGTCGTGTCGTCACGAATTCCCCTGCAGCGGCAACAAGGGTCATCTGACAGCTGAAAAGGAGATTGCGATGTTCGGAAAAACGCGGATCGGCACCATCTGCTATTATGTGAAGGACACGGTCCGTACCGAAACCTTCTATCGCGAGGTGCTCGGGCTTGAGGTCATGAACATGGGCGATGACGGGTCGGGAAACGACTGGCTCATGGCCAATACGGCGGGGGGCGTCGATCTCATCTTCTTCAAACAGGACTCGAGGCCCGGCAATACGCCGATCGTGGTCTTCGACATCGCGGACGGCGGCATCGACGACATCGTCACCGCCCTGGCCGAAAAGGGGGCGACCATCGTGACTCCGGTCAGCGAGGCGCCGGGCGGGTTTTCGGCCGAGTTCGCCGACCCCGACGGCCACGTCCTTTCGATGTATCAGACCGAGGACAAGCCGCGCGGCCGGGCGTAACGCGATCCGGCCCGCGAGGTCCTTCTCCCTGAAGGGGAGAAGGGCTTAGATGGGCAGATGACCGAATCCGAAGCCCTTCGCTGGACGAGCATCGCCGACCTCGTCGGACACCATCCGGACGCGCCGGTCGCCCTGATCGGCGCCGGGCTGAACGAGCGGTCGCTGACGCCGGGGCGGTGCGATCTGGGGCCGAAGGCGTTCCGGGCCGTCCTGCCGCGGTTTTCGACCTATGACGTCGAAACCGGTGAGACGCTGGATGTGAAGGTCCACGACGCGGGCGATCTGGCGCTGAAGGCTGTGACGCCGGCCAACGGGTTCGAGCCCGTGCGTGACGCTGTGGCGGCGCAGGAGGCGCGCGGGCTGACGGTGCTGATCGGCGGCAACAATGCGATCACGCGGCCGGGTGTGCACGGACTGGGCCTGGCGCGGACGGGCCTGTTGACGCTGGACGCCCATTTCGACCTGAGGGACACCGATCAGGGGCTGACCAACGGCAATCCGGTGCAGGCGCTGCTCGAGGACGGGCTGGACGGGGAGCGGATCAGCCAGATCGGCCTGGCGCCCTTCGCCAATACGAAGCGGGCGCATGACAAGGCGAAGGCCGCGGGCATCTCGGTGAGGACAGCGCGGGCCTGTCGTGAGCTGGGTATGGCGGTGGTGGTGGCGCAGGAACTGGAGCGGCTGTCGGGGCTGTGCGAGGTCATCTATGTCGATTTCGATATCGATGTGATCGACCGCGGCCAGTGGCCGGCCTCGCCGGGTGCGCGGCCGGGCGGGGTGTCGGTGCAGGACTTCTTCGACGCGACGCGGGTGATCGGGGCGCATCCGAAGGTGCGGGCGGTGGACCTGACGGAGTACGATCCGTCGCTGGAGATCGGGGACCTCGGCTCGCTGACGGCGGGGCGGTGGTTCTGCGAGCTGCTGGCGGGGTTCGCGTCGCGATGATCCGTGCTGACAGGCTCATCACGGATTGCCGTCTGGCGACGATGGCTGAGGGCGGCGCGGCCTACGGCGCCGTCGAGGACGGGGCGCTGCTGGTCCGGGACGGGCGGATCGTCTGGGCCGGGGCGCGGGCCGAACTGCCGGTCCATGAGGCGGCGCGGACCGACCGGCTGGACGGGCGCTGGGTCACGCCGGGGCTGGTCGACTGCCATACGCATCTGGTGTTCGGCGGCGACCGATCGGGCGAGTTCGAACAGCGGCTTGGCGGGGCGACCTATGAGGAGATCGCGCGGGCGGGCGGCGGCATCGTTTCGTCCGTCGCGGCGACGCGGGCGGCGTCGGAGGATGAGCTTTACGCCTCGGCGCTCGGGCGGCTGGCGGGCCTGAAGGCGACCGGGGTCACGACCATCGAGATCAAGTCGGGTTACGGCCTCGACCACGACAGCGAGCTGAAGATGCTGCGCGTGGCGCGGCGGATCGGGCGGGAGGCGGGGGTGCGGGTGCGCACCAGCTATCTGGGCCTGCACGCGGTGCCGCCGGAGTGGAGGACGGCGCGCGGGCGCTATGTCGATCTGGCCGTGGACGACATCCTGCCGGCGGCGCATGCCGAGGGGCTGGTCGATGCGGTCGACGCCTATTGCGAGCCGATCGCCTTCTCGACGGACGAGGTCGGGCGGCTGTTCGACAGGGCGAAGGCGCTGGGGTTGCCGGTGAAGCTGCACGCCGACCAGCTGTCGGACGGCGGCGGCGCGGCGCTGGCGGCGCGCTACGGGGCCCTGTCCGCGGATCATGTGGAGCACACGACCGAGGCCGGGGTGCGGGCGATGGCGGAGGCCGGCGTCGTCGCCGTGCTGTTGCCGGGGGCCTGGCTGATGCTGCGCGAGACGGTGCTTCCGCCGATGGACCTGTTCCGGCGGCATGGTGTGGCCATGGCGGTGGCCACGGACTGCAATCCGGGGACGTCGCCGGTCGCCTCGATGACGGCGGCAATCAACCTGGCCTGCGTGCAGTTCCGGCTGACGCCGGAAGAGGCGCTGGCGGGGGCGACACGGATCGCCGCGCGGGCGCTGGGGCTGCAAGACGAGATCGGCACGCTGGAGGCGGGCAAGTCCGCCGATCTGGCGGTCTGGGACATCGAACGCCCGGCGGAACTGGCCTACTGGCTGGGCAAGCCCCTGCTGACGCGGCGGATGATCGGCGGCGTCTGGGACGCCTAGACGAGGCCGAATCGCGGCAGGATGGCCGCATGCGCAGCCGCCCTGACCGGACTGAAAACCTGCTGACGGCCTTGTTGGTCGTGGTCACCGCCCTGATGGCCGTGGCGACGCTTGTGAGCCTCGGCCTGTTCCGTCCCTGAAGCCTAGTCGCGCCAGGTTGTGAGTGCCGCCACGTCCGGACGGGGGCGTTCGAGCGGCGGCTCGGCCAGGGTGCCGATATGGATGAAGCCGGCCACCCGCTCGCCCGCGCGGACGTCGTACAGGGCCAGGGCGTCGGGGTCGTAGCTGTACCAGTCGGTGATCCAGCTGGCGGCGAAGCCCAGGGCGTTGGCGGCGTGTTCGAGATTCATGCAGACGGCGCCGGCGGACAGCTGCTGCTCCCATTCCGGCACCTTGTGGCCGGGGATGGGGACAGAGAGCACCAGAATGGACAGGGGCGGGGCGGTCAGCTTGGACAGGACCTTGGCCGCCTTGCCGGGATCGGCCTGACGGGCGGCCAGCGGGGTCAGGGCGGCGGCGAGGGCCGCACGGCTCTGCGGGCCCATGACCACGAACCGCCAGGGGAAGAGCTTGCCATGGTCTGGGGTGCGGGCGCCGAGCATCAGGATGCGCTCGACCTCGGCCTGCGACGGACCGGGCGCGGTGAGGGCCTGGGCCGGGGCCGAGCGGCGGCGGGCGAGACGGTCCTGCATCTCGGCGGACGGGATGGGGAGGGGGAGGGGCGCTCCCAGATCGGCATCGGTCATGGGTCTGAACTAGGCGTGCAAGGCCGTCGGCGCCATACCCACGGCCATGAGCGACTCCCACAAGACCTTTGACGACGACCGGCGGCTGCCCGGCTGGGATGACGGAAGCGACCGCCCCCCGCCCTGGCGCGACGCGGGTTCGAGCCTCGCCTTCGAGAACCCGTGGCTGCGAATGACGCGGCACGATGCGACGGCGCCGACGGGCGTGAAGGCCGACTATGTGGTGATGCGGCCGAAGAACCTGTCCGTCGGGGTGCTGCCCGTTCATGAGGACGGCACGGTCACCCTGGTCGGCCAGCAGCGCTTCGCCCTGATGAACTGGTCGTGGGAGATGCCCGAGGGCGGGGCGCCGTTCGACGAGGATCCGATCGAAGGCGCTCGGCGCGAACTGATGGAGGAGGCCGGGCTGGAGGCGGCGCACTGGCTGCCCGCCTACAAGGCCGAAATGAGCAATTCCGTCACCGACGAGCGCGCCATGGCCTGGATTGCCTGGGGGCTGACGCCCGTGCCGGTCGCGCCGGACCCGACCGAGATCATCCGCGTGGTTCGCGTGCCATTCGGCGATCTGCTGCGCGAGATCGGGACCGGTGCGATCCGGGACATGTTCACGCTGGCGACGGCGCTGAGGGCCTACCATATGGCGCGGGAAGGCGAACTGCCGCCTGAACTGGCGAAGGCCATGCTGGCGGGCGTATGATAGTCGCGAAGGAGCCCTCGATGCCCAAGCTCGAAGTCGTCGCCGTCCAGCATGAGATATGGTCGGCCCTGCGCGCCTCCGCCGAGGCGGCGGTGCGGGACGAGCCGCATCTGGCGTCACAGATGAGCGCCGTCATCCTGTCGCACGACGACCTGGCCAGCGCCCTGAGCTTCCAGATCGGGCGCAAGCTGGGCGACAGCGAACTGGGGCCGATGTCGGTGCGCGAAGTGTGCCGCGACGCCTTCGCCGCCGATCCGTCCATCGTGTCCGCCGCCGAGGCCGACCTGCGTGCCGTGTCCGAGCGCGATCCGGCGATCAAGACGCTGTTGCAGCCCTTCCTCTACTTCAAGGGATTTCAGGCCCTGCAGGCGCACCGGGTGTCGCACTGGCTGTGGAATCAGGGGCGGGAGACGCTGGCTTTCCATTTCCAGAGCCGCATCTCCGAACTGTTCCAGGTCGACATCCATCCGGCGGCGAAGCTGGGGTCCGGCCTGTTCCTTGACCACGGCACCGGCATCGTCATCGGCGAGACGGCGGTGGTCGGCGACGAAGTCTCGATGCTGCACGCCGTGACCCTGGGCGGCACGGGGGCCGAGCGCGGCGACCGCCATCCGAAGATTGGCAAGGGCGTGCTGCTGGGCGCCGGCGCCAAGGTGCTGGGGAACATCACCGTCGGCGACTACGCCAAGGTGGCCTCGGGGTCTGTGGTGCTGAAGCCTGTGCCCGCGGGCTGCACCGTGGCGGGCGTGCCCGCGCGGCTGGTCAACTGCCCGACCGAGGCCATGCCAGCGCGGACCATGGATCATACGCTGGCGGACATCGTCTACGACTTCGTGATCTGACCTTCCCCTCGCGCGGCGGTTTCTCTAGGGTCCGCGCCTTCACGACAGACCTGAGGCCGACCATGAACACCGCCGACATGAAGCGCGTCGAGACGCACCTGAAGCGCACCTTCAACACGGGCGGAATCATCCTGAAGCCGCGCGGCAAGCCCAATGACTCCTGCGAGGTCTATGTCGGCGACGAGTTCATCGGCGTCGTCTTCGAGGACGAGGACGAGGCCGGCAGCTTCATGTTCGAAATGGCCATCCTGGCGGAGGACCTGCCGCAGGACTGATCGCCCGGCAAAGACCGCGCACGAAAAAGCGCCGGAGGAGCGATCCTCCGGCGCTTCGTCGTTTCAGGCCGGAGCGGTCAGTTCTTGCCGAAGATGATCCGGCCGAGCGTCGCGAAGAAGCCCTTGTCCTCGGCGGGCCTGGCCGGGGCGGGAGCGGGGGCAGCGGCCGGAGCCGGAGCCGGAGCCGGAGCGGCGGGCTTCGGAGCGGGCGCCGGCACGGCGGCAGCGGGCTTGGGCGCGGCGGCAGGCTTCGCAGCGGCTTTCGGCGCAGCCTTTGCGGCCGGCTTCTTCGCAGCGGGCTTCGCAGCAGCGGGTTTCGCGGCAGCCTTGGGAGCCGGCTTGGCGGCGGCCTTCGGAGCCGCTTTCGGCGCAGGCTTGGCGGCAGGTTTCGCGGCGGGCTTCTTCGCTGCGGGCTTCTTCGCGGCTTGCGACTTGGCCGGCGCCTTCTTCGGCGCGGCCTTCTTGGCGGGGGCNNTTCGCAGCGGCCTTCGGCGCGGCGCTCGACTTTGCCGCCGGTTTCGGCTTGGAAGCGGCGGGCGCCGCCTTCGGTTTGGCGGCCGCCTTAGGCTTGGATGGTGCTTTAGCCATGAATACCCCGACCCCTCGGTTCAGTTGGTTGATGCTGGCGCAGGAGAGCACGCCAGCGCGTGTCTCGATTCGCAATGATAGCGGTGTTTGAGAAATGTCCGAGTCCGCAGTTCAAATAATCGCCCGCGGCCCGCGCGCCGTCGCCGAGGCCGCCGCCGTCTCGCTGGATTCTGATCCATTGCTGGAGGGCGCGACCTATTCGATTCTCGAGGAAGACGAGGACAAGGGGATCTGGCGCATCGACGCCTTTCCCAATGACGCCGACGACGCGCGCGGCATCGAGGCGCGGCTGAAGGCGCACGACGGGCTGACCGTGAAGGTCGAGAAGCTGGCCGACGCCGACTGGCTGGCC
>DDSO01000113.1:0-201 GCA_002343425.1 Brevundimonas sp. UBA2388
GCCTGGGTCGGGGACGGCAACAACGTCTGCCACAGCTTCATGCACGCAGCGCCGAAGCTGGGTTTCCACCTGAACGTCGCCTGTCCGGGCGACTATCATCCGGACCTGCACGACCTCGCCAAGGGCGGCAATCACGTCACCTTGACCAGCGACCCGCGCGAGGCCGTGGCCGGGGCGGATGTCGTGGTCACCGACACCTGG
>DDSO01000113.1:254-19714 GCA_002343425.1 Brevundimonas sp. UBA2388
CTCCCCGCCCACCGCGGCGAGGAGGTGACGGACGCCGTCATCGACGGGCCGAAATCGCTGGTCTGGGACGAGGCCGAAAACCGCATCCACGCCCAGAAGGCCGTGCTGGCATGGTGTTTCGCGGGCTAGTTCAGGTTCACGTCCGCCACGCCGCCCGCGTCCGGCAGCGTCTTCGTCAGATTGGCCTTGGCGACTTCAAACATGAACCGCACCGGTCCCTTCTTTGACACCCAGATGCGGCCGTCGTCGGCGTCGAAGCGCAGCAGGGTCAGGTGCGGGTCGTCCTTGCCCTCGGGGTACCAGGCCGCGAGGATCGGGTTCCAGTGCTTGTCGATCAGCGCCGCATTGCGCGGCGCCACCGACAGCGTCCCGTGAATGCAGGCCCAGACTTCCTGGTCCTTCGAGCCATAGGTGAACATGGCCGACTGGTCGGGGATGGCCGCGTCCTTCGCCAGATCGGTGTCGTCGCGGGTGAAGAACCAGATGGTCCCGGTCTCCTCCTCGCGGAAGGCGGTCATCGGCTGGCTGTGATAGCCGGGCTGGTCGAGACCGAGCATACCGGTGTTGGACGTCTTCAGGTGGTCCCAGAACTCTTTCTCGGCTTCGGCGGCGGTGAGGGTATTGTCGCCCATGGCGGTATCTCCTGATCTCGGGGGTGGGTCAGGAATGGCCGGGGGCCGGAGGGGTTCCGGCGAGTGTCGCCTAGTAGGGCCGCTGTGGCACGCCCATCAGGGTTCCGAGGTGGATGGTCAGGATCAGGATCGCAACGCCCGACAGCAGCATGATGAAACGCCAGGGGATCATGCGCACGCCGCGCGTCAGGTCCCACGGCCGCGAGCCTCGCCAGCCGGCAAAGACAGCCATGCCGAGGGCGGCGGCGAGCAGGGCGAGAGTCAGGGTCAGGCTCATGGGCGCGAGGTGGTCCGTCGAGGGGGTCGGCGCAAGGCCGAAATCGTTGCCGGGAGGTTAATCTTCATGCGTCGTTAACCACGTCCGCGCGAGATATTCATCGGGTCACGACGCTTTCCACAGGAAGATGGGGATACCGCTACATCTTGGGGTTAACCACGCGTTTACACCCATCATCTTGGCGTCTAGCGTTCGACACATGGGTCGGGAGACGAATCAGTGAGCGCAGCCGCGGCGCCTTGGAGCGTGAAGGGCATTGAGCCCAAGGCGCGCGAGATCGCCAAGGACCTCGCGCGTCGCTCGGGCATGACGTTGGGCGAGTGGCTGAACACCATCATCATGGAAGACGGCGACGATGACGAAGGCGGCTTCACGCCCCTGTCGCGCCGTCCCCATGCCGCCGACAGCATTGACCGCCGCGGCCGCAGCCGTCGCGTGGACGACGCCTACGGCTCCGGCGCGAACGAAGATCAGCTGCAGCGTCTCGGCGCCTCGATCGACGCCATCGCCGCCCGCCTGGAAGCCGCCGAGCGCCGCTCGACCATCGCCATCCAGGGGGTCGACCAGGCCGTCTCGGGTCTGGTGCGACGGCTCGAAGGGCAGGACCAGGCCGGCAAGACCTACGCCCGCCGGATCGACGACATCGCCGAGGAACTGCGCGAGGGGCACAAACGCCTGCGCCGCTTCGAGCAGGAGGTCGGGCCGCAAACCGCCGAAACGTTCGGCAAGGTCGAGACGACCATGGGCGCGCTGGCCGGCCGCCTGTACGACATCGAGGAGCGCCAGCGTTCGAGCGTCAATGAGCTGCGCCACCGGATGGACGCGGTCGAGAAGGTCGCCGGTCCCGGCGTGGGGGCGGATCTGCTGGCCCAGGTCGGCCAGCGGCTGGACGAGGCCCAGGGCCGCACCGCCGAGGCCCTGCGCAATCTGCAGGCCTCCTTCGCCGGACTGGACCAGCGGCTGCGCGCCGCCGAGTCCCGCTCCGAGCCCGAGGGCGCCCGGGAGGCCGCCCGGTTCGAAAAGCTGGCTGAAACGCTGAGCCGTCAGGTCGAGGGCAACCGCGCCGAGATGATGCGGCGGCTCGATACCGCCGAATCCGAAGGCCGGATGGACCGGATCGAACGCGCGGTGCTGGCCATCGGCGATCAGGTCAAGACGTCCGAGGAGCGTTCGGCCAAGGCCGTCGAGACCATGGGTCACGAGGTCCTCCGTATCGCCCAGAACCTGAACGGCCGGGTCCAATCCATCGAGGCTGACACCCCGGTCCGCTTCGAACAGCTGAGCCGCAAGGTCGAGGCCGACATGGGCCGGTTCGCCCAGGGCGTCGAGCAGCGGCTGATCGCGACCGACGACCGCCACGCCCTGGCGCTGGAGAAGCTGGGCGGCGAGATCACCCGCATTTCCGACCGTCTGAGCGAACGCATCGCCCAGTCCGAGCGGCGCTCGCAGCAGGCGCTGGACGACATCGGCCGTCGGCTCGCCGACAGCTCCGCCCGCATCGAACAGGGCTATGACCGGGCGTCCGGCGAACTGGCCGAGCGCATGCGGATGTCGGAAGAGCGCACGGCGGCCCTGATCGCCGAGGCGCGCGGCAATATCGAGCGCCGCGCCGAACCCGCGGCGCCGACCCCGGCCGTCGCCCCGGACTCCGACTGGCGGGCCGCGGCCCTCCCGGACGCCGCCTTCCCCGGCGCGCCATTCTCTGACGCCGTTTTTGACGATCCGATCTATGCTGAGCAGCAGGCCTGGTCCGCTGATCTGGCGCCGCCCGAGCCGGCCCCCGCGCCGGTCAGCTCTGAGGTTCCGGCCGACGAGGTTCTGAGCGCCGAAGCCATCTTCGACGCCGTCATGCGCGGCCCGCGCGTGGATGAACCGTCCGAAGCCCCGCCGATGGCGGCTACGGCCCCGTTCGGCAGCCGGCCCGCCTCTGCTTCGCTGGCCGAGGAGGTCGGTCCTCCCCCGCAGATTCCCGCCTTCACCCCGCCGCCGTTCAACGCCGCGTCCCAGCCCGCGCCCGTTCAGGTTCCGCCGGCTCCGACAGCCTTCGGCCAGGGCTTCGGCGGTGCCGATGTGTCGGACGCGCTGGAGGCCACAGCGCCGGGCAAGTCTGATAGCGCCTACGATGGCGGGCAGGATGATTTCGACGGCGAGACGGATTTCGTGGACCCCCGCGCCCTGCGTGCGGCGGCGGCCCAGGGTCGGGCCTCCTCGACCCGCCAGACCATCGACGCCGCCCGCGCCGCCATGGCGGCCCCGGCTGTGGAGGCGCCCGCCCGCTCGGGCTTCGGCCTGAAACGCGGTGGCAAGTCCCGCCTGCAGGAACGGCTCGACAAACAGGCCTCGAAGGACGGCGGGACGGTCCGCAAGGCGCTGGGCGCCTCGGCCATCGCGGTCCTGCTGACCGCCGGCGGCGCCTATGCGACGGGTCAACTGACTGGCTCGGGCCTGAATATCCCCGGCTTCCCGGGCGCCGAACCGGCCGCGCCGATTGCGGCGCTCGCCGTTGTGCCGGCTGCGGCTTCGGCCGAGGACCTCGCGCGGGGTGAGGACCTGTATCAACAGGCGACGGCGCGGCTCGATGCGGATGAAGCCGGCGGGCTCGATCTGCTGAAACAGGCCGCCGCCACCGGCTACACCCCGGCCCAGCTGCACCTGGCCGGACTCTATCAGGACGGCGATCAGGGTCTGAACGTCAATCTTGCGGAGGCCCGGACCTGGGCGCGTCGCGCGGCGGACGGAGGCGACGCCCGAGGGATGCACGCCTACGGCATGTATCTGTTCGACGGCATCGGCGGCGACCAGAACCGGACCGAGGCGCTGGACTGGCTCAAGCGGGCGGCGGAGCTCGGTCTGGTCGACAGCCAGTACAACGTGGCCAAACTGTACGAAACCGGCGACCAGGGCATCCAGTCAGACCTCACCGAGGCCTACAAATGGTATCTGATCGCAGCGCGCGCCGGCGATGTCGACGCCCGGTCGGCGGCCGAACGTCTGCGCGCCACGGTGCCGGCCGCCGCCCGCGGCAAGGCGCAGGCCGAGGCTGAGAGTTTCCAGGTCGAACCACTCGCCTGAGGCGGGAGGCTCGAGCTTTTCTGGCGCATCGGGTGGCGGGGGCCGTCCGGTGGGTCTAGGACACCATCACTTCCGTCGTCGCCTTTCCGGCGCCTAGCCTCAGTTCCAGCCGAAGGCGCGTCCTTTGGATATCTATCTGCCGATCGCCGAGGTTTCGGTGAACTGGCCGCTCCTGGTTCTGCTGGGCGCGACGGTCGGATTCGTGTCCGGACTGTTCGGTATAGGCGGCGGCTTCCTGATGGCCCCGATCCTGATCTTCATGGGCATTCCGCCTTCGGTTGCGGTGGCCAGCCAGGCCAGCCACGTCGTCGCCTCCTCGACCTCGGGCGTCATCAGCTACACCAGTCAGAAGGCGGTCGATTACCGCATCGGCGGGGTGATGGCCCTGGGCGGGGTCATCGGCGCCCTGCTGGGCGTTGAGTTGTTCCGCTACCTGCGTCTGCTCGGCCAGGCCGACATGGCGGTGGCTGTCTCCTACCTCCTCTTCCTCGGCGCCATCGGCACCCTGATGCTCTACGAGAGCCTGGGCCAGATCCTGCGCCGGGTGCGCGGCGAGATCCTGCCGCACAAGGAGCGTCGCCGGCCGCTTTGGCTCTACGGCCTGCCGTTGAAAATGCGCTTTCCGCGTTCGGGCCTCTACATCAGCGCCATTCCACCATTTGTTCTCGGTGGTTTCGCCGGCGTCCTCTCGGCCATCATGGGGGTCGGCGGCGGCTTCATCCTGGTGCCGGCCATGCTTTATGTGCTGCGCATGAAGGCCGGGGTGGTGGTGGGCACCAGCCTGTTCCAGATCATCATCGTCACGGCCATGACCACCGTCCTGCAGGCCGGCCGCAACCAGACCGTCGACATCGTCCTGTCCATGCTGCTGCTGGTCGGCGGCGTCGTCGGAGCCCAGTATGGAGCCCGGCTGTCGGGCCGGTTCCGGCCGGACGTGCTACGCGCGCTGCTGGGACTGATCGTCCTGCTCGTCGGCATCCAGATGGGACTGGAGCTGTTCGTGCGGCCATCGGACCTGTTCGCCTTTGCGCCGGGAGTGCCCGATTGATGCAGGCTCTTCCCCCGCCACCCCCGGCCATCGTCGCGCCCGCGCCGGAACGCTCGGTCGGCACCACCGGCCAGGTCCGGGTCGCCGCCGCCATGACCGACGCCCGGGTCATGATCGATTCCAGTTTCCGGGGCGCCTCGATCGTCCTGTACGGCGCTGTGTTCAATCCCACGGACCGACCGGCCGATGTTGTGGTGGTGGTGCGGGGTCCGGACGGGCCGGTCCGCCTGGTCAAGAAGACCCGTCACATGGGCTTCTGGCTCAATAGCCGCCCGGTCCTGTTCGAGGGCGCCCCCGGCTTCTACATGACGGCCTCGACCCGGCCGCTGCCCGACATCGCCGACTTCGGCCAACTGAGGCGGCTGGGTGTCGGTGTGGATCACCTGCGAATCAATGCGCCACAGGAGAGCCGCACGGTCACCCGCTATGGCGTGCGCGACGTGGTCGTTAGCCGGCTGGGCGAGGACTATCTGGACTACCGCCGCGCCGTGATCCGGCTGCGGGAGGCCGCGGCCCTGTACAACACGGATCCGGACGGGGTGGAGTTCGTCGACGCCGGCCTGTTCCGCGCCGAGCTGGAGCTGCCCGCGGTCGCCCCCACGGGCGAGTATTTCGCCGAGGTCTGGCTGTTCCAGGACGGAGAGCCGGTATCGGTCTCGAATCTGACCCTGACCGTCGAAAAGGTCGGGATCGAGCGCGGCCTCTATGAGTTCGCCCATCGCCGGCCGTGGAGCTACGGCATATTGACCGTTCTGCTGGCGGCCTTGATGGGCTGGGGGGCGAGCCGGCTGTTCAGACGCAGCTGACGCCGCCTCGCGGAATGGTCGACGGGCAAAGAAAAAGGCCCCCCGCGGATGCGGAGGGCCCTTTCGATGGAGATGCCTTGATCTCAATCGCTTTCGCCGTCGTCCGTGATCTCATTGATGATAAGAGCGCCGGCGATGACGCCGATGATGGCGATCAGGGGAAGCGGGACAGCAGCGAGCTCGCTCGAATCGGCAGCCTGGGCGCCGACGCGGTCGCCCACGCGGGCGGAGGCTTCTGTGGTGGCGGCGGCCTGGCCAGCAACCAGCAGCAGGCCGGCGACAGTGGCGGCGATGATCTTCTTCATGGACGGGACCCCTTTTTTATTATTTCGAGTAACCGTGTAATGTCAGTAGCTCGGCTTGGCAAGGCTGAATCCGTGTTCATGGGCTGACGCACGAGGCGACTGTTCAGACGCGGCTGACGGGCCTTGCCGGACTGTCCATCGCGCAAAGAAAAAGGCCCCCCGCGGATGCGGAGGGCCCCTTCAAATGGAGATGCCTGAAACTCAGTCGCTTTCGCCGTCGTCCACGACTTCATTGACGGCGAAACCGACCAGGATGGCGGCGCCGATGAAGATCAGGGGCAGCGGGATCGCAGCGAGTTCGCTCGACTCACCGGCCTGGGCGCCGACGCGGTCGCCCACGCGTGCGGAGGCTTCGGTCGTGGCGGCAGCCTGGCCAGCGACCAGCAACAGGCCGGCGGCGGTGGCGGCGATGATCTTCTTCATGTGAGTCCCCTCGGAAAGTTTCAAGGGCTATCTAACGACGCAACCTTGGCAAGGCAAGGCCATCTGCGTGTCCTCCCGGCAACAACTCCGGAGTGAAAACAAGGCGAAAGCGCGCTTATGGCGGGCAATTTGGTCAGGACCCCACATCGGATGGTGGATCACCCGGCCGCCGCGAACTCGCTCAGCGCGTCGATGACCGCCCGGTTCTGATCCTCGGTGCCAATCGTTATCCGCAGGCAGTCCGGCAGGCCGTAGCCGCCGACGGGACGGACGATGATGCCCCTGGAGTTGAGATAGTCGTTCGCCGCGGCGGCGCTGCGCTTCTCGTCAGGGAAGCGGACCAGCACGAAATTCCCCGCCGAGGGGAAGACATCGAAGCCGAAGCCCTTGATGGCCTGGGTCAGACGCGGCCGCCAGGCGTGGACGAGGTCGCGCGACGCCTTCTGGTGCGCCTCGTCGCCCAGGGCGGCGACGGCCGCCTCGATGCCGGGGACCGAGACGTTGAACGGCAGGCGGATGCGGTCGACCGCCTCGCAGACTTTCAGCGGCGCATAGCCGAAACCGATGCGCAGGCCGCCGAGGCCGTGGATCTTGGAGAAGGTGCGGGTGACGATGACATTGTCGCTGTCGCGGGCGAGCGGGAAGCTGGTCTCCCAGTCCGGCTCGGCGACGAATTCGGCATAGGCCTCGTCGATGACCAGCAGGATGTGCGGCGGCAGGGCCGCGTGCAGACGGCGGATTTCCTCGGCCGTATTGTAGCTGCCGGTCGGGTTGGACGGGCTGGAGACATAGACGATGCGGGTGCGGTCATCGACCTCGGCCAGGATGGCCTCGGGCGTCAGCCGGAAGTCGGGTTCAGGGGCCAGCTTCACCGTCGCCTGGTTGGCCAGGGCGCTGATGCGATAGGCGAGGAAGCCGTATTTGCCGCTGACGACGTTGTCGCCGGCGGTGAGATAGGTCTGGTTCAGCAGGGCGAAGACCTCGTCCGAACCGTTGCCGAAGATCACTCGTTCAGGCTCCAGCCCGTGGTGCTCGGCCACGGCGTCGCGCAGCTTCATCGCCCGGCCGTCCGGGTACATGTGGATGTTCCCGATGGCGGCGGCATAGGCCTCGCGCGCCTTTCCGCCGGCGCCCAGGGCGTTCTCGTTGGACGAGAGCTTCATCGGCTCGGCCACGCCCTCGATGCGCGACTTGCCGCCGACATAGGGGGCGATGTCGAGGATGCCGGGCTTGGGCGCAGGCGCGTCGGTCATGGGGCGGTCCTCGAAATCAGAACTGGGGGGCGGCGCCGATGACGCCGGAAAGGCTGCCGGGCGCGGATGAAAGCCGCCCGTCCTCGGCCTGCACATAGCCCGCGAGCATGAACAGCTTCAAGCCGCCCGCCGCGATCAGCGGACTGGCGGCCAGGCCGGCGGCGGCCAAGGTCTCGATGATCCGGGCGTCGGGAGCCTTGCTGTCGGTGGCCCAGAAGGTCCGGTCGTCGCCGGTCGGTCCAGGCTGCGTCCGCTGCACCAGCAGGGCGCGGGGCAGGCCCCGGCGGTCGTCGGGCAGGGCGGCGAACACGCGCAGGGCGGGCTCGGCCAGCAGCCGTCCCCACCAGGCCTTGCCCGGCGTCAGGTCCAGCAGGGCGCGCGATCCCTCGCGGACGGCGGCCAGCGCCTGCTCCGGTTCCGCGGCTGTGCGGGCGGTCAGGCCGAAGCGGTCGGCGGCCAGGGTCTGGCTGGCGGGCCCCCAGACGACCAGCGGCGCACTGTTCGCCGCGTCAATGCGCCCCAGCACCGCGCGAACGCCGGCGGCCACTGCAGGGGTCAGGCCGGTCAGCAGTTCGCGCATGGCGATTACGTCAGCGTCCGGGGTCGGCCGGGCGCCGGCCGCGATCCTCAGGCGCACAGCCTCGGCGACGGCGCGATCCAGAGCGAGCCTTTCAGAGTCGGCCTCCGGCTCGATCAAGGGCCCTGGCGGCATCAGAACAGCCGCGGCGCCGGCGCGAGGGCGAAAGGCCCCAGCCAGGTGCGGCCGTCGCGGAACTGCACAACCAGGTCGACCGGGCGCTCGCCCGAAGCCGCTGTGGCCGCGGCGGCGCCCGCGGCTCCCATGCGGTTGACCGCCCCGGACTGCGACCGCGCCAGACCGGCGATGGCGGCCATGGGCTGTTCGGCGGTCAGGGCCAACGACCCCTGCAGCCGGCCGTCGGCGCGCGCGAACAACGCATCGCTGGAAATGACGGCGGTGCTGTCCCCTGCCTTCAGCCGACCCCGAACGGCGCTGAACCGGCCGCCGGCCTCCGTCCAGGCGGCGAAGACCCCGGCGGCGTCCATGCCCTGCAGCCGGCTGGCGCCGACGATGGTGGTTTCGACATCGGCGCTGAGGCGGCCCTGGCGGGTCGCCCCCTCGACCGGGCCGCCCGGCCGCCCGCGCGCGTCGACAAGGCGGAACAGCACGTCCAGTTCGTCGGTCGAGGCCTGGCCGTCGGTCAGATGCGGCCGGGTCTCAAGCTGGATCCGTTCCGCCGAGACGATGGGAAACGGCTCGGCGCCTTCCAGCGCGGTGAAGGTCGGGCGGATCATCTCGGCCCGCAGATCGGGGAAGCGGTCGCGAAGATGGCTGATGCTGAAACGCAGACCGTCGCCGGCGATGGCGATCCTGCCCTTGTCCGCCCGCGTAAGGGTCAGGCCGTCGGGGGCCACGACCACCCAGTGGTCGGGATTCCAGGAACTGGCTTCGGCGACCAGTTCAGGCACCGAGACGCCATGGCCGGAGGGGGCGAGAATGTCGGCTTGCGGCATCGACACCCGCGTCCGGAACGGCCAGCCGGTGATGCTGACCGGGGCGTGGGTGATGGTCCAGCCGTCCTGCTTCAGGACCTCGACCTGGGCGGTCAGCCGGGTCTCGACCTGGTCGGTCAGCCAGAACCACCAGCCGGTCCATGCGGCGAGCAGCAGGCCCACGATCATGAAGGGCACGGCGAGGCCGCGGCGGGAATGGCGGGGGGCGGTGTCGGTCATCGGGGCTTCGTCTAGTCCGGCTTGAGGAAGGCGCCAACCAGTTCCACCGCCTCGGCCAGCCCCATGCGCTGGACCTCGGTGCCCGGCGGCAGGCTGGCGAACAGGCGGGTCGGGGCGGCGGCGTCGAGCATGACGAAGACTCCCTTGTCGTCGGCGCGGCGGATCAGCCGGCCGAAGGCCTGGGCCATCTTGGCGCGGGCGAGGGCGTCGTCGAAATTGCGCCCGCCCGCGCCCTCGCCGCCGAAGCGCAGGCGGCGCGCCTTGTGCAGCAGGTCGGGGCGGGGCCAGGGCACGCGATCGAAGGCGAGGATGCGCAGGGACCGGCCCGGCACATCGACGCCGTCCCGGACCGCATCGGTGCCCAGCAGGCAGGAATCCTGTTCGGCGCGGAAGACGTCGACCAGGGCCCCGACCTCGAGCGGATCGACGTGCTGGGCGTAGAGGGGGATACCCGCCTTCGCCAGATCCGGGCCCAGCCGCTCATAGACCGCCTTCAACCGGCGGATGGCGGTGAACAGGCCCAAGCCCCCGCCGCCCGCCGCAAGGAAGAGTTCGCGCATGGCCGCCGCCGTCTGGCGCGGGTCGTCCTTGACCAGGTCGTTGACCACAATGACCCGCGCATTGGCGGCGTAGTCGAACGGGCTTTCGACCTTCAGCGTCCGGGCCGGTTCGATCAGCCGGGCTGAGCCGGTGCGCAGCCGGGCCATGTCGAACGGATCATCCGCGTTCGGATCGGACAGGGTGGCGCTGGTCACCAGCACGCCGTGGGCGGGCATGATGACCGCGGCCTCCAGCGGCACGGTCGGGTCGATCCAGTGGCGGCGCAGGGCCACGTCCATAATCCGGCCGAAGGCGGCTTCGGCCGACAGCCAGTCGAGGAAGTCGGGATCCGGTTCGTCCGACGAGACCTCGAGCGCCGCCAGCATCGACCGCCAGCCGGGCAGGGTCATGCGGGCGCGGCGGTCGAGGCCGCGCAGGGCCCCTTCGATGCGGGCGCGCGACGCGCCATCCAGATCGGCGGCCTCGTCGTCGAGGATGTCTTCCAGATGCCGCGACAGGGCCAGCAGCGGCGCCTCGACGGCGGCCAGGGCCTGGGCTGCCTCGCGCGCGGCTTCCAGCACCGGTTCGGTGACGGGGCGCAGGGAGCATTCCATGCCGAACTCGACCCCGCTGCCTGACGCATTCTCGCTCGTCCGCGCCCGGAGCTGTTCCAGCGCGGCCAGCAGGAAGCGTTCGATCGGCCCGACCGGATTAACCTCGCCCGAGGCCGGGGCGATGCGGCCGGATACGCCCTCGCCGGGCAACTGGGCGGCGGCGCGCACGGCGTCCTGCAGCGCCTTGGTCGCTGCCTCGTTGTCGGCGCACAGGTCGCCGAGCCGCTGTTCCAGACCGCGCCCGCGACGGCCGCGGCCCTCGGGCCCGCGCAGCCAGCGGCGCAGTTCGGCGGCCTCCTGACCCGACAGGCAGGCCGAGAAGGCGCTGTCGGCGGCGTCGAACAGATGATGGCCCTCGTCGAAGACGATCCGCTTCAGCGCCGCCGTCTCACCGTCCTGCTTCAGCCCGCGCGCCGAGCGGGCGCCGTCGAAGGCGGCCTGTGTCATGACGAGGGCGTGGTTGGCGACAACGAGATCGGCGCGGCGGCTGGCGCGAATGGTCTTTTCGACGAAACAGGTGCGGTAGTGGGGGCAGGCGGCGTGGACGCATTCGCCGCGGCGGTCGACCAGATTGGCGGCGCTGGCCTGATGGCTCGGCCCTGTCGCGAACAGGCCGGGCAGCCAGCCCGAATAGTCGCCGCCGGTCATGTCGCCGTCGCGCGTATGCATGGCCCATCGGCTGGCCAGCGCCATGCCGACCAGGTCGCCGTTCCCCAGCTGGGCCGCCTGCACCATGTCCTGCAGGTTCAGCAGGCAGAGGTAGTTCTCGCGCCCCTTGCGGACGACGGTCTTCTTCTTGCGCTCAACCGGGTCGGGCCAGAGGGCGGCGCTCTCGCGGTCGATCTGGCGCTGCAGGGCGCGGGTGTAGGTCGAGACCCAGGCGGCTCCCTGATTCCGCTCGGCCCACAGGCTGGCGGGGGCGAGGTAGCCGAGGGTCTTGCCCGTGCCCGTGCCGGCCTCGGCCAGCAGGAACCGGGGGCGGCCCTCCTCATTGCGTGGCGAGAAGGCGTAGGCGGCCTCGGCGGCGTAGTCGGACTGGGTCGGCCGGGTCTCGTCGAGGCCCGAGGCCTGAAGCAGTTTCTCCAGGCGGATGCGGGCGCTCTCGGAATCGACCGGGGCGGAGCCGGCCTCGCCGCGCGGGGCCTCGTCCTCCCATTCCGGCAGGCGCGACCAGACGTCGAGACCGCTGCCGCGATGATTGCGGTCCCGGAGCGGCCGGGTCCGCAGGGCGCCGGAGACGCGCCAGGCCCAGGACCAGCCGGCGCGGCCCAGGGTCTCGGCCAAGGTGAAGGCGGCCTCCCGGTCGGGATAGGCCGGGTCGGCCAGTTCGCGCAGCAGGCCGTCGGCGGCGCGGCGCAGGGCCTCGGCCTGGGCCTCCGCCCCCTTCGGTTCGCTCATCCCCATGGCGAGGGCCAGACCGCTGGGCGAGGGGGCGCAGAAGCGGGCGGGGCGGACAAAGGCGAAAAGCTCCAGCACGTCCAGCAGATCAGACGAGCGCGGCGGCGGGGCGATGCCAAGCCGGCGCGCGGTCAAGCTGGCGTGGGCCACCATGACCGGGGCGGTGGTGAAGGCCCCCTCGGCGGCCCCGCGCCCGATCTTCCTCGCGCCCTCGCCATCGCAGATCGCCCCCGCGCCCGGCGGAATCGCCAGCGCCGGCGGCAAGGCCAGCCATGGTTCGGCTCCGGTCAGGGCGGCAGCGGATGTGAGGGAGTCGGTGGACACGACCGATAGATAGCCGGTCGGGACATGAAACGGAACGGGAACATGCTATAGGCGCGGTGTGACGCCGCCGCCCGCTCCTGCAACGCTTTCGCCCCTGTTCGCCGACTGGTTCGCGCGGCGCGGCTGGTCGCCGCGTCGGCATCAGCTGGAGATGATCGCGGCGGCCGAGGCTGGGTCGCACGCCCTGCTGGTGGCGCCGACGGGGGGCGGCAAGACGCTGGCAGGGTTCCTGCCGTCGCTGGTGGAACTGGCCGAGCGAGGGCCAAGGCCGGCGTTCGGGCCGGGATCGGGGGTACACACGCTTTATCTGTCGCCGCTGAAGGCCCTGACGACCGACGTCGAGCGCAATCTGATGACGCCGATCCGCGAGATCGGGCTGAACATCCATGTCGAGAGCCGGACGGGCGACACCAAACAGTCGAAGAAGGCGCGGCAGCGCGAGTTCCCGCCGGACATCCTGCTGACCACGCCCGAACAGCTGGCCCTGTTCTGCGCCTGGGACGGGGCGCGCGACTATTTCGCTGATCTGAAGTGCGTCGTGCTGGACGAGGTGCATGCGATCTGGAGCGGCAAGCGGGGGGACCTGCTGTCGCTGGGTCTGGGGCGGTTGCAGCAGTTCGCCCCGGCCATGCGGCGGGTGGCGCTGTCGGCGACGGTGGACGATCCGGAGATGATCGCGGGGTGGCTGAAGCCCGGTCTGGACGACTCCGTCACCATCGTCCGAGGCGACCCCAGCGCGCCGCCGGTGGTCGATGTGCTGGTCTCCGAAGGCAAGGTGCCGTGGGCCGGCCACACCGGCCAGCACGCCATCCCCGAGGTCTATGAGGCGCTGAAGCGCTCGGGCATGACCCTGATCTTCGTCAACACGCGCTGGCAGGCGGAGTTCGTCTTCCAGTCGTTGTGGGCGATCAATGAGGACGACCTGCCGATCGCCCTGCACCACGGCTCGCTGGCGGCGGAACAGCGGCGCAAGGTCGAGGCGGCGATGGCGCGGGGCGACCTGCGGGCGGTAGTCTGCACCTCGACGCTCGACCTCGGCATCGACTGGGGCGACGTCGATCTGGTCATCCAGCTGGCCGCGCCCAAGGGCGCCTCGCGGCTGGTGCAGCGGATCGGCCGGGCCAACCACCGACTGGACGAGCCGTCGCGCGCCCTGATGGTGCCGGCCAGCCGGTTCGAGATGCTGGAATGCCAGGCCGCGCGCGAGGCGGTGGCCGAGAACGCCTTCGACTGGGAGCCTGTACATACGGGCACGCTGGATACGCTGGCCCAGCATGTCATGGGCTGCGCCTGTTCCGAGCCGTTCGCACTGGATGATCTGTATACGGAGATCACCGGCTGCGGCCCCTATCGCGGGCTGACGTACGAGGCGTTCGAGGAGGTGGTCGATCTGGTCGCCACCGGGGGCTATGCGCTGCGCACCTATGAGCGGTTCGCGCGGATTGTGCGGACGCAGGACGGCAAGTGGAAGGTCCGCAACGCCCAGACGGCGCAGCGGCACCGGATGAACGTCGGCACCATCGTGGCGGCGGCGACGCTGAATGTGCGCATCGCCTCGCGGCGCGGGGGCGCGTCGAAACAGCTGATCGGCGGCCGCAAGGTCGGCGAGGCGGAAGAGAACTATTTCGAGCAGATGTCGCCCGGCGACACCTTCGTCTTCGCCGGCCAGGTCTGGGCCTTCCAGGGCATCAACGGCATGGATGCGCTGGTCACTCACGCCCAGGACAGGGACCCGAAGATCCCCTCATGGGGCGGATCGAAATTCCCCATGTCGACGTCGCTGGCGAGCCGGGTGCGGGCGATGATCCAGGACCGCGACCACTGGCGCGTCCTGCCGCCCGATGTGCAGGAGTGGCTGGAGCTGCAGGAGGCGCGGTCGGTCATCCCGGATGCGGAAACCCTGCTGGTCGAGACCTTCCCGCGCGGTTCGCGGCATTTCCTCGTCGCCTATCCGTTCGAGGGCGGGCTGGCGCATGCGACCCTGTGCATGCTGCTGACGCGGCGGCTGGACCGGCTGGGCGTCGGGCCGCTGGGGTTCGTCTGCACCGACTATTCGCTGGCCATCTGGTCGATCAAGCCCCTGATCGACAAGAATGGGGACGGCCTCGACCTCGGCGCCCTGTTCGAGCCGGACATGCTGGGCGACGATCTGGAGAGCTGGCTGGCCGAGAGCTTCATGATGAAGCGGACGTTCCGCAATTGCGCCCTGATCTCCGGGCTGATCGAAAAGCGCCAGCCGGGCAATGAGAAGACCGGCCGGCAGGTGACCTTCTCGACGGACCTTATCTACGACGTGCTGCGGCGGCATCAACCCGACCATCTGCTGCTCAAGACCGCCCGCGCCGATGCGGCCGCGGGCCTGCTGGATGTGGCGCGTCTGGGGCAGTTGCTGGAGCGGATCCGGGGCCAGATCAAACATGTGCCGCTGGAGCGGCCCTCGCCCTTCTGTGTCCCGGTGCTTGTCCAGATCGGTCGGGAGCGGGTCGGCGGTGGACAGGCGGCGGAGATGATCTTGGACGCCTCGGCCTACGGGTTCGACGAGGAGACGCTGATCGCCGAAGTGATGGCGGACGCGCCGCCCGAACTTGCGGGGGCGGAATGAACGCCGCTCTGAGACAGGCCCTCTCCCCCGCTCGCTGCCCCAGCGGCGGGCTGCGGGTCCATATCGAGGGCGAGCCCTGCGTGCTGCGCTGCTCGGGCGCCTTGTGGGTGCTCAACCACCGCACCCTGATCGCAGCCGACCTGCATCTCGAGAAGGGCTCGGCCTTCGCAGCCCGGGGCCAGATGCTGCCGCCCTATGACAGCCGGGCTACGCTGGACCGGCTGGAGGCCGAGATCGAGGCGCTGCAGCCGGCGGCGGTGGTTCTGCTGGGCGACAGCTTCCACGACGCGGCCTCGGTGGGCCGGATGGCGGCGGACGACAAGGCGCGGCTGGACCGGCTGGCGGCGGGCCGTGAATGGATCTGGCTGGAGGGCAATCACGACATCGCCGCCCTGGCCGGGGCGATGGACGACCTTGTCGGGGAGGTGGTCGAGACGATGTCGTTCGGCTCCCTGCGCCTGATCCATGAGCCCCAGCCGGGCGTGCAACCCGGGGAGATTGCAGGCCACCTCCACCCGGCGGCGCGGGTGGCGGCGCATGGGCGGGGGGTGCGACGGCCGTGTTTCGTGACGGACGGGCGGAGGGCGGTGCTGCCGGCCTTCGGGGCGTTCACGGGTGGGCTGGATGTGAGGGACCCGGCGATCGCCGGGTTGTTCGCGGAGCCGCCTATGGTTGCGGCGTTGGGACGGGACCGGGTGCATGCGCTGGCATGGGAGATGCTGCGGTAGGCGCGTGCCCCAGCAGCGCATTCGACGCCCCTTCCAGCCGCTCCTCCAGCGCCGCCATGAATGCGTCCCGCTTCAGTCCCGCCGGGATCGCCGGCAGGAACTCATAGACGATCGTCCCCGGATACCGCCGGAAGCCGTGCGCCGGCCAGTAGACCCCCGAGTTGGTCGCCATCGGGATGCAGGGGCAGTCGAGGTCGCGGTAGAGGGCGGCGATGCCGGGTTTGTAGTCGGCGGGGGCGCCGACCGGGGCGCGGGTGCCTTCGGGGAAGATCAGCATCTGACGGCCCTCGGCGAACCGGGCGCGCGCCTGGCGGACCATGTCCTTCAGGGCCTTGGAATGGGCCGAGCGGTCGACAGCGATCATCTTCGTCTTGGTGGCGAACCAGCCGAAGAAGGGCAGGGGCGCCAACTCCTTCTTCATGATGAAACAGTTGTCAGGCAGGACCGCGAAGGGCGCGATCACGTCCAGCATGGACTGGTGCTTGCCGGCGATCAGGGCGGCGCCGGTCGGGCGGTGTTCCAGCCCGCGGAACTCGACCTTGACCCCGGCGATCCAGCGCAGGCCGAACAGGCAGAATTTCGACCAGCTGCGGATCACCCACATGGCCGGGCGGTAGGGCATCAGCAGGGCCGGCGACAGGCCGACGGCGAACAGGACCATCGACAGATAGAGCCAGGCGACGAACAGCAGCGACCGGATCGTGACCACGTCAGGCGGCCTGTTCTGCGGGAGCCTCGGCGGCAGCGCCGCGGCCGCCGCCCACCGTCGCGCGGGCGAGGGCGGCGAGATATTTCATATATTCCAGCGTCATCCGGCGGGCCGTGACGGCGGCCTTCCACCAGCGGGAATTGTCCAGCGAGGGCGTCTCGACCGCATAGGGCGTCAGCTCGATTCCCGGCGCGGCGGCGCGGATCTCGGTCAGGGCCCGAGGCATATGATAGTCCGAGGTCACCACGATCAGGCTGTCATAGCCCTTGGCATCAGCCCAGGCGGCGATCTCCTGGGCGTTGCCGACGGTGTCCTCGGCCTCGAAGCCCAGATCGACGCAGCAGTTGAACAGGCGGTTGGAGCCGGGCGTCAGGGCGCGCAGTTCCTGACGGCGGACCTCGCGGTTGACGCCCGAGATCAGCACCCTCTGGCCCTTGTCCTGTTCCAGCAGGCGGATGGCGGCGTTGACCCGCTCGGCCGAGGGGCCGGTCAGGGCCACGATGGCGTCAGCGCGGGCGGGCTCGGCCGCCGGTGCATAGCCCCGCACCCGATCGGCGAAGGCGAACAGTCCGATCAGCCAGATCAGCACCAGCGTGGCGATGAAGGTCAGAAACTTCATGCGCCTAACCTAGTGACCCCGCTTCAGCCGCGCCAGCGCGGTGAATCGCGCGGCCACAAGCGCCACCGTACCCGCGAGCAACGGACATGGCGAGAGAATCAGCAGGTCGCTCCACGCCAGCGGCAGGGCCGGCGTGACCCCCTCGGCCCCGCCGAGGAAGCGCAGGGCGGCGATCAGCAGCATGGCGACCAGCGCGCCGATGGCCCCGGCCCCGGCCGCCAGCAGGCCGTAGCGGGCCTGATACAGGCCGGCGATAGCGCCGTCGGAAGCCCCGTTGAGGCTGAGGGTGTTGATCACACCCGACTGCGCCGCCATCCCCGCCCGGGTGGCGTAGGCGACGGCGGCTCCGGCCGCGCTGGCGGTCAGCAGGAAGGCGGCGGCCGCAAGCAGGGTGATCAGGCCCGCCGACCGCTCGACCTCGCCGCGCCACAGGCTGTGGTCGTCGACGGTGGCGTCCAGTCCGGCCTCGGCCAGGGCCCGGCCGAGGGTGACGGCGCTGGCCGGTGCGGTCAGATCCAGCCGCACGGTGACCAGTTGGGGGATGGGCAGGTCGGGCAGGACGGCGTCGCCGATCCATGGGCGCAGCAAGGCCTCCGCGGTCTCGCGGTCCATGGCCTCGGCCTCGGAGACTCCCTCGACCCCGGCCAGGGTCTGGGCGGCGCGGGCGGCGGCCTCGGCGCCCGTCTCGCCGACGCGCGGGCGGACCTGCACGGTGGCCTCGGACCGCAGCTCACGCGCCCAGCCGTGGGCGGCCCGGTCGGCGGAGACGGCCCCGACGGCTGACAGGCAGGCGAGAAAACACAGCACAGCGATCAGGCCCGCCAGCCACGCCTCGCCGCCCGCATCACGCGGCAGCAGCGACGGGCGGGCGTTTAACAGGCGGCGGATCATGTCGCGCCCCCGATCAGCCGTCCGCCTTCCAGCCGCAGGACGGTCGCGCCCGAGCGTTCGGCCAGCGCCTCGTCATGGCTGGCGATCAGCACGGTGGTGCCCAGCCGGTTCAGCGTCTGAAACAGTTTCAGAAGCCGCTCGGCCATGGCGGCGTCCACGCTGCCGGTCGGTTCGTCGGCGAGGATCAGGTCGGGCCGGGTGACCACCGCGCGGGCGATGGCCAGCCGCTGTTTCTCTCCACCCGAGAATGAGGGTGGGGCGTCATCCATCCGGTCGCCGAGGCCGACCCAGTCCAGCATCTCCTCGACGTCGCCGGCATAGTCGGCCTGTTTGCGGCCCGTCAGCCGCAGGGGCAGGGCGACATTGTCGAAGGCGGACAGGTGATCCAGCAGGCGGAAGTCCTGGAACACCACCCCCATCCGGCGGCGGAAGGCGGGCAGGGCGCGGCGCGTCGCCGTGGTGGCGTCCTCGCCGAACAGATGCAGGGTTCCGACGGTCGGATGCTCGGCCAGGGTCAACAGTTTCAGCAGCGTCGACTTCCCCGCCCCGGACGCCCCGGTAAGGAAGTGGAAAGAGCCGGCTGGCAAGGTGAGACTAACGTCCCGCAGCGCGCGGTGCGTCGCCGCATAGCCGAAACCCACGCCAGACAGGCGGACGGTCGCGGTCGCGGCGTCGGATTCATAAGCGCGGCGGGGCTGGACGGGCATGAATTTCGGGTCAGGACGCGGCCAGGCCGCGACGGGAGGGGGCGAAGAGCCTCGCAGTCAGCGCACATGATACTGACCTGCCCGTCCTGCGCCACCAGCTATTTCACCCCGGATGAGGCGATCGGGGCGGGCGGCCGGACTGTCCGCTGCAAGTCGTGCCGCCACACCTGGCGCGCGACCCTGGACGAGCCTCTGGAGCTGTCCCAGTCCTCGACGCCGAGCGAGGCCGTCAGCTTCGCCCATCGCGACGAACCCGACCCCGAATCACTGGCCGAGACGCCGGCCCCCGAACTGCCCAAGGCCTTCCGCGCCCGCGCCGAACAGCAGCGCCGCCTGCGCCGCGCCGCGGCTCATGGCGTGGTCTGGGCCGGCATCGCCTCCGGCTTCGCCGCCCTGCTCGGCAGCGCCTGGCTGTTCAGGGTCGAGGTCGTTGAACTGGCCCCCCGCGCCGCCGCCGCCTATGCCGCCATCGGCCTGACGGTGAACCCGACGGGACTGGATTTCGAGGCGGTCAGCGCCAAACCCCTGCCCAATGACCCGGGCAAGGTGATCGTCTCCGGTGCGCTCAGGAATGTGCGCGACAATGAGCGGACCGCCCCGCCCGTGCGCGTCGCCCTGCTGGACGCCCACGGCGCCGAAATCGGCCACGCCGTCATCCGCATCGACGCCGCCCCGGTTCTGCCCGGCAAGGTCCAGGGCTTCGCCGCCGTGATTCCCGACCCGGGCGCGCGCGGCCAGGGCGTCGGCGTCGCCTTTGTGC
>DDSO01000028.1:0-1218 GCA_002343425.1 Brevundimonas sp. UBA2388
GCGACGAACAGGCCGGTGACGATGACGCCCATCAGCATGGCGCCGAGCGCGGCGAAGGCCGTCGCCTTGTCCGAGATCGAGAGCACTGCGACGAACAGGACGATCGGCGACAGCACCGGCAGCAGGGACGGCACGATCATCTCCCTGATCGCGGCCTTGGTCAGGATGTCCACCGCCTTGCCGTACTCAGGCTTGACCTCATAGGTCATGATGCCCGGGTTCTCGCGGAACTGGCGACGCACCTCGGCCACGACCGACTCGGCCGCCCGGCCCACCGCCATCATCGACATGCCGCCGAACAGGAAGGGCAGCAGCCCCCCGAACAGCAGACCGACGACAACGTAAGGATTGGTCAGGCCGAAATCGATCTCGGCCATGCCGGCGAAGAAGGGATAGAGTTCCGGATTGGCGGCGAAATAGTCCAGGTCGGACGTATAGGCCGCGAACAGCACCAGGGCGCCGAGACCGGCCGAACCGATGGCGTAGCCCTTGGTGACGGCCTTGGTGGTGTTGCCGACTGCGTCGAGGGCGTCGGTCGAGTGACGGACTTCCGAGGGAAGACCCGCCATCTCGGCGATGCCGCCGGCGTTGTCGGTGACCGGACCGAAGGCGTCGAGGGCCACGATCATGCCCGCCACGCCCAGCATGGTCGTGGTGGCGATGGCGATGCCGAACAGGCCCGCCAGCTGATACGAGGCGACGATGCCGATGATGATGGTCAGCGCCGGCAGGGCCGTCGACTCGAGCGAGACGGCCAGACCCTGGATGACGTTGGTGCCGTGGCCCGAAACCGAGGCGTTGGCGACCGAGCGCACCGGGCGGAAGTTGGAGCCGGTGTAGTATTCGGTGATCACCACGATGGCGGCGGTGACCAGCAGGCCAACCATGCCCGACCAGAACAGGCTCATCGGTTCGATGGTCAGTCCGGTGTTGGTGACGATCGGGCCGGTGATCAGGCCGTCGATGACGAAATACACGGCGATCGCCGACAGTACGCCGGTGACGATCAGGCCCTGGTACAGGGCGCCCATGATGTTCTGGCTCTTGCCGAGACGCACGAAGAACGAGCCGATGATCGAGGTGACGACGCAGATGCCGCAGATGGCCAGCGGCAGCAGCATCATGGTGTCGACGTAGGGCTGGTCGCGGAAGAAGATCGCCGCCAGCACCATGGTGGCGACCGTGGTCACCGCATAGGTCTCGAACAGGTCGGCGGCC
>DDSO01000028.1:1280-9043 GCA_002343425.1 Brevundimonas sp. UBA2388
GATGCCGCCGCCCAGACGGGCGAAAATGGAGATCAGCGAGGCGCCGAAGCCCAGGGCCACGAGGCCGTCGATGACCTCACGGCTGGTGGGCTCGAAGCCCATGCCGGCGGTCAGGATGGCGTAGTAGCCGGCCACACCCAGAAGGGCGCCGCCCGCCACGAACATGCCGGTGATGGCGCCCGAGCGGAACGCCAGGTCAAGCCCCTTGCCGAGGCTCTCCGACGCGGCCTGCGCCGTGCGGACGTTGGCCCGCACCGAGATCAGCATGCCGGCGAAACCGGCCAGGCCCGACAGGACCGCGCCGATGACGAAGCCGATGGCGGCCCACTCGCCGATCAGGAAATAGGCGGCGACGAGGATGACCACGCCAACCATGGCGATGGTCGTGTACTGCCGCTTCAGATAGGCCGAGGCGCCCTCCTGGATCGCCGCGGCGATCTCGCGCATCTTGTCGTTGCCGGTACTGGCCTTCATCAGCGAGGCGGTCTGGACCAGTCCATAGAGGACCCCCAGCGCGCCTGCGGCGATGACCAGCCACAGATAGTTGCTCATGACGTTTCCAAGTCCTGTGATCTTCAGACGCCCGGTCCCTTGGCGCGGTGGGCGTTATCCGCCTCTTTCCGCCTTCCGGTCCCCCCGTGCGCACCGGACGCAGGTTGCGTCCTTGGGGAATTGCGGCGGAAACGTGCCAAATACCGACAGGCGACGCAACAGGCGATATTGATCAGCCGGTCTGGACGCCGGTCCGACGGCGCGGGGCCTGACTGACGATCTCGACGCGTGTGACGGAGCCGCGTCCGGCGATTGTCGCCGCAGACCGCATCAGGCTGGCGGACACGGCCGCCCCGTCGATTCGGGTCCAGTCATCCGCCACCACGAAGGGCGTCCGATGAGCGGCGCGAACCAGGGCGTCGCGCAGAAAGGCCTCCTTCGCGCGCATCGTCTCCGGCGTCGCTGAACCGCCCAGATGCAGACGAAGCGAGACGAAGACGTAGTTGCGCAGTCGCCCCCCCGCGATGATCGGCAGGCCGACCCCCGGCATACTCAGGCTCTGCCCGCCCGACGGCGCATCTTCGGCCAGCGCCGCGGGGGCGATGGCGGACAGGGCGGCGGTGGCGGCGATAAGGTCACGACGGCGCATGGCGACACAGTGACGCCCACGCCTTGAGAAATCGTTGTCAGCTGTGCGTGAAGCCGGAACGGTCGAATGTGACCGTCTGACCGCCGAACCGGGCCACGACACCCTGCCCCGCCGCCACCCGCCCGATCCGGGTCAGGCGCAGATGCCGCCGCTCCGCCTCCTTGCGCAGGGCGGTCTCGTCGCGGGCGGAAGCGGTGAAGGCGATCTCATAGTCGTCGCCGCCGGTGACCAGCTTCTCAAGCGCCGCCTGTTCATCGACGCGGCCGTCGAACCAGGCCTGGCCGGCGGCCGACAGGGGCACGGTCTCGAGGTCGATCTCGATGCCCACCCCACCGGCTTCCGCCAGATGGCCCAGGTCGGCGATCAGACCGTCGGAGACGTCGATGGCGGCGCTGGCGAACTCACGGACCGGCAGGGCGAATTCCGTGCGGGGCATGGGCGTGCGAAAGTGGTCGGACAAGGCCGCGACCCGTTCGGGGTCCAGCGACAGCCTGTCCTGCACCGCCTCCAGGCCCAGCCAGCCATCGCCGATGGCGCCGGTCACAAACACCAGATCACCGACCCGGGCCCCGGCCCGGCCGACGGTTCGACCTTTCGGGGTCCAGCCCAGCAGGGTCATGGAGAAGCTGGCAGGGCCCGGAGTGGCGACCGTGTCCCCGCCCAGCAGCGCGACGCCGAACGCCTTCTGGTCGACGCGCAGCCCGTCGCAGAACGTCATCCGCTCGGGCCAGCCACAGCGCGGCGACCAGTGGCAGGCCAGCATGTAGCCGAACGGTTCGGCGCCCTTGGCGGCCAGGTCCGACAGGTTCACCCGCATCAGCTTCTTCGCCACGGTGTCGAGTGGGTCGGTGGGCAGGAAATGAACCCCCTCGACGATCGCGTCCTTGGTCAGGACCAGATCGTGGCCGGGCCGCGAGGGC
The DNA here is from genome assembly GCA_002343425.1 of Brevundimonas sp. UBA2388. GTDB lineage: Bacteria > Pseudomonadota > Alphaproteobacteria > Caulobacterales > Caulobacteraceae > Brevundimonas. The sequence continues at coordinate 3,342 of DDSO01000028.1, forward strand.
ACCACGGCGACGTCATCCGTCAGCCCCCGGCCCCATTCCGGATGGGCCAGCGGCGCGAACAGCCGCCGGATGGTCTCGAACTCGCCGGCGACGTCGACCGCGGGCATCGGCGCGACTAGCCCTTCGGTCGGACGTCTCGGGCGACGCCGTCCAGCGCCGCATTGACGAATTTCGCCTCGGCGTCGTCGAAGAAGGCCTTGGCCAGTTCGACATATTCATCAATCACGATCTCGCGCGGCACGTCCTGACGGTCCCGCAGTTCCCATGCGCCGGCGCGCAACAGGGCCCGCAGGGTGGAATCCAGCCGCTCCAGCCGCCAGTTCGAGGCCAGCCGCGCCTTCACCGCCGTGTCGATGTCGCGTTGGCCCCCGACTACGCCGCGCACGATCTCGGCGAAATACGCCTCGTCCGCCTCAGCCAGCGGCTCGCCTTCCATATCGGCATCGAAGCGGTGGTTCGAGAACTCGGTGATGACCGTTTCCACGCCCTCCCCGGCCAGTTCCATCTGATAAAGCGCCTGGACGGCGGCGAGGCGCGCGACAGTGCGGGCGCGCCGCTGGCGGCTGGTCAGCTGCGGCTCGGCGCGCTGCTTTTCGGCCTCGGCGAGTTGCTCGAGCACGGACTTGAGGCTGGCGGGTTCGGTCACGCGCCCAGTCCTACGCGCAGCCGCTTGCGCAAGGCAATGAGGTCCATGCAGGCGCGCGCCGCGCCGCCGCCCTTGTCGCCCTCGCTGATCCGGGCCCGGGCCCAGGCCTGGGCCTCGTCCTCGGTGGTCAGGATGCCGTTGCCGATGACCACGCCGTTGAGGCCCAGGTTGCGGATGCCGGCCGCCGACTGATCCGAGACGATCTCGAAATGATAGGTCTCGCCACGGATCACGCAGCCGAGCGCGACGAAGCCGTCATAGCGCGGGGCGGTCGGATAGCGGCCGGCCTCGACGGCCAGGGCGATCGCCGTGGGAACCTCCAGGGCGCCGGGTACGGAGACCACGTCGAACTGCACATTCTGCGCACGCAGGGCGTCCTTCGCCCCTTCCAGCAGCGCATCGGCCAGATCGTCGTAGAACCGGGCCTCGACGATGAGGACGCGGGTGGGATCGTTCAGGATTGGTCTTCTCCGTCCATGTCGCGCCAGCCGACGATGCGCAAGCCATAGCCCTCAAGCGCGGCGGGGTTGGGGCGGGTCGAGCTCATCACGATCATGTCGCGGACCCCGAGATCCAGCAGGATCTGGGCGCCGACCCCGTAGTTGCGGATTGAGCGGTCAACGGCAGCGGGCTTTTCCACCCCGGCCAACCGTTCGGCGAGACCGTGCAGGTCGGGGTCGCGCAGAAACACGGTTACGCCCGCGCCGTCATGGGCGCTGATCGCCTCGAGGGCCCGGGGCACATAGTTCTGGCGCGCCTCGACATGGCCGAGAATGTCGGCGGCGAAATCGACCTGGTGCATCCGCACGAGGGTCGGCTTTCCGGGCTCGATCTTGCCCTTCACCAGGGCGATGTGCTCGGCGCCCTCGATGGTGTTCCGGTACAGCATGAGGCGGAACGGCCCGCCGTGGATGCTCTCGAACGGCGTGTCCATGACCCGCTCGACATAGCGTTCGGTGCGGCGGCGATAGGCGATCAGATCGGCGATGGTGCCGATCTTGAGGCCGTGCAGCTGGGCGAAGGCGACCAGATCGGGCATCCGCGCCATCGAGCCGTCGTCGTTCATGATCTCGCAGATAACGCCGGCGGGCGTCAGTCCCGCCATGCGGCTGATATCGACCGCCGCCTCGGTGTGACCGGTGCGGACCAGCACCCCGCCGTCGCGAGCGACCAGCGGGAAAACATGGCCCGGCGAGACGATGTCATCGGCGCCCTTGGTCGGATCGGACGCCACCTGGACGGTGCGGGCGCGGTCGGCGGCGCTGATGCCGGTGGTCACACCATCGCGCGCCTCGATCGAGACGGTAAAGGCCGTACCCATGCTGGTCCGGTTTTCGGCGGCCATGGGCGGCAGCCGCAACTGGCGTGCGCGTTCCGCCGTAATCGCAAGGCAGATCAGGCCGCGGGCGTGGCGAGCCATGAAATTGATCTGGTCCGGCGTGGCGAACTGGGCCGGGATGATGATGTCGCCCTCGTTCTCACGGTCCTCGGCATCGACGAGGATGTAGGGCTTGCCGTTGCGGGCGTCCTCGAGGATGTCCTCGATGGGGCTGATCGGGCTGTCGTTCATGTTCGCGGCCAGTTGCATCACGCCGTCTCCTGCCACCGCGCGAGGTATCGCGCCAGCATGTCGATCTCGAGATTGACCACGTCGCCGGCCTTCAGCCCGCCCAGAGTGGTCGCTTCCCAGGTGTGGGGAATGATGTTCAGGCCGAAAGTTCGACCCTCGACGGCGTTCACCGTCAGCGAAACCCCATCGACCGTGATCGAGCCCTTGGCGGCGATATAGCGATGCAGCGGCGCCGGCGCCTCGATGTCGATCCGGTGCGAACCGCCCTCGGGCGTCACCGAGACGACCCGGCCCAGTCCATCCACATGGCCCGAGACGATATGGCCGCCGAGTTCGTCGCCCAGTTTGGCGGCCCGCTCCAGGTTGATTGGATCGCCCTCGCGCCAGTTCCCGAGCGTGGTCTTTGACAAGGTTTCTCCCGAGACCTCGACCGCGAACCAGCCGCGCCCCTTCTCGGTGACCGTCAGGCAGCAGCCCGCATGGCTGATCGAGGCGCCGAGGTCGATGCCGGCGGTGTCCCAGGCAGTCTCGATCTCATAGCGGCGATCGCGCTCGGTCTGCCGGACCGAACGGACCCGGCCGATGTCTGTGACAATGCCTGTGAACATCAGAGCCTCTCGTAGCGCTCCCACAGGTCGTCACCGCAAGGCTCGACCGCAAGGCGCCGGAACCTGGGAGCGTCAGCCAGCTTCGCAAGGGCCAGCGCCGCCACACAGGGCCGCCCCTCCCCACCCAGCAGGATCGGTGCGCGGAACCACTCCAGCCGGTCGACAAGTCCGGCGCGAAGGAAGCTGGCCGCAACCTGTCCACCACCCTCGATCAGCACAGAAGCGACACCCCGGCGATTGAGCGCGGACAGGCAGGCGGCCACGCCCGGGCGGCCGTCCTCAGCCTTGACCTTTTCGACGACTGCGCCGCCGATCTGCGCGGGCTCGGCGACGGTCAGGATCAGGCTGTCTCCGCCGCTCGCCAGCTTCGCCGTGGTCGGCGTGCGCAGGCGGCTGTCGAGCACGACCCGCAGCGGCTGATCTACCGGCCGCCCCGGAAGGCGGGCCGTCAGTTCGGGATCGTCGGCGAGCACCGTCTCGACGCCGACCAGAATGGCGTCATGCGCCGCGCGCAGGCGGTGGCCTTCCAGCCGCGCCGCCTCGCCGGTGATCCATTTCGACTCGCCGGACGCCGTCGCAATCCGGCCGTCGAGGGAGGTGGCCAGTTTCAGGGTGACCTGTGGTCGCATCAGCTCCGGCCGGACTCGTCGTCCAGCCCTTCGTCGCCGAGAAATTTGGCGAAGTCGCCAGTGTGGCGGAAGTCCTTGTAGACCGAGGCGTAGCGGACGTAGGCGACCTCATCGACCGACTTGAGCGCCTTCATGATGAAGTCGCCGACCGTCGAGGACGGGATCTCGGTTTCGCCCAGGCTTTCCAGCTGGCGGGTGATGCGGCTGACCAGCTGTTCGATCTGTTCGGCCTGCACCGGACGTTTGCGCAGGGCGACGTTGAGCGACCGCTCCAGCTTGTCGCGGTCGAACGGCGCGCGGCGGCCGTTGCGCTTCAGGATCATCAGCTCGCGCAGCTGAACCCGCTCGAAGGTGGTGAACCGCCCGCTGCACTGCGGGCAGGACCGACGGCGGCGGATGGCGGCGCCGTCATCCGACGGGCGACTGTCCTTCACCTGGGTGTCCTGATGGCCGCAGAAGGGGCATTTCATCGCGGGTCTATCCGTAGATCGGGAAGCGGCGCGTGAGCTCGCGCACCTCGCCGGCGACACGTTGCGACACGCCGGCGTCCGCCTCGTCCGTGCCCTTCATCGAGTCGATCACATCGGCGATCCAGTGGCCGACCTGCTGGAACTCGCCGACGCCGAAGCCGCGCGTCGTGCCCGCAGGCGTGCCCAGGCGAACGCCCGAGGTGATGGTGAACGGGGCGGTGTCGAACGGCACGCCGTTCTTGTTGCAGGTCATCAGGGCGTGTTCGAGCGCCGCCTCGGTGGCCTTGCCGGTCACGCCCTTGGGCCGCAGATCGACCAGCATCAGATGGCTGTCGGTGCCGCCCGAGACGATCGCCGCGCCGCGCTCGACCAGAACGGCGGCCAGGGCCTGCGCATTGAGCACGACCTGTTTCGCATAGAGTTTGAACTCGGGCTTGAGCGCCTCGCCGAAGGCCACGGCCTTGGCGGCGATGACATGCTCCAGCGGTCCGCCCTGCAGGCCGGGGAAAACCGCCGAGTTGATCTTCTTGCCCAGTTCGACGTCGTTCGACAGCACCATGCCGCCGCGCGGCCCGCGAAGGGTCTTGTGCGTCGTGGTGGTGACGACGTGGGCGTGCGGCAGCGGGTCGGGATAGACGCCGCCGGCGATCAGGCCCGCATAGTGGGCCATGTCGACCATCAGATACGCCCCGACGCTGTCGGCGATCTCGCGGAAGCGTTTGAAGTCGATGTGACGGCTGTAGGCGCTGGCGCCGGCGATGATCAGCTTCGGCTTCTCGCGCTCGGCCATTTCGGCGACGTTTTCGTAGTCAATCAGGCAGTCGCTCTCGCGAACCGTATAGGTCACCGGCCGGAACCACTTGCCCGACTGGTTGGCGGGCGAGCCGTGGGTCAGGTGGCCGCCGGCCGCCAGATCCATGCCCAGGAAGGTATCGCCGGGCGTCAGCAGGGCCTGGAACACCGCCTGGTTGGCCTGGGCGCCCGAGTGCGGCTGGACGTTGGCGAAGGCGCAGCCGAACAGCGCCTTGGCGCGCTCACGGGCGAGGTTCTCGGTGACGTCGACATATTCGCAGCCGCCGTAGTAGCGGCGGCCGGGATAGCCCTCGGCGTATTTGTTGGTGAGGACCGACCCCTGCGCTTCAAGCACCGCCTTCGAGACGATGTTTTCGGAGGCGATCAGTTCGATCTGTTCCTTCTGCCGGCCCAGTTCGCCCTGGATCCCGCGGTGGATATCGGGATCAGCCTCGGCGAGGCTCTTCGAGAAATAGGCGTCGTGGGTGAAGGCGGTCACGAAGGAGCCCCGATACTAGAGTTGCGCCGAAACAGGCGACTCCTCTACGCCGCCGACCGACCGACCACAACATCTGGTGGGTCAGCGCGACGCCAGCGCCCGCTTCAGCTTGGCGATGGCGATCCGCTCGAGACCCGTCCGCTCCGTCACCGGTCCGATCGCCGAGGCCTCGACGCCCGTGGCGACGTGCACGGCGGAGCATTTCAGATAGGCCCCGTTGCGGGTCAGTTCGACGATGACCTCGCCGATGTCTGGCTCAGGCGACGGCAGGGAGGCGCGCCACGTTGCAGTGGGTCCACAGCCGGTCCATCGCCCTGACGAGGTCGTCCATCATGGCGTCGGTGTGGTTCGGCGACGGCGTGAAGCGCAGTCGCTCGGTGCCCTTGGGCACGGTCGGATAGTTGATCGGCTGGACATAGACGCCGTGCTCTTCCAGCAGCATGTCCGAGATCATCTTGGTGTGGACCGGATCGCCCACGAACACGGGC
>DDSO01000147.1:0-533 GCA_002343425.1 Brevundimonas sp. UBA2388
GGCCTGATCCGCTGGGAACTGGCCGAGCCGGGCATCCAGATCTTCACCGAAGGCTCGATGGTCAATCTGTTCGGCCTCGTCGAACAGACCAAGCACGGCTACAATGTGGTGGTCACCGGCCACGCCCTGATCATGATCTTCTTCATGGTCATGCCCGCCATGATCGGCGGCTTCGGCAACTGGTTTGTGCCGATCATGATCGGCGCGCCCGACATGGCCTTCCCGCGCATGAACAACATCTCCTTCTGGCTGCTGGTGGCGGCCTGGGTGCTGTTGATCATCTCCCTGTTCGTTCCGGGCGAGCCCGGCGGCGGGCTCGGTTTCGGCGGCGGCTGGACGATCTATCCGCCCCTGTCGACCATGGGCCACCCGGGTCCGGCCATGGACCTGGCCATCTTCTCGCTGCACGTCGCGGGCGCCAGCTCGATCCTCGGCGCGATCAACTTCATCACCACGATCTTCAACATGCGCGCCCCGGGGATGACCCTCCACCGGATGCCGCTGTTCGCCTGGTCGGTGCTGATCACCGCCTT
>DDSO01000147.1:548-28614 GCA_002343425.1 Brevundimonas sp. UBA2388
GGCGACCCGGTGATGTTCCAGCACCTGTTCTGGTTCTTCGGACACCCCGAGGTCTACATCCTGATCCTGCCGGGCTTCGGCATCATCAGCCATATCGTCTCGACCTTCTCGAAGAAGCCGATCTTCGGCTATCTCGCCATGGCCTACGCCATGGTGGCGATCGGCTTCGTCGGCTTCATCGTCTGGGCGCACCACATGTACACGGTGGGCATGGGCGTGAACCTGCGCGCCTATTTCATCGCTGCGACCATGATCATCGCCGTGCCCACGGGCGTGAAGATCTTCAGCTGGATCGCCACCATGTGGGGCGGCTCCATCAGCTTCAAGACGCCCATGCTGTGGGCGATCGGCTTCATCTTCCTGTTCACCATCGGCGGCGTGACCGGCGTGGTCCTGTCCAACGCGGGCATCGATTACAGCCTGCACGACACCTATTACGTCGTGGCCCACTTCCACTATGTGCTGTCGCTGGGCGCCGTCTTCGCCATCTTCGCGGGCTTCTACTACTGGTTCGAGAAGATGTTCGGCGTGAAGTACAACGAGTTCCTCGGCTGCCTGCATTTCTGGGTCATGTTTGTCGGCGTGAACCTGGTGTTCTTCCCGCAGCATTTCCTTGGCCTGCAGGGGATGCCCCGGCGCTACGTCGACTACTCGGACGGCTACGCCTACTGGAACCTGGTTTCGTCGTGGGGCTATGTCATCACCATCGTCGGCGTGCTGGTCTTCCTGATCATGCTGGCCGAGGCCGCCATCCGCCGTCGTCCCGGCGTCGCCAATCCGTGGGGCGAAGGCGCCACGACCCTGGAGTGGACCCTGTCCTCGCCTCCGCCCCACCACCAGTTCAACGAACTGCCGGTGGTCAAGGGCGACGAGCACTAGACCGGTCCGTACGGACCAGACCAATCGGGGGCCGCTCTTTCAGACTGAAGGGGCGGCCTCTGGCTTTTTGAAAATGCGATGACCGAATCCGCCTCCCAGTCCGCGCTCTCGACGGCCCAGCCGGAAGACTTCTTCCAGCTGCTGAAGCCGCGCGTGATGTCGGTGGTGATCTTCACCGCCGTCGTCGGCCTGGTCGTGGCAGGTGGCGACCTGGACTGGCTGTCGGCCGCCATCGCCATCCTGTGCATCGCCGTCGGGGCAGGGGCGGCGGGGGCGCTGAACATGGCGCTGGAGGGCGAGACCGACGCCCTGATGCGGCGCACCCGCGGGCGACCTGTCGCGGCCGGGCGGGTCAACAAGAACGACGCCATGACCTTTGGCGTCATCCTGTCGGTCTTTTCCGTCATGCTGCTCGGCATGGCGACCAACTGGCTGGCCGGCGGCCTGCTGTTGATGACCATCCTCTACTACGCCGTTTTCTACACCCTGCTGCTGAAGCGCCGGACGCCCCAGAACATCGTCATCGGCGGCGCCGCGGGCGCCTTTCCCCCCGTGATCGGCTGGGCCGCCGCGACGGGCGAGGCGCCGTGGCCGGCCTGGTTGCTGTTCGCCATCATCTTCCTGTGGACCCCGCCGCACAGCTGGGCCCTGGCCCTGTATTCGGCTGGCGACTACGCCCGCGCGGGCATTCCCATGATGCCGGTGGCGCGCGGGGCGAAGAGCACGCGGCTGCAGATCCTGATCTACAGCCTCGTGTTCGTACCGGTGGCCGTGGCTCCGGGCCTGCTGGGTCTCGGCGGCGTCCTTTATCTGGCTGTGTCGATCCTTGGCGGCCTGGGCTTCCTGTTCCTCGCCTTCCGCCTGTGGCGCAGCCGCGCCGGGGATCAGCCCGACAAGGCCGAGGCCGTGGGACGAGAGGCCGCATTGTATGATGTCCGCGCCGAGGCCAAACCGGCGCGCAACCTGTTCGCTTTCTCCATCCTGTACCTGATGGCGCTGTTCGCGGCCCTGCTGGTCGAGAGCATCACCGCCCTTCCCGGACTGTCATGACCCTACGCCGCCTGACCCCCGAAGAGCTGTCCGCCCGCAGCAAGCGCAATCTCGCCATCGCCGGCGCCCTGGTGGGCTTCATCGTGCTGGTGTTCGCCGTCACCGTGCTGAACCTCAAGCGCAACATCGACGCCCGCAAGGACGCCATCGCGGCCGGCGCACCGGTCGAATACGCCCGATGAAGAAGCCCACCGCCAATGCTGTGGTGGCGATCGCCTGCGCTGGCGGCGTCATGTTCATGACCGGCGCCGCCTTCGCCGCCGTGCCCCTGTATCAGCTGTTCTGCCAGGTCACCGGCTTCGACGGCACGGTCCGCAAGGCGGACCAGGCGCCGGATGTGCAGCTGGACCAGACGGTGCTGATCCGGTTCGACACCAATGTGCGCGGCCTGCCCATGACCTTCCGCGCCGAACAGGTCGCCCAGCGGGTGCGAATCGGCGAGACGGGCATCGCCTATTTCGATGTGACCAATACCTCCGATCGTCCAATCCAGGCCACGGCCGCCTATAACGTCGTGCCGGAGCGGGCCGGCCCCTATTTCCAGAAGCTGCAATGCTTCTGCTTCGAGGGACAGACCATCCAGCCGGGCCAGACGATGAAATTCCCGGTCCAGTATTTCGTGGCGCCGGAGATGGCGACCGACCGCGAGAGCCGCGGGGTCGAGGAAATAACCCTCAGCTACACCTTCTATCCCACGCAAGGCTTCGATCAGGCCGCAATCGCGGGCGCCCCTCCAAGTTCTCAAGGGTCTGGCGCGGCGGGATAGCCGACGCTATAGCCTGCCTCATACGACTCTCGACTGCTGCAAGAGACCCAGATGGCCGACGCACACGCCACTCCGCATCACGACTATCACCTGGTGAATCCCAGCCCCTGGCCGCTGATCGCCTCGATCGCGGTCACGATCATGATGGTCGGGGCCGTGGTGTGGATGAAGGGCATCGTCGGACCCGATGCGGGACCGATCGCGACGGCCCTGCTGTCCGACGGCAAGGCGGCCCTGTTCTTCGCGGGTCTGGCCGGCGTGCTGGTGGCCGCGTTCGCCTGGTGGGCGGATGTGATCAAGGAAAGCCAGGGCGGCGACCACACCCCGGTCGTCCAGATCGGTCTGCGCTACGGCATGATCATGTTCATCGCCTCCGAGGTGATGTTCTTCGCCGCCTTCTTCTGGATGTTCTTCGAAATGGCGGTCTTCAACGAAGCCCGCGCCCACATTCCCGAGGTCGGCAACTGGGCCGAGACCGCCGCCGCCTGGTCGACCTGGCCGCCCCAGGGCGTCGAAACGCTGGACGCCTGGCATCTGCCGCTGCTGAACACCGTAATCCTGCTGCTCAGCGGCACGACGGTGACCTGGGCACACCACGCCCTGCAGGTCGGCGACCGCAAGGCGACCCGCACCGGACTGATCATCACCGTCCTGCTCGGCGTGCTGTTCACCGCGGTGCAGATCTATGAGTATGACCACATTCTCCACGAGAACCTGTTCTTCAACGAGAACGCTGTTAACTCCGGCCTGTACGGCTCGATCTTCTTCATGGCGACCGGCTTCCACGGTTTCCACGTCCTGCTCGGCACCATCTTCCTGCTGGTCTGCCTGCTGCGCCTGATGGCCGGCCAGATGACCCCCCAGAAGCATTTCGGCTTCGAGGCGGCCGCCTGGTACTGGCATTTCGTGGACGTGGTCTGGCTGTTCCTCTTCGCCTTCGTCTACGTCACCTTCGGGTGACGGACGGCCCCACAGGGCTTGATCTTCAACCGGCGCGGATCAACCCGATCCGCGCCGGTCTGCTTTGCCGCTGTCCCCATTGCGGCAAGGGTCCGTTGTTCGCGGGCTTTCTCAAGGTGGTCGACCGCTGCGCCGCCTGCGGCTTCGACTTCACCCGCCTGAACACCGGCGACGGCGCCGCCATCTTCATCATGCAGATCGCCGGCGGGATCGTGGTCTTCGGCGCCCTGTTCGTGCAGGTCGCCTGGAATCCGCCGATCTGGGCCATGCTGCTGGTCGCCCTGCCGCTGGTCGCCGGCCTCTCGCTGGGCCTGATGCGCCCCGGCAAGGGGGTGATGATCGCCCTGCAGATGCGGAACAGGGCGGGACAGGCCTGATGCGCGCCCGCTTCCCATGGGGCCTGACGATCGTCTGCACCCTCGCCCTCGCCCTCCTGTGCGGGCTCGGGGTCTGGCAGGTGCAGCGGATGCAGTGGAAGAACGGCCTGATCGATCAGGCCGAGGCCGCTGCCGGCCTCCCGCCCGCGCCGCTCGCCGCGGTCATGGCCCTGCCTGACCCCGCCTTCCACAAGGTCGCCATCGACTGTCCGGGGCTGGCCACGGCCCCCTGGGTCGAACTCCAGACCATCCATGAGGGGCAGGCTGGCGTCCGGCTGATCTCTGCCTGCCGTCCGACCGACTTTCCGGCCGTGTTCCTGATCGACCGCGGCTTTGTCGCCGAGAGCATTTCCGCCCGCCCGCCGGTCGCGGCCTCGACGGCGTCCTTCCCGCTGGTTGCCGAGGTGCGCGAGACGCCGCCGCCGGGCCCGATGGCCCTGCCCGTCGACAAGGGCCGGTTCTTCGCGCGCGACATGGCCGGCATGGCCGAGGCGCTGGGCGTCGCCGACACTGATCCGAACACCCTGTTCGCCCTGACCTCCTCCAATCCCGAGTGGCAGGCCCTCCAGCCCTCGGCCCCGCCGGCGGCCTTCTCGAACAACCACCTCGGCTATGCCTTGACCTGGTTCGGGCTGGCGCTGGCGCTGGTCGGTTTCTACATCGTGCTGCTCCGCAAGACCCTCAAGCAGCCTCGCTCTGCGAGCGAGGCGATAGGGAAAGAAGAAGCCCCCTGACCGCCACGCTCCACACCCTGTCGAATGGCGTCCGCGTCGTCTGTGATCCCATGCCCGGCCTGCGCACCCTGGCCCTGACCGTCGCCGTGCGCGGCGGGGCGAAATGGGAGACCGAGGCGACGTCCGGCTGGTCCCACTGCCTCGAACATCTGGTCTTCAAAGGCGCCGGAGACATGGGCGCGCGCGAGATCGTCGAGCGGATCGAGGCCGAGGGCGGCTCACTGAACGCCTCCACCGGCTATGAGCGCACCAGTTTCGAGGTCCGCGCCCTGCACGGCTCCCTGCCGCTGGCCATGCAGGTCGTCTCCGACCTCGTCTTCCGCCCCACGCTCGACCCCGCCGAGATCGAGCGCGAGAAGGACGTCGTGGCGCAAGAGATCGCCGAGGCCTTCGACACCCCGGACGACCACGTCTTCGAAATGGCCCAGACCCGCGCCTTCGAGGGCCAGCCGCTGGGGCGGCCGATCCTTGGGTCAGTGAAGAGTCTGAAGCCGATCACCCGCGCCGCCATCGGCGACTGGCGCGCCCGGCTGTATTCGCCGGACCGCATGGTGGTGGCCGTATCCGGCGCCGTGGACGAGACCGAGCTTCTGGCCCTGGCGGAGCGCTGGTTCGGCGCCGAGACCGCGACTCCGGCCGAGGCGCCCGACGCGCCCCGCTTCACAGGGGGCGCGGCGGCCCTGACCCGCCGGATCGAACAGGCCAATATTGTCTTCCAGCTGCCCGCGCCCTCGGCCACGGACCCCGCCTATGCCGCGACCCGGCTGATGACCGAGATCCTCGGCGGCGGCATGGCATCGCGCCTGTTCCAGAGCGCCCGCGAGGAGCGCGGCCTGGCCTATGCCATCGACGCCTATCACGAGCCCTATGAGGATGCCGGCCTGCTGGGCATCTACGCCGGCGCCGCCGCCGACCGGGCCGTCGAACTGGCCCGGGTGTGCGCCGCCGAGCTGAAGGCGCTGGCCGAAACGGGTCCGACCGCCGCAGAACTGTCGCGCGCCAAGGCCGTGCTCAACGCCGGCCTGTGGATGTCTGACGAGAGCCCCGCCGCCCGCGCCGGCCGGGCCGCGGCCCAGGTGCTGATCTTCGGGGCCCTGATCCCGTCGCAGACCATGTCTGAACGCACGCTCGCCCAGACGGTCGACACGGTCCGGACCGCCGCCGCCGCCTCGCTGGCCGCCGGCCGCTGCGCGACAGCGGTGTTGGGCCCGAAGGCCGCGGCCCCCGCGGGCGCGGCCTTCCACGAGGCTCTGTTCGGCTGATCTCCAACGCCGTCATCCTCGGGTCAAGCCCGAGGATGACGGTGTGGGGGTGGTTCACCCCGAGCAAACGCTGGGGTAGGCTTGATCCATGGCCCTGCTGGACTGGATCAACGAAGCGACGGGCCCGGTGGTGAAAGGGCAGGGCGTGACCCTGCGTCCCCCCCGCGCCTCCGACCACGAGGCCTGGGCCGGCCTGCGCCATGCGTCTCACGCCTATCTGCAGCCATGGGAGCCGATCTGGCCCGAGGACGACCTGACCCGTCCGGCCTTCAAACGCCGCCTCTCGATCTATGGGCGTGAGATGGAGGCCGGCAACGCCTGGCCCTTCTTCATTTTCGCTGATTCCGACCAGTCGCTGGTCGGCGCCATCACCCTGTCCAACATCCGGCGCGGCGTCGCCGAGACGGGGACGCTGGGCTACTGGGTCGGTCTGCCGTTCGCCGGTCGCGGCCTGGGCACAGCCGCGGTCCGGGCCATGGTCGCCTGGGCCTTCGACGACCTGAAGCTGCACCGCGTCGAGGCCGCCTGTGTGCCGGACAACACGGCCTCGCGCCGGGTGCTCGAGAAGACCGGTTTTCAGCTCGAAGGACGGGCCCGGGCTTATCTTAAAATTAACGGCGCTTGGGCAGATCATCTCCTGTTCGGCTTCGTCAATGACGGAGTCGGGCGCGGCGGCTGATTCCGGCCGTCCTGTCGGGACCAGCAGGCGTTTGAATACTCGCTCCAGAAGTCTGGCCTGGGACGCGACGACCGCCATTGAGGCGCTGGCCGCCGCGGACACCGCCCTGTGGATATGGACCCCGTCCGACGACCAGATGCGCTTCACCGGCGCGACCCGGGCGCTGGGGCTCGGCCCGCTGGCGCCGGAGTGTTCGGGCGCCGCCTTCACCGCTGTGGCCATTCCGCAGGACCGGGCGCTGGCCGAGAAGATTCTCAAGCCGCAGGCCGAGGGGACCGAGGTCGCCGTCCGTCTGCGCATGCGCGATTCCGAGACCTGCATCTGGCGCGGCGTCTGGCTGGAGGACGGCCTGCGCGCCGCCGGGGTCGTGGCCCTGGAGACGAAATTCGCCGCCTCGCATGTCGACCGGCTGACCGGTCTTCTGGACCGGCGCACCTTCCTCGCCCGCGCCGGCGAACAACTGACCCAGCCGGGCGACTATGAGCTGGTCGTGGCGGACGTGGACCGCCTGCGCCGCCTGAACGAGGCCCTCGGCCATGAGCGCACCGATCTGGTGCTGGCGGCGCTGGGATCGCGCCTGAACGCCGCCTTCGCCCATGACGCCAACGCCGCCCGCATCGGCGAGGACGAGTTCGCCGTCCTGGCCCCGCGCGGCACCGGCGCCGTGGCCGAACGGGTGCGCGAGGCGCTGGAACAGCCGCTGCGCGTTGCAGGCTTCGACATCTATCCCACCGTCTCGATCGGCTCCGCCCAGGCCGAGGGCGGCCCGGACGCGCCTGATCCGGCTGAAATGCTGCGTCGGGTCGAACTGGCGGTCGAACAGGCCAAGACCGCGGGCCGCAGCGGCGTCGCCGCCTATGGCCGGGCGCTGGAGAGCGACAGCCTGTCCCGGCTGGCGCTGGAAGCCGACCTGCGCAACGCCTTCGTGCGCGGCGAGATCGAGCCCTTCTACCAGCCGATCGTGAACCTGCTGACCGGCGCCGTGGCCGGGTTCGAGGCCCTGGCCCGCTGGCGTCACCCCAAACGTGGTCTGGTCCCGCCCGACGAATTCCTGGGTCTGGCTGACGAAATGGGCCTGATGAACGACCTGGGTCTGCTGATGATGACCCAGGCCTCGCGTCAGCTGGCCGAATGGCTCAAGCGGCATCCGTCGGCGGGCAAGCTGTTCTGCAGCGTCAACCTGTCGGTCGGCGAGATCGAGCGGGCCAATCTGGTCGAGGACGTCACCCGCATCATCGCCGACTCCGGCCTGCCGAAGGGCGCGCTGAAGCTTGAGGTCACCGAGGGCGACATCATGCGCGACACGACCCGCGCCGCCGAGACCCTGACCCGGTTGCGCGCGGCCGGCGCCTCGCTGGCGCTCGATGATTTCGGCACCGGTTTCAGCTCCCTGACCTGGCTCGCCAAGCTGCCGTTCGATACGCTGAAGATCGACCGCTATTTCGTTCTGACCATGGACAAGGACGAGGGCTCGGCCAAGATCGTCAAATCGGTGGTCAACCTCGGCCGCGACCTGTCGCTGGAAGTCGTCGCCGAGGGCGTCGAGAACGCCGGCCTCGCCAAACTTCTGCTCGACGCCCAGTGCCACTACGGCCAGGGCTTCGGCTACGCCCCTGCCCTCCCGGCGCAGGAGGCCGAGGTCTATCTGAACGAGTCGCTGGCTGATGGGACGGCACCGATCAAGGCGCGGTCGGCCTAAGTCGCGATTCCGCCCGCCTGGCGCCGTTAGGCTGGATATACAGGTTGTGCTAGCGTGTGCTGGATGCATCTCTGGGAGGAATCGATATGCACCGGATAATCACCGCGCTCGCGGGCGCAATGGCGTTGGGCGCGTGCGCCACCGCTGAAACGCACCGGATCGACTTTCTCAACCAGCCCGTTGAGGTCGCGGTCGCCCGCTACGGGCAGCCTGATACCGTTCTGGATATGCCGGACGGCCGCCGCCAGTACCAGTGGCGCAAGCCGCGCACTGACATGGTCGGCCAGCAGATTATCCGGGAGACCTGCCGGCACACGATCTATGCGCGATGGAATGAGTCGGCCAATGACTGGATCCTCCAGAGCCGGAAGCCCACCCGCACCTGTCCCTGAAGCGAGCCGTGACGGGCCGAAATGCGATCATCGTCTGAGAGCTGAAGCTCTGCTGGCGTTTGATCGCAGGTCCGCCCCCTTAAGCCCGCCCGCTCTGCCCTGACAGCTGCGCCGGATCGACCCCCAGTCCCGCCAGCGCCTTGGCCCACTTCCCGTCATAGTCGACGTCGAAGATCAGCTCCGGATCGGCGTCGGCGGTCAGCCAGACGTTCTCGCCCAGCTCATCCTCCAACTGGCCCTCGCCCCAGCCGGCATAGCCCAGCAGCAGCACCGAACGGTTCGGCCCCGACGCCGGGTCCACCATGGCCAGCAACGCCTCGCGCGTGCCGGTCATGGCCAGACCCTCGGCGAAGGCCACCGAGGCGTCGTCGATCAGCCAGTCGTCGGTGTGCAGGACAAAGCCGCGCTCACGCTCCACAGGCCCGCCGATCAGCACCTGCCGGCCGGCGGCGGTCTCCGGCGCCTCGGTCTTCAGCTTGTCGAGCACCTTCTTCAGGTTCACGCCCGGCGCCGGCCGGTCCAGCCGCAGGCCCATGGCGTGGTCCGGCCGGTGGGCGCAGATCAGGATCACCGCATGCTCGAACCGGCTGTCGCTGATGCCCGGCATGGCCACCAGAAGCCGCCCGACCAAGGATTGGAAATCGTCCATGGCCCTATCATCGGGACGCCGGCCCGCGGACGCAAGGCGGCGGATCGACACGATGTGGTTGGCGTCCCGCGCGGCAACGCCTATCTGGTCGGCAGCGTTACCTTCTCACCCCCACCCGGAGCCTGCCCCATGACCGTCCAGATCGGCGACCGCATCCCCTCGGCCAACCTGACCCGCGCCACCGACGACGGCCCCAAGCCCGTCACCACCGACGACATCTTCGCCGGCAAGACCGTGGCCCTGTTCGCCGTGCCCGGCGCCTTCACCCCGACCTGCTCGGCCCGTCACCTGCCGGGCTTCAAGGATCTGCGCGAGGAAATGACCGCCAAGGGCGTCGACACGATCGCCTGCCTCTCGGTCAATGACGCCTTCGTCATGGGCGCCTGGGCCGACAGCCAGGGCATCGGCAAGGACGAGATCCTGATGCTGGGCGACGGCAACGGCGACCTGACCCGTCAGCTGGGCCTGTCCATGGACGCCAAGGGCTTCGGCATGGGTGAGCGCTCGCAGCGCTACTCGATGATCGTCAAGGACGGCGTTGTCAGCCAGCTGAACATCGAACAGCCGGGCGAATTCCGCGTCTCCTCGGCTGAGCATCTGCTCGCGCAGCTCTAGGGTTCTCCCCTACCGCTCATCCCCGCGAACGCGGGGACCCAGTCCTTTCGCGAGGCAGGTTGCGTGGGATCAGCGTTCCAGAACAATCGGCCGCAACTGTCATCCACAGAACTGGGTCCCCGCGTTCGCGGGGATGAGCGGTAGTGGGAACGGACCCCTTCACCCCCGAACAGCGCAGCGCCGTCATGCGCGCCGTGAAGGGCCGCGACACCACGCCTGAACTCGCCGTGCGCCGCATCCTGCGCGCGGCGGGGATCGGTTACCGGCTGGGCGGCCGCGGCCTGCCGGGCCGGCCGGATCTGGTGATGCCGGGGCGGCGGGTGGCGGTCTTCGTGCACGGCTGCTTCTGGCACGGCCATGACTGCGCCCGCGGCGCGCGCCAGCCCAAGACCAACGCGACCTACTGGACCGCCAAGATCGGTCGCAACCGCGCGCGCGACGTCGCCACCCAAACGGTGCTGGAAGCCGCTGGATGGCGAGTGGTCACAGTCTGGGAGTGTCGTATGAAGGCTGACGATTTCAGCGAGGTCCTGGTCGCCGAGATCCGCGGTCAGGCCGCCACGGTTTCCGCCCCGGGGACCTCGTCCGCCTGAGCCATGGTCATCACATGGGTGATGGCGCCCAGCAGCATCGGCGGCGTGATCGGCTTGGGCACGAAATAGGTCATGCCGGCCTCGGTGCAGGCGGCGATGTCCTCGGCCGCCGTGTCGGCGGTGACGGCGATGATCGGCACGCCGACGTTCGGTCCATCCCCCGCCCGGATGCGGCGCGTGGTTTCGCGACCGTCCAGCTCGGGCATCCGCACGTCCATGAAGATCAGGTCGAAGGCGGTGTTCTCGCAGATCTTCAGCGCCGCCATGCCGTCTGCGGCGGTCGAGATATCGCAGCCCAGGGGCTGCAGGATCAGCTGGATGGCGCGGCGGTTGATGTCGTGGTCATCGACCACCAGCACCCGCATCGGCCGATCCTCGCCGTCTTCGCTGTCCTGGGCGACGGGCTCGGGCTGGAGCGTGACGGCGGTCTCCACCGACGCAACCGACGGGCCCAGGATCCGGGCCGCGATGGCTTCCGCGGACAGGTCTTCAGGGACCGGGGCTTCCGCGATCGTGGGCGCGGTCGGCGCGGAGACGACGGGTCGTGATGTCGGCGTCAGCGACTGCGCGGCCGGGGTCGGGGTGGAGGAGCTGGTCATGCGGCCGGACAGGGCGCGGGCGACGGCGTCGCGGCTATCCTGGTCCAGCGCCCGGGGTGGGGCCTCGACGGCCTCGCCCTTCAACAGGGACAAGGCCAGGGTGAAGCTGGCGCCGGCGCCGGGGCTTGTCCGCACGGTCACCCGTCCGCCCATCAATTCCGCCAGCTGACGGCTGATGGCGAGGCCCAGGCCGGTGCCGCCGTGCTGGGCGCTGACGCCTGCCGTGGTCTGGTCGAAGGGGGTGAACAGGCGCGCGACCTGATCCGCCGTCATGCCGGGCCCGGTGTCTTCCACGGTAATAAGCACCGCATGGCCGGCGGGTTCCTCGCTCCAGGCGTTGAGACGCAGGGTGATCGACCCCGTCTCGGTGAATTTCATGGCATTGGAGATCAGGTTGTTGAGCACCTGACGAACCCGCATCGGATCGCCCCGCACACCGGCCGGGATCGACGCCGCGCCCTCGACCCGAAGCTTCAGCCCCTTGGCCCGGGCCGGTCCGCGCCACAGGCGCGTGGTCTGGTTCAGGAGCTCGCGCAGATTGAAGTCGACCTCGTCGACGGTCATGTGGCCGGCGTCCAGCTTGGCGTGATCCAGCAGGTCGTCGAGCATGGCCTTCATCATGAAGCCGGCGTCGGTGATCAGATGGGCCTGCGAGCGGGCCGCAGCGTCGGTCGCGCCCCGCTCCAGTTCCGCCGCGCCCGTCAGGATGGCGCTGATCGGGGTGCGCAGGTCGTGTCCGATCGCCGCGAGGAAGGCGCTGCGGCCGGCCATGATCCGCTCGGCCTGGGCCCGCTTTTCCTCGGCCTCGACCCGGGCAGCGCTTTCCGCCAGCCGGGCCTCGTTCATCCGCTGCCAGGTCGACAGGCAGTAGGTAATGAAGACGCCGACCGCGATGGCGGCGGCCGTGACGAATCCCGGGGTGGCGCCATGCATCGCCATGAACACAGGCGTGGCCGCCAGATAGAGGAATTGGATCGAGGCGGTCATCAGCATGACCGAGGTCGAGCGCGGCGCGTTGATCACGGCATAGATGGCGCCGGCGGAGAGCAACATCACCGAGCAGATCCCGCCCATGGCGCCGCCCATCAGCCAGAGCGGCACTGACAGACTGCCGAAATAGGCGGCGTTGAGGCTCAGCATGGCCCAGCCGGCGACGCGGCGGACGCCCCGCAGCTTTTCGGCCTTGCCGCTGACGATCGGTGCGAACACCCACACGTCCAGCAGCTGGACGATGAAATAACCGATCACCCAGGCGAAGCTCAGCGACCAGCCCAGCAGGGGGCTGAAGATCAGGGCGCTGGCCGAAGCCATGCCGAGCCGCTGCAGCAGCGCCTTGCGCCGCTGACGGATCGCGCCGGCCCAGTCGCCGGGATCGGAGACGGACGCGGCGGCAGGCATGTCGGCTGTGGCTATCGCCATGCGGATCCCCGGAATGGACGTTTTCGCCCCGTCCGTGATCATGACCTGCTTGCCCTAACGCTCCGTCAACGGGCGGTCGAAACAGCCTCTGAGACTGTTGAAAACCCGTCGGATCGCAGGCGCGCGGCGAGGTCGCGCTTGATCCGCCCGATCAGTCCCGGCCCCTCAAAGATGAGGGCTGAATAGAGCTGGACGGCGGACGCTCCGGCCCGAATGCGGGCATAGGCTTCGGCTCCGCTGTCGATTCCGCCCGCCGCGATCAGGGGCAGGCGGCCGCCTCCGGCCTCGGCGGCGGCCCGCAGCGCGGCCCCGGCCCGCGCCTTCAGCGGCGCGCCGGACAGACCGCCGGCCTCATCCCGGTCGCGCGCACGCAGGCTGTCGGGCCGGTCCAGGGTGGTATTCGACACGATCAGGGCGTTGATGCCGTGATCCAGACTCGCTTCGACAATCAGGGTGATTTCGGCCGACGTCAGGTCCGGTGCGATCTTCAGGAAGACCGGCGTCGGGTCCGTCCCGCGCGCCTCGGCCAGCCGGCCCAGCAGGTCGTCCAGCGCGGCCCGGCCCTGCAGGGCGCGCAGGCCCGGCGTATTGGGCGAAGAGACATTGACGGTCACATAGTCGGCCAGACCCTTCAGCCGGATCAGGCCCGCGACATAGTCCGCCGCCTTGTCTTCCGTGTCCTTGTTGGCCCCCAGATTGGCGCCCACGACGGCGCTGCGGGGGCGATCCGCCAGCCGGGCGGCGAAGGCCTCCAGACCGGCGTTGTTGAACCCCATCCGGTTGATGATGGCGCGGTCCTCGCTCAGCCGGAACAGGCGCGGTTTCGGATTGCCGGGTTGGGCCAGCGGGGTGACAGAGCCGCATTCCAGAAAGCCGAAGCCCAGTCGCGACAGGCCGTGCAGGGCCTCGCCGTTCTTGTCCAGACCGGCGGCCAGCCCGACCGGATTGGGCAGGGACAGCCCGGCCACGGTGGTCGCGAGAATGGGGTCGTCGGCGCGCGCCGCCGGCAAGGGCGCCAGCTGCAGGGCCCGGATCGCGAGGCCGTGGGCGGTCTCCGGATCCAGCGTCCGAAGCAGGGCCGCGCCGATATCGGTCACGGCCATCCGACAGCCCCATCATCGAAGCGCATGACGCCCTCCGCATCGACCGACAGGCCACGCTGCGGCGCATCGGCGCTGGCAGGCAGGGGAGCGAACAGGTGCGGGAACAGGTCCCCGCCGCGTGACGCCTCCCATTTCAGCGCCTCCCCCAGCGGCGCCAGCGTCACCTCGACCAGCACCAGACCGGTCTTCCCCGCATAGTGCCGCCGCGCCGTCTCGGCCAACTGGGCCGCCGTCGACATATGGATGTAGCCGTCGGCCAGATCGACCGCCGACCCTGCATAGGCGCCCGCGGCGACCGCCGCTTCCCACTCGGCCCGGTCGACCAGCTTGTAGGCGAGCTCGCTCATTCGCCGCCCAGATCGCGCGGCTGGATGAAGCCCTCCAGGGTGCAGCGTCCGGCCACGTCCACGGTGAAGATCGCCGCGGCTCCCGGCGGAAAGCCGCCACTCATCCGGTCGAGAATGGCGGGCGAGGCCGCACTCTCGACCAGATACTCCACCGCCAGCACATGGATGCCCGGATTGTGGGCCACGACCATCAGGCAGCCGGCCTCGTCCTCTCCCGCTTCCACGAAGCGGCGCAGGGTTTCGGAGCCGCCGTTGTAGAGGGGCTCGTCCTCGCGCACCTGCACATCGCCGAAGGCGTCATGCAGCAGGTCCCAGGTCTGGCGCGTGCGGGCGGCGGGCGAGACCAGCGCCAGATCGGGACGCATGCCGCGCCCGGCCAGCGCCCGACCCATGGCGGCGGCATCCTTGCGGCCCCGCGGCGACAGCAGGCGGTCGCGGTCCCGACCGGAACCGGCCGCCCGTTCCGCCTCGGCATGACGCATCAGGATCAGTCGTTGCATGGGCAGGGCTTTAAGGGCGTTCGCCGCTTCCCGCCAGATCATCCCCGGCCAGATCGCGCGAGGATCGTGACGCCGGCTGCGGCTGCAGGGCAGGCGTCATCACCGGCGCCGTGGCCACCGCCCCCCCCGGCCGGATACGGGCATAGGCCTGCCGCGTCGCCTCCAGCAGGATGACGCCCGCCGCGCCGGGCATGACCCGCTTGCCGATCTGTTCGAAACCGTCGGCCAGCGGCAGCAGGGGCGCCCACGGTGGCACATACAGGGTCTGGGACCAGGCCGTGGGCTCCAGTCCCGCGCCGCGCACCAGCCGCTCAAGCTGGCGGCGGGTGAAGGGCCGTCCGTGACCGAAGGGCGTGCTCTCGGCCCGCGCCCACAGTCCGCCGCGCGCCGCCGCCACCAGGATGATCCGCCCGGCCGGCGACAGGGCGCGCACCGCCTCGTTCATCAGTCCCTGGGCGTCGTCCGCCTCTTCCAGGGCGTGGATCAGCAGGATGCGGTCGAACGAACCGGCGGCGAACGGCAGGCGGCGATCGTCGACCAGCAGGCTGCGGTTCTTGCCGACCGAGGGCCAGGGCTCGACGCCCTGGCCGCCCGGCATGGCCGCGATCACGCGCCGGGCCCCGACGAAGGCCTCCAGCCAGGGCGTAGCGTAGCCGATGCCGAGAACGTCGCTGTTGGTTGCTTCCCCCCAGGCGTCCTCGAGCCGTCGCGCCAGCAGCCGCCGCGCCAGGGCGCCGGTGGGCTCGCCGTAGAAGGTCCGGAGTTCCTCGATACTGCGCCGCATCCTGCCACCATAGGCCGCGTCGGGGGCGGCTGCTAGAAGACCCGCATGACCCTCGACGTGCGCCTCTTCCCCTGTCTCAACGACAACTACGGCTTTCTGGTTCGGGATCCGGAGACCGGGACCGTCGCCACGATCGACACGCCCGATGCGGACGCCATTCTGGCCGATCTGGAGCGCAGCAGCTGGGGCCGGCTGGACCTGATCCTCAACACCCACTGGCACCCCGACCATACCCAGGGCAACGCCCGGCTGAAGGCCGACACGGGCTGCGAGATCGTCGGACCGGAGGAGGTGCGCAAGGCCGCGCCGATCGACCGGATCGTGGCGGGCGGCGACACGGTCATGCTGGGCGCGACAGTGCTGGAAGTGACCGACGCGCCCGGCCACACGCTGGGCCACATCGTCTATCGCTCGTCCGCCGACGCCCAGGCCTTCGTCGGCGACGTGCTCTTCACCCTGGGCTGCGGACGGCTGTTCGAGGGGACGCCGTTGCAGATGTGGAACAGTCTCCAGGCGCTGGCGAGCTGGCCGGAAGAGACCGTCATCTGGTGCGCCCACGAATACACCGCCGCCAACGCCCGCTTCGCGCTCAGCGTCGACGACCGGCCCGAAATGGCGGCGCGGGCGGCGGAAATTTTCGCGATGCGTGAGCGCGGCGAGGCGACCGTTCCGACGACCGTTGGCGCGGAAAAGGCTTTCAATCCGTTCCTGCGGGCCAGCGACGCGGCGGCCTTCGCGGCCGTGCGGGCCGCCAAGGACGTCTTCTAGCGCCGGGTCGGCGCCGGCGGGGCGAGGAAGGCCTGAATCACCCGGGCCGACGACGGCCGGCCGGCCACGCCCTGCACCGGGGCCACCACGATCCGAAGCTCGCCGCGCGCATAGGTGACCGAGGCCCGTTGGCCCTCGATGATGGTGATGCTCCGCAGCCGGTCAAGCGAGGAGCGGGCCGTCGGCGAGCGGGCGATCCTCAGGACCGCGTCGGTGGACAGGATCAGGGCCTCGACGGCCAGACCCTCGGCCTGCCCGTCGGTATCGACGTTGATCTCGATCAGCCGGCCCATCGTCTGGCTCAGCATGGCGCTGCGGCGGGCCATCAGCTGGAACAGCTGGGTCGGCCCCAGGGTCGGTGGAATCAGGCTCTGACCGGGACCGGAGAAGGAGGCGGGGGAGCCACCGGGCGCCCGGGGCGTATAGACGGTCATGCCGCCGCCGGGGGTTACCCGCAGCAACTGGTCGCCGGCGTCATTGCGATAGATGACGTCGCCGCGCGGGGCGGCCGTCGGCCGCAGCACCCAGGTCTCGTCCCGCCGGTCGAAGCGCAACAGGGGCCGCGGGCCGGACCGGTCGAGGATGAAGCCCTCGCCCGATTCGGCGACATAGCGGCCGGTCGGGGGCGCGGCGCGCGCGGCTGCGGCATTGCGCTCGCGCAGCGATTGGCTCTGTTCGGCCTGGGCGTTGCCCTGGTTCTGCGCCTGGGCCTGGGAGGCCGTGGCCAGCGAAGACAGGGCCGCCGCCGCGAGGGCGATCGCCATCGCGGCCGGAAGCGGCGTGCGCGCCGTTCTGACCCTTGCCGTCAACTCCATGACCGCAGTCGTGGAATCGCCCCGCGGCGGATTTTGGGCAGGACCGGGTCAGCCGACCAGATACTGACCCCCGTTCAGCGACAGGGTGCAGCCTGTGACATATCCGGCACGTTCACCGGCCAGCCAGGACACCATGTCGGCGATTTCCTCGCCTTTTCCGAGTCTTCCGACTGGAATCTGGGCGATGATCCCGGCCAGCACCTTCTCGTCCATGGCGCCGACCATTTCAGTGTCGATATAGCCCGGTGCGATACAGTTCACGGTCACACCCTTGCGTGCATTCTCCAGCGCCAGCGCCTTGGTGAAGCCGATCATCCCGGCCTTGGCGGCCGAATAGTTGGACTGGCCGATCTGGCCCTTCTGGCCGTTGATCGAGGAGATGTTGACGATCCGGCCGAAGCCGCGGTCCCGCATGCCGTTGATGATCTGTCGCGTCATGTTGAACACGCTGTCCATGTTCACGCGGATCACGTCGGACCACTGCTCCGGGTTCATCTTGTGGAAGAAGCCGTCCCGGGTGATGCCGGCGTTGTTGACCAGAATGTCGATCGGGCCGAGCTGGTCCTCGATCTCCTTCACGGCCCGCGCGCAGTCGTCGAACGAGCCGACGTTGCCCTTGACGATCGCGACACCCAGTTCCTTCGCCGTCGCCTCGGCCGCCTCGACATTGCCGGAATAGCCGGCGGCTACGAGCATGCCGTCTTCCTTCAGCCGCTGAACGATCGCCTTGCCGATGCCGCGGGTTCCACCCGTGACCAGAGCCACTCGAGCCATGTGCGTTTCCTTGTCCCTGTTGGCGGCCCGCTCTGACGGAGGGCCTTCAACAGCAGGTTTAGCGGCGGGAGGGGCGAGGGTCGAGGGGCGGCGGACCAGGGATCAGGGATTACGGACTAGGGATGGGAAGGAGCGGGGCGCGCCGGCTATCCGATGGCGACAGCGATCAATCCCTAATCCCTCATCCCTAATCCCTCAGATCCGCGCCATATCCAGCACGAACCGGTACCGCACGTCCGACTTCTCCAGCCGCGCATAGGCCTCGTTGATCTGGTCGGGGGCGATGACCTCGATGTCGCAGGCCAGGCCGTGCTCGGCGCAGAAGTCCAGCATCTCCTGGGTCTCGCGAATGCCGCCGATCAGCGACCCGGCCACGGCCCGGCGCCGCCACAGCAGGCCCATGGCATAGACCGGCAGGCCCTCGGTGGTCAGGCCCAGCATGACCATGGTGCCGTCCTTGGCCAGCAGGTTCACATGGCTGGCGATCTCGTGCGTCGCCGAGACGGTGTTGATGATCAGGTCGAAGCTCTCGCACGCCGCCTGCATCGCCGCCTTGTCCGAGTTGATCAGGAAATGCTTCGCCCCCATCCGCTCGGCGTCCGCCTTCTTGCGGTCCGAGGTCGACAGGACGGTAACCTCCGCCCCCATGGCCGCCGCCTGTTTGACCGCCATATGGCCCAGGCCGCCCAGGCCGATCACCGCGACCTTCGATCCCGGCCCGACCTTCCAGTGCTTCAGCGGCGAATAGGTGGTGATCCCGGCGCACAGCAGGGGCGCGGCGGCGTCCAGCGGAATGCTGTCGGGGATGGTCACGACATAGTTCTGATCGACCACGATGGCGGTGGAATAGCCGCCCTGGGTGATCTTCTGGCCGATGTCGCCCCCCTTGGGATCGGGCGAGCCATAGGTCTGCACCATGCCGGGCACGCAATACTGCTCCTCGCCCTCGCGGCAGGGTTTGCACTGGCGACAGCTGTCGACCATGCAGCCGACGCCGACCCGGTCGCCGACCTTGAAGCGCGCGACATTGCCGCCCACCGCCGTGACCACGCCCGCGATCTCGTGACCCGGCACGATCGGATAGGTCGTATTGCCCAGGTCGTTCTTCACGATGTGCAGGTCGGAGTGGCAGACGCCCGCATATTTGATCTCGATGGCCACGTCGTCCGGACCCGGATCGCGCCGGTTGAAGTCATAGGGCGACAGCGGGGCTGTGCTGGACGTGGCGGCGAAGGCGCGGGTGGCGATGGGCATGAGGGAGCTCCTGAAAGGCTGATCTCAAGTGAGCGCGCCGACGGCCCGGCGCAACGGGCTCAGGTCAATTTGGCGATCAGCGCCTGCGCCGCCGCCGGATTGCGCACCTTCGCCCCGGCGATGAAATAGGCGAAGACGTCGCCGCCCTTCGCCCAGTCGCGGGTCTGTTTGACGATCCCGTCCAGCTCGGCGGACGTCATCCCCGTCGGCTCGTCCTCGCGGCTCGACATCAGCCGGGCGTATCTGAAATCAGCCGTGGGCTGGTCGATCCGCGGCCACTCCGGCGCCTCCTCGTCGACCGCATAGACGATGGCCGCCCCGTATTTCGCCGCCAGATCGTAAAACTGCGGCGTGTCGAACGTCCCGCTGCGCACCTCCAGCGCATGCCGCAGCCGCACCCCGTCCTTCTCCTTCGGCAGCAGCTTCAGAAAGCCCTCGAAATCGACCGGATCGAACTTCTTGGTGGCCATGAACTGCCAGTTGATCGGCCCCAGCTTGTCGCCCAGCGCCGTCAGCCCCTGATCGAGAAACCGCCCGATGCTCTCGCCGCCTTCGGCCAGGATTTTCCGATTGGTGCAGAACCGGCTGGCCTTGACCGCGAAGACGAACCCCTCGGGCGTCTCGTCGTGCCATTTCATCCAGGTCTCGGGCTTGAAGCCGGAATAGTAGGTGCCGTTGATCTCGATCGAGGTCAGCTTCGAGCTGGCGTACTCCAGCTCCTTCTTCTGGCTCAGCTTGTCCGGATAGAAGACCCCGCGCCATGGCTCATAGGTCCAGCCGCCGATGCCGACGCGAATGGTTCCGGTCATGTCGTGCTCCGCTCGGATCAGAAGGCCAGGGCCGCAGCATAGCCGGGATCGGCCAGCCGGGAATTGACGAACTCGCCCTGCCGGTCGCGCGGTACGGCATAGGCCACGAGCGGCGCGAGGGCGGGCAGCACCTCCGGCGGGGCGTCCATGCCCTCGGGCATCTCGCATTCGGCCATGGCGAAATAGCAGGCGCCGTCGGCGTCCAGCAGCAGGTCGATGTCCCATTGCAGGCCGTGCCGGTCGGTCACGGTCCGCCGCCGCTTGTGGATGCGCCGGTCGGTCAGCGGCCACAGGTCGTCGAAATCGCGCGGCTCGGTCATCGCCGTCTCGATCTCGATCAGCCGCCCGCCCGCCGGAATCTTGCAGGTGAAGGTGTCGGTCGCGACGCCGACCCGCGTCTGCCGCCGGATGCGGGCGTCGCCGGGCAGGTAGCCCTGCCGGATCTCGCTCCAGTCGTCCGGCGCCCACAGGGCCCGCACCGCCGCTAGATCGGACAGGACGTATTTGCGCTCGTTCTCGGTCGGCATGGCGGGGTTCTAGCGCGGCGGCGGCGCCGTTGGAACGCAGGTCTGGCGGGCTTCGGCCGTCGCCTCGAACGGCAGGGGCGGCGCGTCAGCCCGCCGTGAAACGGATCGTGCGGACAGCCGCCTCGGCGGCCTCCAGTCCGTTGCCGAAACCGCTCGACGAGATCACCACGGACTGCGCCCCGTCGCTGACGACGGCCCACAGGCATTCGCCGGCGGCGGCGTGGAAGCCGGTTTCCGGCTCGCTGATCCCGCAGGTGACCACGGCGCGCAGGCCGGACTGACCATTCACCTCGAACGCCTCGACCGCGACCGGCTCGAACCGGCCGTAGGTGGTCATCAGCCGCCCGTCGGCGTCTCGCTCAAAGCCGGCCTCTTCCGCGGCGACGGTCTCAAGCGAACCGGTGTGAACCTGGACCGTGAGCAGGTCGCGCATGAATTCCTCGGCGGCCGGGTCAGACAGGATCATGCAGCGCGGGCCCATCTCTTCATCGCAGGGACGCATCTGCAGACCGGCGGCCTTGTCGAAGGCGATGCCGAGCGCCGCGGGCGGCTGGGGCGCCGCCTGACGGGCTTCAGGCTCCGATACCGCTGCGGGCTCCCCGCACCCGGCAAGCCCCAGTGCGGCCACGACCGCGACAACGCCCAAATTGTTCATGACCGGGTCTCCGCCTGTTGCGGCCAAGCCTGTGCCCGTTGGAGCCGGTGATCAAGGCCTGAGGTTCAGTCCCCCAGCACGGCCTGGATTCCCGCGATCAGGCTGACGGCCGTGATGGGCTTGGCGACGTGACTGTCCGCGCCCGCCGCAGCCGACTCCGCCCGGTGCTCGGCCATGGCGTTGGCGCTCAGCATGACGACGGGCGTACGGGTGCGGTGGGGCTGGGACGCCTCGAAGGCCCGGATCGCCCGGGTGGCTGTGAGCCCGTCCATCACCGGCATCTGCATGTCCATCAGCACGACGTCGAAGACCCCGGCCTCAAAGGCCGCGACCGCCTGGGCGCCGTCGTCGGCGATGACCACCTCCGCGCCCTGACCCCCCAGAATCAACTGGACCACCCGCTGGTTGGTGGGGTGATCCTCGGCCAGAAGAATCCGGATCGGACGGCCGGTGAGCGCGGGCTCCGCCGCTCCGCCGGCGGCCTCGCGGGCGTCATAGTCGGCCAGGCTGCCGGCGCGATCCAGCGGCAGGACGAAGCGGAAGCGGCTGCCGGCGCCGGGCGTCGAGCGCGCCTCGATCGAACCGCCCATCATCACCACCAGCGACCGGCAGATGGACAGGCCCAGACCCGTGCCGCCGAACCGGCGGGTGATGGTGCTGTCGGCCTGGTGAAAGCGCGCGAACAGATTGGCCGCGTGCCCGGCATTGAAGCCGACGCCTGTGTCCTCGACCGTGAACGCCAGCTGATGCGGGGCCGCCGGCATGTCTGGATCGTCCGGCCAGGCCTCGATGCGCACGGTGACGGAGCCGGTGGCGGTGAATTTGATCGCATTGGACAGCAGATTGCCCAGCACCTGACGGATGCGGGTGCTGTCGCCCACGAACAGGCCGCGGGCCTCGGGCGTGCGCTCGACACGGAAGGCCAGGCCCTTGTCCTCGGCCCGCGCCGCCATGACCGCCAGCGGCTCCAGCGCCTCTTCGAGGTCGAAGGGGCGGGATTCCAGGTCCAGCTGCCCGGCTTCGATCTTGGAGACGTCGAGGATGTCGGACACCAGCCGTTCCAGCGTCACCCCCGACCCGCGGATCAGGGCGACCATCTCGGCCTGCTCGGGCGACAACGGCGTCCGCGACAGCGCATCCACGATGCCGATGACCCCGTTCAGCGGCGTCCGGATCTCATGGCTCATATTGGCGAGGAATTCGGATTTGGCGGTGTTGGCCGCCTCGGCCGCCGCCTTGGCGTCGATCAGCGCCTGTTCCGCGACGACCCGGTCGGTGACGTCGCGGGCGACAGCGTAGATATGCTCGCCGAACCGGCGCGCGCGCCATTCCAGGGTGCGATAGCTGCCGTCCTTGTGACGATAGCGGTTGATGTGGCCGATCACCGGGTCGCCCGGCCGGCGATTCTCCACCTCCTGGATGCTGTCTCGTGTTCCGGGCAGATCGTCGGGATGAACCAGGGTCAACAGGGCGACACCCTGCATTTCCTCGGGCGAGTAGCCGAGCGCGTGGCGCCAGGAGGGACTGACCCGAACCACCCGGCCCTCGATGTCGCGGATGACCAGCAGATCCAGGGATACGTCGAAGAAGGTGGACAGGTCGGCGCCGCCGCCCGGGTCCGGGTCCGCCAGGAGCGCAGTCTCGCGGCCGTCCTCGTCCGCCCCGGTCCGCGCGATGCAACTCATGATACTGTGGTCCCCGACCGTCACCGGTCCTGACCTTGGCGCTGCCGGGTTAAGGGCGCATTGCCGTCTAGTAGGCGAAGTCCCGGTACATCCGGGTCAGGTCGCCCTGCCACTCGCCGTTGTACAGCGCCAGCAGCCGGTCGGCCGGAGTGATGCCGCTGTCGGCGATGTCCTCCAGCTCCGACAGATAGCCGCGCTCGTCGACCATGCCGCCGCTGAAGCGGGCGCGGCTCTTCAGCCCCTCGCGGGCGATGCTGACCATGTCGACGGCCACGTCGCGCACCGTCCGCCCGGCCACCTCGGCCTTGAGACCCAGCCGCGTCACGTCGCGGCGCAGGCGTTCGTGGTCGGCGATGTCCCAGTCCTTGACCAGGTCCCAGGCGGCGGCCAGCGCCGCCCCGTCGTACAGCACGCCCGCCCACAGGGCCTGCAGCGCACAGATCCGGCTCCACGGCCCGCCGTCGGCCCCGCGCATCTCCAGATACGACTTCAGCCGAACCTCGGGGAAGAGCGTGGTCAGGTGGTCGTTCCAGTCCTTCTTCGTCGCCCGCTCGCCGGGCAGGGCGGGCAGGCCGTCGGTCATGAAGCTGCGGAAAGACTGGCCGGACAGGTCGACATAGGTGTCGCCGCGCTTGGCGAAATACATCGGCACGTCCAGCGCATAGTCGGCGTAGCGCTCGTAGCCGAAACCGTCTGCGAAGACGAAGTCGAGCATCCCCGTCCGGTCCGGATCGGTGTCGGTCCAGACATTGGCGCGCGAGGACAGGAAGCCGCTGGGCTTGCCCTCGATGAAGGGCGAACAGGCGAACAGGGCGGTGGCGATCGGCTGCAGCGCCAGCGAGGTGCGGAATTTGGCCACCATGTCGGCCTCGTCCGCGAAGTCCAGGTTCGACTGGATGGTGCAGGTGCGCAGCATCATGTCGAGGCCCAGCGACCCCTTCTTCGGCATATAGGCGCGCATGATCTTGTAGCGGCCCTTGGGCATGACCGGCACGTCCTCGCGCCGCCACATCGGGTCGAAGCCCGCGCCGATGAAGCCGAGGTTCAGCTGGTCGGCGACCTGTTTGACCTCCATCAGGTGCTGGCCGGTCTCGTTGCAGATGTCGTGGACATCCTTCAGCGGCGCGCCCGACAGCTCGAACTGCCCGCCCGGCTCCAGCGAGATCGAGCCGGTCATGCCTTCGTCGTTCTTGCGCTCGAGGGCGATGACGTAGCCGGCCTCCTCGACGGGGCTCCAGCCGAAGCGTTGCAGGCCGGTCAGCATGGCCAGGATGCCGCCTTCACCCTCATAGGCCGGGCGGCGCAGGGTGGTGCGGTCGAAGCCGAATTTCTCGTGCTCGGCGCCGATGCGCCATTGGTCCTTCGGCTTGGCGCCCTTCGACATGGCGCCGATCAGGTCGTCCCGGGAAAGCGGCGCGGCGTCGGTCATGCATTCAGCCCTCTTGTCGCGGCTAGATGGGAGGGAAATCCCTCCCGCTCAAGGGGCTATCGCTCCCAATCGCCCACGGCCGCCTGCCACAGCGTCAGGGCGGCGACCGCCGCGGTGTCCGCCCGCAGGATCCGGGGCCCCAGCGACACGGCGGTGGCGAAGGGCAGGGCCCGCAGCCGCGCCCGCTCTTCCGGCGAGAATCCGCCTTCGGGGCCGATCAGGATCGACCATGGACCGCCACCCGCCTCCGCCAGCGCCCCCATCACCGGCGCCCCGCCCGTCTCGTCGCAGAACATCAGCCGCCGCCCGGAGTCCGTGCCCGCCTCCCAGCCGTCCAGCAGGTCCGCCAGCTTCAACGGCTCATCGATCATCGGCACATCCAGCCGCCCGGTCTGTTCGGCGGCCTCGATGGCGATGGCGTCCAGCCGGTCCATACGCACATGCTGGACCTGCGTCCGCTGGGTGACCACCAGCCCGACTCGCCGTGCGCCCAGTTCGGTGGCCTTCTCGACGGCGAATTCCAGAGCCGACTTCTTCACCACCGCGATCAGCAGCTGCACATCCGGCCCCATGACCTGCGGACGCAGCTGTTCCTCGGCCCGCAGCACCACGCCCTTTTTGAGAATCTCGGCGATGACGCAGCGCCACTCCCCCTCGCGCCCGTTGAACGCCAGCAGACTGTCCCCGAGCTTCAACCGCATCACCTGGGTCAGGTAACGCGACTGGTCGAGCGTCGGCAGGACCGCGGCGTCGGGTGCGAGCGGGGTGGGGACGTGGAGGCGGATCATGGGGCAGGTTTAGCTTGTCATCCCCGACGAGCGAAGCGAGATCGGGGACGGCAAGGCCAACACAATCTCCGGCCCGGTCGGCTTGCCGAACCGGGCCTAGGCCTGATTGGCCAGCAGGTCGCCGTACAGGTCCGCCCAACGCGGATTCAGGTCCTCGACCAAGGCGAATTTCCACGCGCGTAGCCATCGTTTGATGCGCTTCTCACGCAAAATGGCCTGATCTACGTATTGATGGGTTTCGTACCAGACGAGCCGATCAATCGCACGCTCACAGGTATAGCCCGGGATCAGACTCTGCTTGTGCTCGCCAACGCGACGGATCAGGTCGTTGGTCATGCCAACGTACAGCCAGCCGCACGGACCGCTCGCGAGCATATACACATAGAAGTGCTTGGCCATTTCCGTCTCCCGGATCAACTCTTGCGAGTTGTCCGGGAGGAATCAAGGTTGTGAGGCCAGCGTCCCCGATCTCGCTTCGCTCGTCGGGGATGACAAGGGGCCGGGCTCGAAACCCTACAGCGTGCGCGCGATCAAGAGCTTCATGATCTCGTTCGTCCCGCCGTAGATACGCTGCACGCGCGCGTCCTTGTACAGCTGGGCGATCGGATACTCGTTCATGTATCCGTAGCCGCCGTGCAACTGCAGCATCTCGTCGATCACCTCGCCCTGGATGTCGGTGACCCAGTATTTGGCCATCGAGGCGGTGACGGCGTCTAGCTGGCCCTTCAGGTGCAGGCCCATACAGTGGTCGACGAAGACCTTGGCCACCGTCAGCTTGGTCTTCACCTCGGCCAGTTTGAACTGGGTGTTCTGGAAGTCGATGACGCGCTTGCCGAAGGCCTTGCGCTCCTTGACGTAGGCCAGGGTCTCCCGCAGCCCGCGCTCGGCCGCCGCGACCCCCTGGACCGCGATGTTCAGCCGCTCCTGCGGCAGCTGCTGCATCAGCTGGATGAAGCCCTGGCCCTCGCCGCCGCCGATGATGTTCTCGCCCGGCACCTTCACATCGTTGAAGAACAGTTCGGAGGTGTCATTCCCCTCCATGCCGATCTTGTGCAGGTTCCGGCCGCGCTCGAAGCCCTCGGCTCCGTCGGTCTCGACGACGATCAGCGAAGTGCCCTTGGCGCCTTCCGACGGATCGGTCTTCGCCACGACGATGATGAAATTGGCCAGCTGGCCGTTGGTGATGAAGGTCTTGGAGCCATTCACCACATACTGGTTGCCGGTCTTGATGGCGGTGGTCTTCACCCCCTGCAGATCGGACCCCGCGCCCGGCTCGGTCATGGCGATGGCGCCGACCAGTTCGCCCGACTGCAGCCGCGGCAGCCAGCGCGCCTTCTGCTCGGCCGTCCCGTAGTGCCAGATGTAGGGCATGACGATCGCATTGTGCAGCGAGATGCCGAAATGGTCCGCGCCCTTCCAGCCCAGCTGGCGCATCAGCACCACCTCGTGCCGGTAGTCCCCGCCCATGCCGCCGTCTTCCTCGGGCATCGACAGCCCCAGCAGACCGGCGTCGCCCGAGGCGTTCCACAACTCACGAGGCACGCTGGAATTGGCCAGCCACGATTGCACCGCCTCGGGCGAGGCGTGCTCGTCGATCCATTTGCCGACGCTGTCTGAGAAGAGGACGATCTCCTCTTCCTGCATGAAATCGGGTTCGGGGACGTTGAGGACGTTCATGGGCGGGCTCTACGGCTCTCCCTCCCCCTTGTGGGGAGGGTGGTCGCGAAGCGACCGGGTGGGGGACGCTTGGTGAGGAACGCCGGCGCATCATGGCCAGCCTTGCCCCACCCGGTCGTCGCTGCGCGCCGACCACCCTCCCCACAAGGGGGAGGGATAAAGTCAGATCAGAACGCCTCCGCCGGCATCTGCATCAGCACCTCGGCGCCGGTCTTCAGCTTGGCCAGATGCGCGCCCGTATCCGGCAGGATGCGCTCCACGAAATACCGGCCGGTCATCAGTTTGTTGGCATAGAAGGGATCGCTGGTGCCGGCATCGACCTGGGCCTGCGCCGCCTTCGCCATCTGCGCCCACATGTATGCCAGCGCCGTCAGGCCGAAGATGTGCAGGTAATCCGTCGAGGCCGCGCCCGCGTTGTCCGGGTTCTGCATGCCGTTCTGCATCAGCCACATCGTGCCTTCCTGCAGCTTCTTCTTGGCGTCGGCCAGGCCGTCGACATAGGGCTTGATCGGGCCCTCGCCGCCGTTCTCGGCCACGAAGGCATCGATGTCGGCGAACCAGCTCATGATCGCCCGCCCGCCGTTGGCCGGCAGTTTGCGACCGACCAGATCCAGCGCCTGGATGCCGTTGGCGCCCTCGTAGATCATGGTGATGCGCGCATCGCGCAGATACTGCGACGCCGCGAAATGCTCGGTGTAGCCGCTGCCGCCATGCACCTGCATGGCCAGAGAGGCGACGTGGAAGCCCTTGTCGGTCAGATAGGCTTTCAGCACCGGGGTGATCAGACCCATGTAGTCATGGGCCTTCTGCGCCTCGGCGGCGTCGTCCGAGTGCTGCAGATCGGCCTGAAGCGCGGTCCACAGGGTGAAGGCCTGGCCGCCTTCGACGAAGGCCTTGGCCTCCAGCAGCATGCGGCGCACGTCCGGGTGGACCATGATGGAGTCGGCCGGCAGTTCCGGGCTCTTCGGTCCGGTCAGGCTGCGGCCCTGCAGACGGTCATGGGCGAATTCGACGGCGGCCTGATAGGCGGCCGTGCCGATCGACAGCCCCTGCAGGCCGGTGCCGAGGCGGGCCTCGTTCATCATGACGAACATCGCCGCCATGCCCTTGTTCTCGGTCCCGACCAGCCAGCCCTTGGCGTTCTCATAGGCCATGACGCAGGTCGCGTTGCCGTGAATGCCCATCTTGTGCTCGAGGCCGGCGCAGGCCGCGCCGACGTTGCGCTCGCCCAGCGATCCGTCCTCGTTGACGAAGATCTTGGGCACGACGAACAGGCTGATGCCCTTGATCCCCGCCGGCGCGCCCTCGATCCGGGCCAGCACCAGATGGATGATGTTGTCGGTGAAGTCGTGCTCGCCGGCCGAGATCCAGATCTTCTGGCCGGTGATCCGGTAGGTGCCGTCGCCCGCTCGCTCGGCGCGGGTTCTGAGCCCCGCCAGATCCGATCCGGCCGCCGGCTCGGTGAGGTTCATCGTGCC
>DDSO01000005.1:0-205 GCA_002343425.1 Brevundimonas sp. UBA2388
CGTCTTGCCGCCAGGAGCGGCGCAGAAATCAACGATTGATTCGCCGGACTTCGGCGCCAGCAGGCGGACCGGAACGGCGGCGGCGGCGTCCTGGACCCACCAGATTCCATCTTCGAACCCGGGCCAGCTCGCGAGATCGCCGCGACGGCCGGTGCGGACGGTGTTTCCGGCCATCACCTCGCCGTCCAGCGCCTCGGCCACGGCC
>DDSO01000005.1:297-9656 GCA_002343425.1 Brevundimonas sp. UBA2388
TCGCGCTCGATGCCGCGCAGCACGGCGTTGACGAGGTTCTTGTAAGGCCGGGTCTTGGTCTCACGTTCGGCCAGTTTCACCGCCGTCGAGACCGCCGCAAAGGCGGGCGTCTCGAGCACCAGCGTCTGGGCCAGCGCCACGCGCAGGATGGTGCGCACCGCCAGCGGCGGGGCCTTCTGCAGCTTGCGGTCGAGGATCTGGTCGATCTCGCCGAGGCGGCGCAGGGCGGCCATGGCCACGGCGCGGGCGAAGGCGCGGTCGGGTCCGGGCAGGTCGGCGACCTCGCGGAACGACAGGGCGGTGTCCAGCCCGCCACGGCCCTCAAGCGCTGCGTTCAGCAAGACCCCGGCGGCCAGTCGGGCCTCGACGCCGATGTCGGGGCCGTCGTCTCGGGGGTCCGCGACCTGGACCCGGGCCTTCGGAGGCCGGGTTCCGGCGCGGGCCTTGTCCGCCATCCGGCGTCCTCGCGCGGCCGAGCTGCGGCCGCCGCCGGCGGGTTCGCGGCTCACACCGACACCTGGGTGCCCAGCTCGACCACCCGCCCTGGAGGGATGTGGAAGAAGTCGGTTGGATTGGCGGCGTTTCTCATCAGGAAGATATACAGACGATCCTGCCAGATCGGCATGCCCTTGTGCGCCGAGGGGATCACCGAGCGACGGCCGAGGAAGAAGCTGGTCGACATGATGTCGAACTTCAGCCCCTGCTTGCGGCAAAGGGCCAGGGCCTTGGGCACGTTGGGACTTTCCATGAAGCCGTAGGTCAGGATCAGCTTCTTGAAGTCGTCGTTGACCACCTCGATCTTCACCCGTTCGCTTTCCGGCACGCGCGGCGTCTCGGCGGTGCGCACGGTGGCGATGACGTTCTTCTCGTGCAGGACCTTGTTGTGCTTGAGGTTGTGCATCAGGGCGACGGGCGCGATGTCGGCGTCCGAAGTCAGGAAGATGGCCGTGCCCGGCGCACGGTGCGGCGGGCGCGCCCGCAGCATCTCGATCAGATCGGTCAGCGGCAGACTGTCCTTGCGGGTCTTGTCCGTCAGAATCTGGGTGCCGCGCACCCAGGTCCACATCAACAGCACCAGGCCGCCGCCGAGCACGAGCGGGAACCAGGCCCCCTGCGGGATTTTCAGCAGGTTCGAGGTCAGGAAGACCAGATCGATGACGAGGAAGGGCGTAATCGCCGCAAAGCTGAGCGGCAGGCTCCATTTCCACAGCCGCCGGACGATGAACCAGGCCAGCAGGGTATCGACGAACATCGAGCCGGTCACGGCGATGCCGTAGGCGGCGGCCAGGGCGGTCGAGGTCTGGAACGTCACCAGCAGGGCCAGAACCCCGAGCATGAGCAGCAGGTTGACCGAGGGCACATAGATTTGCCCCGCCTGGCTCTCGCTGGTCTGCATGATCTTGATGCGGGGCAGCAGGCCCAGCTGCACCGCCTGCTGGGTGACCGAGAAGGCGCCCGTGATCACCGCCTGGCTGGCGATGACGGTGGCGATGGTCGCCATGATCAGAACGGGCCAGTAGGCCGCTTCCGGCACCATCATCCAGAAGGGATTCTCGGCGGCAGCCGGCGTCGCCAGCACCAGGGCGCCCTGGCCGAGATAGTTCAGGGTCAGACAGGGCAGGACGAAGACCAGCCAGCCCTGGCGGATCGGCGCCTTGCCGAAATGGCCCATGTCCGCATACAGCGCCTCGGCGCCGGTGACGGCCAGGAAGACGCTGCCCAGGATGACGAAGCCCAGGAAGCCGTTGTCGAACAGGAACAGGATCCCGTAGTGCGGCGACAGGGCGCGCAGGATCGAGATGTCGTCAAAGATGTGCCAAATCCCCAGTCCCGCGAGAATGAGGAACCAGACCGCGGTCAGGGGGCCGAAGAAGCGGGCCACGCTGGCCGTGCCGCGCGACTGGATCATGAACAGGGCGATCAGTATGCCCGCCGCGATCGGCAGGACGAACGGCACGAGGGCGTCGCCCATGCCGGGCGCATCGCGCAGGCCCTCAACCGCCGAGACGACCGAGATCGCGGGGGTGATGACGCCGTCGCCGTAGAACAGGGCCGCACCGCAGACGCCGAGCAGGAAGACGAGGCCGGAGCGCCGCCCCATGGCCCGTTGCGCCAGGGCCATCAGGGCCAGGGTGCCGCCTTCGCCCTTGTTGTCGGCCTTCATCAGAAAGACGACGTATTTCAGCGTCACGACGAGCAGCAGCGCCCAGAAGACCAGCGACACGACGCCCAGAACGGCCAGTTCAGCCGCCCCGCCGCTCTTGGAATGGTGCAGCGCCTCGCGCATGGCGTAGAGCGGGCTGGTGCCGATATCGCCAAACACGACGCCGATGGCGCCAATGATCAGACCCCATTTGCCGGCCTTGACGTGACCGCCTTCGCCGGCCGCCGCGGGGTGCGGATGGGCCGGGGCGACCGATTTGTCGGAAGGGGTCTGGGAGTTTGAGGCGGCGGCGGCGGCGCCGTCTTCACCTTGGGGAGAGGCCCCGGCCATGAAGTTCCTCCGGGACCCCGCACACTGCGGTACCCATCCAAAGAGCGGCGAGCCTTTAGGCCCTTTCCGCAAGCCGTTCAATCGTGCTGCAAGCGCGAAAGTTCCTGGCCGCCCCGGGTCCGACCGGGGTCGGCTCGAGGACAGGCTATGGGTCGGGATATCCCGAAGGGTCGACGATCGCGGCCCACCAAAATGGCCCGGTTTGTGAAAGCCCGTCCACGCGCCTATCTTGAGGCCAGCATCATGTCAGACAGCCAACGCTTTCCCGTCGCCGCCCACGCCCTGGCCTATCTGGCCCACAAGGGCGCCGTCTCGCCGGCCCAAGCCGTGCCGAGCGCGGTTCTGGCCGCCTCGATCCCGACCAATCCCGTCGTCGTGCGCCGTGTGACCGCCCTGCTGGCCAAGGCCGGGCTGATCGCCACCCGGCCCGGCGCCTCGGGCGGGGCCTGGCTGCTGCACAAGCCGCAGGACATGTCGCTGGAGACGGTGTTGCGCGCCGTCAACGGATGCGCCCATCTGGGTTCGCCGCCCGCCGGGGCCAAGGGCTGCCCGGTCAGCGAGCATATTCCGCGTCAGGTGGCCAAGGCCCTGACCGCCGCCGATCAGGCCGCGGGACAGGCCCTGTCAAAGATCACCATCGCCGACCTGCTGGATCACGAACCGGCCTCGCTGGCGGCCTTTGCGCCGCACGCCTCCTGCCCGGTCGCCGCCTGAGATGAGTCTGCCGTCGCGGTCGCGGCCCGTGGTGCTGATCACCGGGGCGTCAGCCGGCATCGGCGCCGCCCTGGCGCGGGTCTATGCGGAGAAGGGCTGGGACCTGATCCTGACGGCGCGGCGCGAGCCGGCCTTGCGGGCGCTGGCGGATGAACTGGCCAGGATGGGAGCGGCGTCCACCGTCCTGACCGAAGACCTGGCCGATCCGGCCGCCCCGCGCCGGTTGTTCGACGCGATCCAGTCCAGGGGGCTGACGGTCGACGGTCTGATCAACAATGCGGGCTTCAGCCGGACGGACGGCTTTCTCAACACCGATCCGGCGGCGCATCGCGCCATGATCCAGGTCATGCTGGCCGCGCCGGTCGAGCTGGCGCGGCTGTTCACCCCGGCCATGGTCGATCGGGGCTTCGGCCGCATCCTCAATGTCGCCTCTCTCGCCGGCCAGATGCCCGCGACGGGCGGCGACACCCTGTACGGCCCGATCAAGAGCTTCCTGATCAAGGCGTCGCAGGGGCTGCATCTGGAGCTGCTTGGGACCGGCGTCCACGTCACGGCGCTCTGCCCCGGCTACACCCTGACCGAATTCCACGACGCCAATGGGACCCGCGAACAGGTGTCATCGGCCTATCCGGCCTGGATGTGGCAGACCGCCGACCATGTGGCGCGGGTCGGCTACGAGGCCTGCGAGGCCAACCGGCCGAAGGTCACGCCTGGCGCCATGAACAATCTGCTGGCCGGCTTGGCCAAACACCTGCCCGATCGGGTGGCGCTGGGAATGGTCGGCGGCCACGCCAAACGGCTGAAGCGAATCTAGCGGGTCGCCTCGAACCAGCGCCGGCAGATGTCCGCAAAGGCATCGGCATGGTCGGCGATGGCGGTTTCATCGGCGAAGACGACCACGCCGCGGTCCGGCGCCGCCCACCGGATCAGGCCGGTATCGTCCGGAAAGACGAAGGCCGAGGCGTCCTTCACCTTGACGCCGCGGTGCATGATCGCCCGCACGCCGCCTTTCGGCGCGACACCGACGGTGATCCGGTCCTCGCCGTCGATGCAGAAGCTCGGCCCGTTCCATTTGATGTGTTCGGTGACGCCGTCGGCCGCGCCGAGGACCGCGGCCCGCAGACGCTCGACCGCGCGGCGGACATCCGGCGTCTGCGCGGCCAGCCAGGCCTCGACAGTCGGCCCCCTGGCCAAGGTCTAGTGCCCGCCATCCGGATAGGGCGTCGTGGCGATGCTGCTGAACATGCCGGGGATGGCTTCCGACAGGCCGGCGAGGATGAACTGGATGGCCAGGGCGCACAGGATCAGGCCCAGCACCCGCACGATGATGGCCATGCCGATCTCGCCCAGCAGACGGCTGATCGGACCGGTCAGGGTGAAACAGACGAAGGTGGCGAAGCCCGCGGCGACGATGGCCACCACCCCGGCCGCCTGGCCGGCGGGTCCGACCTTCTCGGCCTCTCCGGCCTGGATGATGATGGTCGAGATGGCGCCGGGGCCGATCAGCAGGGGCATGGCGAAGGGCACGACCAGCCGCTGGAAGCGGCGGCGGGCGTAGCCCTTGTCATTCGCCGCATCCTTCACCGCATCGGGGTCGGCGAACATCTTGAGGAAGTCCTCGCGCGTCATGTCGAGGCCCAGCAGCAGCAGCAGGATGCCGCCGGCGATGCGGAAGGCGGCCAGCGAGATGCCGAAGAACTGAAGCAGTCCCAGGCCGGTGAAGAAGAAGAAGCACAGGAAGATGACGATGAAGATGCAGATCAGGGCCGAGACCGAGAGCCGCTGGCGCATCGAGGCGCCGGCCGTCGCGGCCGCGAAGATCGGGATATTGCCGATCGGATCCACCAGCGCGAACAGGGCCACGAACAGGTTGACGCCCAGATCGACCGCGTCCATTTGCTGACCTCGCCCTGCAATTCACCCAACCGCGGCCCATCAAGGCTGACGCCCGCGCACGCGTCCAGCCTAGCGGGTCGAACGGAGCGACGCCATGACCCCCGTACTGACCGACTCCCGCTTGATCATCGGTCTCGATCTGCCGTCTATCGAGGCGGCCCGGGCCATGGTCCATCGGCTCGGCGCGACGATCCATTTCTACAAGGTCGGCCTGACCCTGCTGGCCCGACCCGGCGGCGTGGCCTTCGCCCATGAGCTGCGGGCGTCAGGCAAGTCCGTATTCCAGGACTGGAAACTTCACGACATCGGCGCCCAGGTGGAGGGCGCGGCCCGGGCCGTGGCCGAGGGCGGCTGCGACCTGTTGACCGTCCATGCCGAGCCGCAGGTCATGCGCGGCGCGGTCAAGGGGCGGGACGCGGCGGGCGCCGGGACCAAACTTCTGGCCGTCACCGTCCTGACCAGCCTGTCGGACGCCGACCTGACCGACATCGGCTACGGCTTTTCCGCCCGCGACCTCGTCGAACGGCGGGTGAGGCAGGCGCTGGAGTGCGGCGTGGACGGGGTGGTCTCAAGCCCGCTGGAGGCGGCGCGGGTGCGCGAGATCGCCACCGAAGCGGGACGCCCCGACTTCCTGATCGTCACCCCGGGCGTCCGGCCCGAGGGCGCGGACAAGGGTGACCAGCAGCGGGTGGCCACGCCAGCCGCGGCCCTGGAGGCCGGCGCGACCCATCTGGTCGTGGCCCGACCGGTGGTCGGGGCCGAGAATCCATTGCTGGCGGCCTCGGCCATCGTCGCATCGATCGACGGAGTCGGCCGCTAGCTCAATCAGCCGCGCTCGCCGGGCTCCTGGCTATAGTGCTGGCGGGGCGGTTGCGAGGGACGGGGCCGTTCGGGGCGATAGGGGCGCGCGGGCGGAGCCGGCGGCTCGTAGCGGGGCGGTTCCGGACGGTAGGGCGGCGGATAGGGGGCATAGTCGTCGCCGCCGTGGTCGTCGTCATGATCCACAGGGGCGCAGCCGCCGCAGCTGTTGCGGCCGTCAATATAGCCCCGCTCATAGTCGCCGATCCCGACGTCGGGACGACCGCCGCAGCTGCCGCCGCAACGACCGCCGTACGAACCGTAGGACTCACGGCTTTCGTAGACGCTGTAGGAGCTGTGCTCGTAGCCGTAGTCTTCCCGCCGGCCGCCGCTGTCGCAGCCGCGGCGCTCGCTGTGGCCGTAGCGGCCGCCGCGGTCCTCGCCGTCGCGGCAGACGGTGGTCGCGACACAGGCCGGGGCGCGGCGCCCGTTGCGGCCGAAGCCCTCGACCACATAGCCGAACGGCGCGCTGGCGCAGGCCCGACCCTCATAGACCTCTTCATTGTAGATCGCGCCGCCGCCGTAATAGCCGCCGACGTCCCCGCCACCACCGCCCACATAGACGGCGCCGTAGCTGCCGCCGCCGCGCCGGATGCCGCCGACGTCATAGGCCCGGGCGTTGAAATAGCCGCCGGCCGACGCGCCGGCGAAGGCGTTCGCGCTGGCGTTCGCATTCGCGTTGGCGTTGACGTTCACATTGATGTTGCTGTTGAAGCCGCCGCCGTGAGGCGGGGGCGGCGTATGGGGCGGAGGCGCGGGCGGCGGCCGATGCCCGCCGCCGCCGCAGCTGCTGCCGCAGCCTCCGCCGCTCCCCGGATGGCCACCGCCGCGCCGGTCGCCGGCGAAGGCGGGGCTGGCCGCCAGGATCGCAAGAGCGGCGACTGCCGCAAGGTTAATCATTCGCATGACGCCGACTCCGATGTGGAGCCGTTGTAAGCGTCTGGAATATAAAGGGTTCAGATTGCACCGAGCGGGCGAAAGTCCGCGCCCGACTTTCCCCGACAGGCCCTCAAATTAACCTTTCGGGTCGCAACAACGCCCCTCAGCGGTCGTAAAGATAAACCTCTGAGCACCCGCAATCCCGGTCGCGGCGCCGCGAGCGCCCGTCGTCCGACCACCGCCGCGATGAGGGCGACCGATCGTCGTTGTAGCCCCATTCGTCGCGATAGGCGGGCCGCGACGGCGGGTCTTGTCGACGGTAGCCGTGGTCGCTGTGTCCCCGGCCGTAACCGTGGCCGTAGCGATCCCGGCCATGGCTGTAGCCATACCCCTGGCCGTATCCCGGCGCGGGCACATAGACCTGCGGCCGGTCCGAATAGCCGTCCGCCCAAAGGCCGGTCCCGACATAGGAACGGGTCTCGACCTCGGACAAGGGACTGCCGCCAACCGGCCGGCCGTAGGCATTGAGATAGATCGGCTGGCCCCAGGTCTGGGCCGAGGCGGCACCGGCGAGAGCGAGGGTGGCGAGGGCTGCCGCGGCGGCGAGGGTGCGGATCATCGAGGTGTCTCCTGGAACACCCAGGTTAACACCGTTCGCCGGCCTTTGTTCTCCGCGGTCAGAAATCGACCGCCAGACCCTTCTTCTCCCAGTCGCCGTAGCGGGTCGGCTCGGGGCCTCGCGGGCCGCCGTGTTCGGTCGGCAGATCGGTCCCGCCCCCGGCCATGCGGCGTTCGGCGGCCTCCAGCAGGGCGCGGCGCGCGGCCTCGGTCAGGGGCCGCTCCGGGGTGGCGTTCGGCACATCGGCGTTGAAGGCCGGCGTCGGGGTTTCGTCGGGGGTGGGATGATCGGTCACAGCGGCCTCGCCTTGAGCCTGGGCGTTGATCCGCACACATGATGTGTTCGCCCCTCATGCGCCAGTTGCGATCGAAAATTCCGGACCATGAACCACCTCAAGACCTTCACCCTGCTGGCGGCCCTGACCGCCCTCTTCGTCGGCCTCGGCTATCTGATCGGCGGGCCGACCGGCATGCTGATCGCCCTGGTGTTCGCCGGCGGGATGAACCTGTTCAGCTACTGGAACGCCGACAAGATCGTGATGAAGATGTACCGGGCCCAGCCGGTCGATGAGCATCACCCCAACGCCGTGGTCCGCACCTATGTCGCCGATGTGGTTCAGATGGCGCGCGACGCGGGCCTGCCGCGGCCGGTGATCGCCATCATCCCCAACGACCAGCCCAACGCCTTCGCCACCGGCCGGAACCCGGAGAATGCCGCCGTCTGCGCCACCACGGGCCTGCTCGACATGCTGACCCGCGAGGAGATCCGCGGGGTAATGGCCCATGAGCTGGCCCATGTGAAGAACCGCGACACCCTGACGATGACAGTGACCGCGACGGTCGCCGGCGCCATCGCGGCCCTGGCCAATTTCGCGCTGTTCTTCGGCGGCGGAAACCAGGACGAGGAACGTCCTGGCGGCATCATCGGAACCCTGGCCCTGATGATCCTGGCGCCCATGGCCGCCGGACTTGTCCAGATGGCCATCAGCCGATCGCGCGAATATGAGGCCGACCGTGTCGGCGCCGAGA
Organism: Brevundimonas sp. UBA2388; assembly: GCA_002343425.1. GTDB lineage: Bacteria > Pseudomonadota > Alphaproteobacteria > Caulobacterales > Caulobacteraceae > Brevundimonas. Next base: position 8,786 of record DDSO01000005.1, read on the forward strand.
TCGCCGGCGATCCGCAATCCCTCGCCTCGGCCCTGCAGAAGATCGACGGCCATGCCCGCCAGATCGTCAACACGACCGCCGAACGCAATCCGGCCTCGGGCCAGCTGTTCATCATCAATCCGCTGGCCGGCCGCGGCGCCGACAACCTGTTCTCGACCCATCCGGCGACCGGCAACCGGGTGAAGGCGCTGATGGAGCTGGGAACCAGAATGGGTATGGCGCCGCGCCGCGCGGCTTTCGTCGACTCTCCGGTCTCGACCAGCGTGCCGTCCACGCCGTCTCAGCCTCGCGGGCCCTGGGGCTAGCCCGACCCGCTGTTGCCGCGCGTGTCGCGGCTGCTAGTCTCCGGCCATGGCTGAAGAGACCGAGACCGTCGAGGACATCGCCGCCGGGATTCTGAACGGCGTAATGGTCTGCGTCCTGAGTGCGGCCTTCCCGGTCCTGCTCGGCTGGCAGGCGGTGGTTCAGCGCGAAACGTGGGACGTCCGGTCCATGCCCATGCAGGATTCACTGTCGGGCGTCGTTCTGTTGCTTCTGAGCTTCTATTTTCTGACTGTCGGCTTCCGGTCGGTCCGAAAGAACATATCGGCCCTTCGCCGCCGCCGCGGCTCATTCCCGATAGACTGACCCTGCCGCATTCCCGCCCTTGCATCGCGGGGCGTCTGGTCCTTTAAGCGCGCGCACACGTCCCAAACGCCTCCCCGCGTTCGCCGAAAGACCAGCCATGACCCAGTCCGCGCCCAAGAAGGTCGTCCTCGCCTATTCGGGCGGTCTCGACACCTCCATCATCCTGAAATGGCTGCAGACCGAATACGGCGCGGAGGTCGTGACCTTCACCGCCGACCTGGGCCAGGGCGAGGAGCTGGAGCCG
>DDSO01000003.1 GCA_002343425.1 Brevundimonas sp. UBA2388
ACCGACAGCGGCGGCTTCCAGGTCATGAGCCTGTCCGGGATCAGCAAGGTGACGGAAGAGGCGGTGACCTTCGCCAGTCACCTGGACGGCTCAAAGCACGTCCTGACGCCGGAACGCTCGATCGAGATCCAGGCCGACCTGCTGGGCAGCGACATCGTCATGCAGCTCGACGAATGCGTCGCCTGGCCGACGGAGGAACGGCGTGCGCGGGAAGGGATGGAGCTGTCTGCCCGCTGGGGCGCGCGATCCAAGGCGGCGTTCGGCGATCGCGAAACCCAGGCCCTGTTCGGCATCCAGCAGGGTTCCACATTCCAGGACCTGCGTCGGGAATCGTCCGAGAGGCTGATCGAGACGGGGTTTGACGGCTACGCGATCGGAGGCCTCGCGGTCGGCGAGGGCCATCAGGGCATGATCGACGTGCTGGACTACGCCCCGGCCATGCTGCCCGCCGACCGGCCGCGCTACCTGATGGGAGTCGGCAAGCCGATTGACCTGGTCGAGGCTGTCGCCCGCGGCGTCGACATGTTCGACTGCGTGCTGCCGACGCGATCAGGACGTCACGGCCAGGCCTGGACGTGGGACGGCGCCATCAACATGAAGAACGCCCGCTTCGCCGAGGACGACAGCCCGCTCGACGAGGACAGCGACTGCCCGGCCAGCCGCGACTATTCGAAGGCCTACCTTCACCACCTGGTGCGGTCCGACGAAATCCTCGGTCAGGTCCTTCTGTCCTGGCACAACATCGCCTTCTTCCAGGCCCTGACGGCGGCCATGCGGGAGGCCATCGCCCACGGACGGTTCGAGGCCTTCCGGCGCGACTTCCACGCCCGGCACACGTCCAACAACCAGCACTAGCGCTGGCTGCGGGCCCGCGGCCGGAACCAGCTCGGCGCCGCCGGCGGGGCGCAGTTCCGCTGCATTCCGGTTCCCTTCAGGAAGGCCCGCCGCATCCGGCCGGCCTGGATGGCCGACTGGACGTGGCGGCTGTGCTGTTCGGCCCCGGACAGGCGACGAATCCAGCTGCGCCCCGGGATGAAGTCGGTCACGGCGTCGCGAATGGCGTCCAGCGCCGCCGCCGAGGCCGCATCCGCCGCCCGTTCGCTGAGGAATGAGCCGTCCGGGGCCGGCGGCTCGTCCGTGTCGGGGCCGAGGGCCTCGTTCAACCGGGCGATTTCGGCCCCGATGGTGGCGCACTGATTCAAATTGCGCAGGTCATAGGGATTGGCCTCGGCCTGCAGCAGGACCGTTGGAATGTACTGTCGGCGGAGATTCAGGTCGTCCAGCGGCGCAGTGGCCGCGGCTCCCAGTCCGGCTCCAAACTGCTGCGCACCTCCCGCGACCGCGCCGCAGGCTGACAGGGGAATACAAAGGGCGAGGATCAGACCGGCGGCGCGCATCCCTCCTTCAATCACGGCGCGGGCCATAGCGGAAGCATGGGCCGGGATTCGACGAGGCAAGCTTTACCATATAGAGGTTGCACACATTTCAACGACCGGTGTGACCAACGCAATGATTCAGCGTCTGGAGGCATGGCTCAAACAGCTTCGCTGCAAGCACCGCTTTCGCTACAGCCGTAGCAAGCCGGGTACGCTTGTCTGCAAGAATTGCCGGGCCCGGAAACCCAAGCCCAAGGGCTGAGGCCGCAATCAATACACCGGCAGGAAGGGTTGGTACGCCCTCTCGGGCTCGAACCGAGGACCCTCTGATTAAAAGTCAGATGCTCTAACCAACTGAGCTAAGGGCGCATACCACGCCGGACCCATTTGCGGCCCGGCGACGCGCCTTCTGTTGCAAACCGTCGTCGGGGTCAAGGGCTGGCTCGACGCGCGGGCGTGCTGAGGATAGGCAGTGACCATGAAACCGCTGTCCGGCCTGCGCATCCTCGAGTTCGACGGCCTGGGGCCAGTCACCTTCGCGGGCATGGTTCTGGCCGACCTTGGAGCAGACGTCCTGCGCCTCAGCCGCAGCGCTGACGCCGGAACGCCAGCCTTCAGCGAGGTCGGCGGTGCCGTGCTGCACCGGGGGCGCGCGGCCGTCGGCGTCAATCTCAAGAATCCCGCCGACCTTGAGGCGGTGCTGGACCTGGTCGGAGCGGCGGACGCCCTGATCGAGGGTTTCCGTCCCGGGGTTATGGAGCGGCTGGGGCTGGGGCCCGACGTCTGCGCCGGCCGGAACCGAAGGCTGGTGTACGGCCGGATCACCGGCTGGGGTCAGACGGGCCCGATGGCGCGACAGGTGGGCCATGACATCAACTACATCGCCCTCAGCGGCGCCCTCCACGCCATGGGAGAGCCCGACCGGCCGCCGCGGGCGCCGCTGAATCTGGTCGGCGACTATGGCGGCGGGGCGATGATGCTGGTCACCGGCGTGCTCGCCGCCCTGCTTGAGGCGAAGACCACGGGCAAGGGCCGGATCGTGGACGCCGCCATGACCGACGGCTCCGCCCTGTTGATGAGCCTGTTCCAGGCCCTGGGCGCGCGCGGCCTGTGGAGCGAGACGCGCGGTGCCAATCTGCTGGACGGCGGAGCGCCGTTCTATCGCTGCTACGCCTGCAGCGACGGCCGGTTCGTCGCCGTGGGGGCGTTGGAGCCGCAATTCTACGCCGCCCTGATCTCCGGTCTTGGATTGTCGCCGGAGACCGCGCCGCAGTTCGACATCGGTGGCTGGCCGGCGCTGCACTCAAGGTTCGAGGCGATCTTCGCCACGCGCGACCGGGACGACTGGGCGGCGCATTTCGAGAGCACGGACGCCTGCGTCACCCCGGTGCTGACCATGGCCGAGGCGGCCCGTCATCCGCATAACGCAGCGCGTGGCGCCTTCGTCGAACAAGGGGTCACTCAGGCCGCGCCCGCGCCCCGGTTCGACGGAACACTTGCGGAGCCCGTGGCGGAGGCGGCGGCCCTGTCGCTGGACGAAGCCCGCAACCGCTGGAGCTGACGGTCAGGCGACCGCAGCCTCCGCACGGGGCCGCTCGATGGCGCAGGCCTCGGCAAGCGTGGACGCCAGCATGACGGGATCGATGGGCTTGGTCAGGAAGGCGTGAACGCCGGCCGCGTCCCAGGCGGCGCGGTGCACGTCGAGCGCGTTGGCCGTCAGGGCGATGACCGGCGTGTCGCCGTTGATCTCGCCGGCCCGGATCCGGCGTGTCGCCTCGAGTCCGTCCATCACAGGCATCTGCATATCCATCAGAATGGCGTCGAACCGCTGACCAGACGCCGCCTCCAGCGCCTCGGCGCCGTTCTCGACCAGGGTCAGGCGGCAGCCGTGCGGCTCCAGCAGCAGTTGCAGGATACGGCGGTTCACCTCGTGGTCGTCAGCGGCCAGAATCGAACGGCCCACCAGAGACCCGCTTGTTTCCAGCGCACGACCGGGCTGGGCAGGCGCATTCTCGACCGGGGTCATCGGCAGGCTGAGGATGAAGGTCGAGCCCTCGCCGTCCACGCTCTGGACGGACAACGAACCGCCCATCAACTCGGCCAGCTTGCGGCTGATCGCCAGACCGAGGCCTGTGCCGCCGTAGCGCCGGGTCGTGCCGACGTCCGCCTGTTCGAAACTGTTGAAGATCTGGCCCAGCCGATCGGCGGGAATGCCGCAGCCGGTGTCGGAAACCGCCATGTTCAGGCGGCCGTCCGTCCAGCTGGCCTCAATCCGGATTTCGCCCTCATGGGTGAATTTCACCGCATTGGACATCAGGTTGAACAGAATCTGTTGCACCCGAAGCGGATCGGTCCGCACGGCGACGGGCACATCGGGCGCGACCCGGACCTTGAGCCGGACTCCGTTGGCCAGGGCGCGCGGCTCCCACAGGCGGACGACTGTCGACAGCCGATCGCGCACGATCATGTCGGCGCTCTCCAGCTCCATCTTGCCGGCCTCGATCTTCGAGAAGTCGAGCACGTCGTTGAGCAGGCCCATGAGGACGTCGCCCGCATCGATCAGCATCGAGACATGTTCACGCTGCTGGCTGTCCAGACGGGTGCGGCGGAGCAGGTTGGCGGCGGAGATCACCGCATTCATCGGCGTGCGNNGAGTTCGGTCTGCGCGAGCAGCTCGGCGACTCCGAGCAGCGCGTTCAGCGGCGTGCGGATCTCGTGGCTGACAACCGCGAGGAAGTCCGATTTGGCGGCGCTGGCCACCTCGGCCTTGCGGCGGGCGCTCTGTTCGGCGTCCCGGGCGGATTTGAGGGCGCCGGTCGTCGATGAGCTTTGCCGCACTGTCACAACCAGGTGGCTCATATAGAGGATGCAGCCGATGGCGACGAGCAGCTCTTGCCAGTTCTGGCTTGAGATCGCGGTGAACACGGGCAGGCCCAGAAAATAGGTCGCATGAGGCGCCACCGCCGAAATCAGGATCGGCCTTGCATGGTGCATGTGCAGGCTGACGTGCAGGAGACCGCCGGCGCACTGGACCATGGCGAACACACGGCCGACATCCCCGCCGTAGAACCACATATAGGCGCTCATGGCCGCATAGACGGCGACGCTGAGCACCGTCGTGGCGCAGCAGAGCACCACATAAAGCCGATCCGGCTGCCAATCCTGCCGAAGACGGAACCGCCTGAACACAGCCCAGTCCAGGGCCTGCGTAACCAGAACGGCCGCGAACCAGACAGGCGGCCAGATGGAGGGCACCACAAACCAGGCGGTGCAGCCGATAAAGGCCGCCAGGGCGATCCGTGTCTTGAGTTCCCGGTATCGTACCAGCGACACCATGGCATAGGCGGTGACAGTCATTCGATCCCCTCTGATTTCAGCCTACGCCAAATTCTGAAAGGATTGGTTGCCGGCGTGGTGACCACGCGCGCGTTCGGGGTTATGGAACAGGCGAACCGGCCACGCGTTGGAAGGCCGTTGCGGGGGAGATGCTGCTGATGAAACGCCTGATCGCCATTCTGGCCCTGTCGACTGCCTTTGGCGTCGCCGCCTGCGATGACCCGAACAACTATGATTCGGAGACCGCCGAGGCGCCGATGGAGGCGCCGGTCGCGCCCGTCGCCGAAGACGCCGGCGTGCCCGTCGCGGCGCCGGGCGCCGTCAATACGTCGCCGACGGACTCGACCACCCTGCCTTCCGAGAAGCGGTCGTCCGAGGAATCGGTCCAGCCGGAAAGCGAAACCCTCTTCTATTGATCCCGGTCGCCGCCTCATCGGCGCCACGGCGGGATGCGACGGCGTCGATGTTCGCGCCCTGACGAAGGTTCCAGTTTGACGCCAAGGCCCGCCCTGTTTCTCATCGGCACGGCGGGCGCTATCTTGCTGGCCTCCGCCGCGACGGCCGACCCGCGCGCGCAAGTCCGCGGCGAGATGGATGCGGAGCTGCGCGCTCAACTGGTCCGCGCCATCGGCGAGGTCGATGACCCTCCTTCCAACCGGTTCGAGGCCCGGCGTCGGGCACGCGGCGCGCTGGAGGCCGCAGAGGCTCTCTTGCGGTCGGAAGGCTATTATCAGCCCGTGCTCGAGGACATCGTCGAGGGAGAAGAGACGCCGGTCGCCATCGTCAACGTCACCCCGGGTCGCCGCTTTGAACTGGGCGAGGTCCAGGTGCTCTGGGCCGATCCGTCGCCCGACGCGGACACCGATACGACGGTGCGTGGCGAAATCGGCCTGACCCCCGGCCAGCCGGGGCGCGCAGGCGACATCATCTCTGCCGAGGGCCGGATCATCGCCGGCCTGACCCGCCGGGGTTATGCCGATGCAGCGGCCCAGCCCCGCCGGGTTGTGGTCGATCATGCCGCCTTTACGGTCCAGCCCAGTTTTCGCATCGCCCCGGGACCGCTGGTCCGGCTGGACGGCGTGCGCCTGGAAACCCGCGGCCCGACGAATCCCGGCTGGGTCGCCGGCCTTGCGCCCTGGTCCGAAGGCGAGGTGTACGACCCCGAGGACGTGGCCGAGCTGGAGCGCCGGCTTCTGGAAACCGGGGTTTATGACGGTGTCGGGGTGGCCCTGGCGCCGACGGACCAGACCAATGCGGACGGCAACCGCCCCGTCATCGTCACCCTGACCGACCGTCCGCGCCGCATCCTTGAGGCCGGGGCGACCTTCTCGACCGCCGAAGGGTCGGGCCTGGACCTGATCTGGACCTGGCACAACCGGTTCGGCCGCGCCGACACCCTGGTCTGGCAGGCCCGCGCCGCCGACGTCGACAGCCGACTGGGCACCACCCTGAGCCTGCCGCACTGGCGCCGGCCGGGCGAGACCCTGAGGCTGTCCGGAGCCCTCCTGAACGAGGACACCGACGCCTATCGCCGGACCGCGGTCGCCCTCGCCGCTGATCTGCAGCAGCGGATCGGAAAAACCTCCTGGGCGAGCTACGGCGTCGGCCTTGATGCGGGTCAGTACGACGAGAACCGGTTCGATCCGGTGACGCGGCTGCCGGTCAATTTCGACCGCGATCTGGTCATCCTGACGGCGCGAGGCAGCGCCTATCTGGACCGGTCAAACGACCCCCTCGATCCTACAACCGGATGGCGGCTCACCGTTTCGGCCCAGCCCACGGCCGTGACCGGCGAGGACTCGGTGCTGTTCCTGCGGACCGAGGCGCAGGCCACCGCCTATCTGCCGCTGCAGGACCGCGACCGGACGGTGCTGGCGGGACGCGTGCGGATAGGCTCAATCTTTGGCGGTCAGGAACTGACCGTCCCGTCCGACCGCCTGTTCTATTCGGGCGGCGGCGGCTCGGTGCGCGGGTTCGAATATCAGGGCGTCGGGCCGCGCCTGCCCGACAACACCCCGCGCGGCGGCCTGAGCCTGTTCGAGACCTCGATCGAGATCCGGCGCGACGTCTGGCGCAACTTTCAGGCCGTCGCCTTCCTCGACGCGGGCGCGATCGGCTTCCAGGAGACGCCCAACTTCAACAACCTGCGCTACGGCGCCGGGGTCGGGGTGCGCTACAAGCTGCCGTTCGGCCCGATCCGGGCCGACATCGCCGTCCCGCTGGACCGTCGCGACGGCGACGCCGACTTCCAGATCTATGTCAGCATCGGACAGGCGTTTTGACGGACGCCGCCCCTCCCCCCGACGACGCGCCTGACACGCCGGCCGAAGTGGCGAAAAAGAAGCGCACGCGGCTGCAGGCCGCCGCCTTCTTCGGCGGCATGGCCGCGGCGGTACTCGCCGCCCTGCTGATTGTCGTCGCGGTCGGCGGGCGGATGTATCTGCTGTCTGACTCCGGCCGGGGGCTGGTGACCAGTTTCGTCGCCGGCAAGAAGCTGGGCCGCTATGGCCGGATCAATGTCGAGGGCGTGCGCGGCGACCTGTTCGACGACTTCACCATCGACCGCGTCACCGTCACTGACGCCGAGGGTGTCTGGCTGGAAGCGCGCAAGGTCCGCGTCGACTGGGACTGGTGGCCGCTGATCACCCGCCGCTTCCACGCCACCGAGATCGAGGCTGAGGTCATCCGGTTGATCCGTCGCCCCGAGGTGGAAGCCTCGACCGAGCCGCCGGGTCCACAGCCGCTTTCCATTGATATCGACCGGTTCGCTGCGGACGTGGAACTCCTCGAAGGCTTCAGCAAGGAGTACGGGCTGTGGAGGCTGTCAGGCGAGGCCAATGTGCCGCGCAAGGGCGCCAAGACAGCCGCCGTCAACGCCGTCAGCAACAGCCGGCCGGGCGACTACCTGCGCCTCGATGCGACCATTGGAGACAGCCTTGAGGATCTGCGGCTGAACCTGCGAGCCAATGAGGCGCGCGGCGGGCCCCTGGCCGGAGCCCTGGGGTATTCCCCCGATCAGCCCTTCTTCGCCACGGCGGTCGTCAACGGCGAGGTCGTCGACGCGGTCGTGCGCACCGGCGAGTTTGTGCCGCTGGTGATCAAGGGCCGCTATGGCGAGACCCGGACGCGGATTTCGGGCTTTGCGGACTTCTCGGGCTCCGACCTGCTGGCGCCGTTTGCCGAGCGGATCGGCCGCACCGTGCGGTTCGGCCTCGCGACATCAGGCGACAGCGACGACGACGGCCGGATCGGCGTCGGCTGGCGGCTGATCGCCGACAACCTCGATTCCCGAGCCAGCGGCGAGATCCGGATCAGGGACCAGAGCAGCCCGGACGGAATCACGCTCGACGTTTCGACCCGCTCGCTGACCCGACTGGTCGGTCAGCAAGTCGGCGGCCCGGCGGCCTATCGCGGTGTTTTCCGGGGCGATGCCGCGCAGTGGCGCCTGGAGGGGTCTGTCGATCTGATCGCCGCAGACGTCGCGAGTTACCGGGCGCAGCGAATCCGCGGACCGCTGAATATTCAGGTCAGGCAGGGACGCCTGGATCTGGACGGCGACCTCCAGGTCGCCGGCGGGTCCAGCGCCGGGCTGTTCGGAGGCCTTCTGGGCGCCTCGCCGCGCCTGTCGTTCGAGGCGCTTCGTCAGGCGGATGGGGCCCTCCTGCTGGAGCGGATCGATCTGACCGGCCAGGCCCTCACCGTGACGGGGTCCGGCGGACGAAACCTCGTCGGCGCGCTCGGCTTCCGCGGCCGAGCCGAGATCACCGATGCCGCCCGGCTGCGCGAGGGCGCGCGAGGGCGTTTCGGCGGGCCGATCTCCGCCTCGACGTCACGCGCAGGGGCGCCCTGGCAGCTGACGTTCGACGGGCGCGGCCGGGGGCTGTCCATCGGGTTGGACGAGCTGGATCGTCTGCTCGGCGCGACGCCCCGCCTGCAACTGACCGGCGCGCTGGATGAGGGTCGCATCGCGGTAGAGCGGGCGCAGCTGACCGGCGCCCAGGGCTCGGCCGCTGCCCGGGGTCTGATCGAGAGCGACGGGCGGCTGCGCCTCTCGCTGGACTGGAACGCCACCGGGCCGTTCGGCGTCGGTCCCGTGGCCGTCGACGGCGCCATGACCGGCGAGGGCGCGCTGACGGGGACGCTCGCGGAGCCGCGCGCCGACCTGACCGCGACCTTCGGCAAGGTCAGCGCCGGAGCCCTCGTCCTGACCGACGCCGGCATGGTCCTCAGTTTCCGGCGCGGCCCCGACGCGTCGGACGGGCGGATCGCACTGACCGCCGGATCGAACTACGGGCGGGCCAGGGCCAGCGGAAACTTCTTCCTGGGCGGAGACCGGTTGCGGCTGACAGAGGTGGACCTGAACGCGGGCGGGGTGACGGCCCAGGGGGCCATCGACCTGTCGAACAACATCCCCTCCAGCGCGGACCTTACCTTTACCGCCCGCCCGGGGGCCTTCCTGGCGTCAGGCACGGCGGACGGCCGGATACGTCTGACGGACGGCGCCGGAGCCGAGACGGCGATCCTCAATGTGACGGGTCGCAATGTGCGGCTTGCGGGTTCGACCTGGGTCGTCCGCAGCCTCGATCTGAACGGCCGCGGCACGCTGGAGCGCCTGCCCTTCACGCTCAAGGCCGACGTCGGCGGGACCACGCCTGTGTCGTTCGACGGCGCCGGCGTCTACTCCCGCAACGGGCCGGCCCAGACGGTCGTTCTCGAGGGCGGCGGACGGGTGCGTGAGATCGCCTTCACCACCCGCAACCCAGCCGTCATCGCCCTGTCCGGCGACGGCCGCGTCGCGCGGGTCGATCTGGGCATCGGCGGCGGCGTCCTGCTGGGTGAACTGCGCCAGGATTCCCGGGCCGCCATCATCGAGGCCAATCTGACCAGCGTCGATCTCGGCTCGCTGATCCAGGACATGCGCGGACGGGTGACTGGCCGGCTGTCGCTGCGCGGGGCGGGCGAGGATCTTTCGGGCTCGGCCAATGTCACCCTCGACGATATTCGCAGCATCGACGCGCCACGCGGGATCGCCGTCGACGGCACGCTGAACGCCCTGCTGGTCAACAACACCCTGCGTATCCAGGCGAACGCCGTCGATGGCGACGAAGTCCGGGCGGTCGCCGACCTCACCCTGCCCGTCGAGGCGTCCGCGGCCCCGCTGCGGCTGGCCATTGTGCGGACCCGCGCCATGTCGGGCGAAATCTCGATCCAGGGTCAGATCCAGCCGATCTGGGACCTGCTGGCGGGCGGCGAGCGCTCGCTCACCGGCCAGATCAACGCCCGCGCCACCATCGCCGGAACGATGGCCGAGCCGCGCCTCAACGGACGGCTGGACCTTCAACAGGGCAGTTTCCGCGACAGCGCCACGGGCGTCCGCCTCGACAATGTCGCGCTCGCCAGCCGCTTCGACGACACCACCGGTCTGGTCGAGCGCTTCAGCGCCGTCGACGGCTCGGGCGGGTCGGTCAGCGGCAACGGGCGGATCGGTCTGAAAGAAGGCTCCGGATCCAGCTTCCAGCTGCTCCTCAACCGCTTCCGCATCATCGACAATGACATCGCCGAAGCCAAGGCATCCGGCCTGCTGACCGTGACTCGCGGGACGGAAGGCAACATCACCCTGAGCGGCGAGATGGACATCGACGAGGCGCGCATCCAGGCCAATCCGCCCGGATCGAACGGGATCGTCCGCATGGATGTGATCGAGATCAACCGGCCCGGCGGCGACGTGCCCGAAGAGGAACAGAACCGCCAGCGCGGCCTGCAGTTCGGTCTCGATATCGCCCTGCGTTCGCCCGGCGGCGACGTCCGGGTCATCGGCCGCGGCCTGAACGTCGAGATGAACGTCAACGCCCGTGTGACCGGCACCATCGCCCGGCCGACCCTGAGCGGCACGGCCCGGGTCGTGCGCGGCGACTATGATTTTGCGGGCAAGCGGTTCGTCTTCGACGAGCGCGGCACGGTGACCCTGTCGACCAATCCGGAGCAGATCCGGCTGAACCTGACCGCCACGCGTGATGACCCCGCCCTGACCGCCACCATCCGCGTCACGGGGACAGCCGCGCGGCCCGAGATCGTCCTGACCTCGACCCCGGCCCTGCCCCAGGACGAGATCCTGTCCCAGGTGCTGTTCGGACGCTCGGCGTCCCAGCTGTCCGCCTTCGAGGCGGCCCAGCTGGCCGCGGGCGTGGCGGCGCTGGCCGGCGGCGGCGGTTTCGACGTGATCGGGAATCTGCGGGAACTGGCCGGGCTGGACCGGCTGTCATTTGGCGGCGAGGCCTCGAGCCTGACGGTCGCCGGCGGCCGCTACATCACCGACGACGTCTATCTGGAGATTATCGGCGGCGGCGAGAACGGGGCGGCGGTCAATGTCGAATGGCAGGTGCGCCGCAACCTGACCGTCAGTTCGAAATTCGGCGGACAGGGCGAGGCCAGTCTGTCGATCCGCTGGCGCCGTCAGTCGCGCGAGCCGGGCGCCGGCCGCGAGGACCGACGCCCGAACCGGCGATCCGCCCTACTGGGCGGCCGCCATACGGATCCTGTCGAGCGCACGCGCTCCGCGGATCCCGGCGATGTGCATGACCAACTGGACGACCAGAATCACGAAGCCGACGTAGACCTGCCAGTTCGGAGCCGCTGCGGTTTCAGGCATGCCTTCCTGACCGGCCATCATCAGTCCGAACACGCCGGACACGAGACCAAAAGCGACCAGGATCGCGAAGATGATCGGGATCACAATATTCGGCTTGGCCCATTGGACCAGGCCCAGAACCAGCTGAATCACGCAGAGGCCGATCGCGCTCCACATGGCGATTTGCACCATCGCTCCGCCCATGCCGGCCATTTCCGGCGTATCGGCCGAAGCCTGGGCCATAGCCGCCTCGATCTCGGCGGAGCCGCTGGTCATCAGCAGGGCGACGCCGACGCCGCCCCAGATCACGCCGAGGAAGATCGCCAGGGCGCTCGCCCGGGCGGCCCCGATCGCTTCAGCCTCGGTGGTGATCGGCGCGCTCGGGTTTGACGCCTTGATCCAGTCAGTCATTTGGGTAGTCCCTCCCTTGAAGATGATTGAAGCCTAGCCCGCTCGCGCCCGAGGCGAAACCCATGGCTCGCCTTCACCTTTCCGCCCCGGACGGCTAGGGTTCCGCCGCATGCAGATTCTGCCCTCCGACCAGATCGTGCTCGACCATGTCGCGGCGCGCGAGACCGCCATCGTCGGTCGCGCGGTTGAGTGGGCGAACCTCAATTCCGGCAGCCGGAATGCGAGCGGTCTGGCGCATGTTCTGGCGGTGCTTGAAGCCGAGGCGCGACGCCTGCCGGCCGAGGTGGTGCGCATCCCGACCCGGGCTTCCACCACTGTCGCCGACGACGGCACGGTGCGGACCGAGGCCCATGCCGACGCCCTGAAGATCACCGCCCGGCCCGACGCTCCGCTCCAGGTCGTGCTGACCGGCCACTATGACACCGTCTTCCCGGCCGAGAGCCCGTTCCAGACGGTGACAACCCGGGCCGACGGCGCCCTCAACGGTCCCGGCATCGCCGACATGAAGGGCGGGATTTCGGTGATGCTCGCGGCGCTCGAAGCCTTCGAGACGCATCCCGATCGCGCGCGCGTCGGCTGGACCGTGCTGCTGTCGCCGGACGAGGAGATCGGCTCGCCCGCCTCCGCCCCCCTGCTGGCCGAACTGGGGGCGCGCGGCCATGTCGGCATGACCTATGAGCCGGCGCTGTCGGACGGAACCCTCGCTGGAGCGCGCAAGGGCAGCGGCAACTACCACCTTATCGTCACGGGCAAGGCCGCCCATGCCGGGCGCGCCTTCCACGAGGGCGCCAATGCCGTCGCCGGCGCTGCCATCATCGCCGCCCGCCTGCACGCCCTCAACGGCCAGCGCGAGGGCGTCACGGTCAATGTCGCAAAGATCAGCGGCGGCGGGGCGCTGAACGTCGTCGCCGATAACGCCGTGGTCCGATTCAACGTCCGCGTTCCCGACGCCCAGGCCTCGGCATGGATCTCGGAGACCGTGCGGCAGATCGCGACCGAGCCCCCCTTCCCCGGCCTGACCCTCGATCTGCACGGCGGCATGACCCGCGCGCCCAAGCCGATGGACGCCAGCCAGACGGCCCTGTTCGAGGCCGTGCGCGAGACCGGCGCCCTGCTGGGACAACCCATTGGGTGGAAGCCGTCGGGCGGGGTGTGTGAAGGCAACAACCTCCACGCCGCCGGCCTGCCCAATATCGACACCCTCGGCGTCCTGGGCGGCGATATCCATTCGGATCAGGAATTCGCCTGGCCCGCCAGCTTCGTCGAGCGGGCGCAACTCAGCGCCCTGATCCTCTGCAAGATCGCCTCGGGCGAGATCGATGCGCTGAAACTCAAAGCCCTGCGTCTGGAGACGATGTAACTCCCATGCTCGTCGTCCGCCCCGCCGGCCCCGCCGACCTCGACTTCCTGCTGGAGCTGGCCATCCTGTCCGGCCCCGGCTTCACCAGCCTGCCCGAGGACCCCGACCAGCTGGCCGAGCGGCTCGACCTGAGCCGCGACAGCTTCGCCGGCAAGATCGAGCCCCGGCATCGCTGGTACACGCTGATGCTCGAGGAGACCGAAACGGGCGACGTCGACGGCATCGGCTCGGTCAAGGCGGCGGTCGGGCTGAACCGGCCCTTCTTCTCCTTCCGCGTCGTGACCAACACCCAGTCCTCGCCCTCGCTGGGCATCAAGCTGGAACAGAAGACCCTCGTGCTGGTCAATGAGTGCACCGGCTGGACCGAGGTCGGCTCGCTGTTCCTCAAGGCCGACCGCCGCAAGGGCGGCGCGGGACGGCTGCTCAGCCAGTCGCGCTACATGCTGATCGGCGCCGAGCCGGACCTGTTCGCCGACACCGTCCTGGCCGAGTTGCGCGGCGTCTTCACCCCCGACGGCGCCTGCCCGTTCTGGGATCACGTCGCGCACAAATTCTTCCCCATGGACTTCGACGAGGCCGACCGCATGACCGGCTCGACCGACAAACAGTTCATCCTCGACCTCGCCCCGCGCCACCCGATCTATATCGACCTGCTGCCCGAGCCGGCGCGGGCGGTGATCGGCAAGGTCCATCCGCAGGGCGTGCCGGCCATGGCCCTGCTCGAGAGCGAGGGCTTCCGCCCCAATGGTCTGGTCGACATCTTCGACGCCGGCCCGACCGTCACCTGCGACCGCGACAACATCCGCACTGTGCGTGACGCGCGGAGCCTTGCCGTCGCTCTGGCCGCTGAGGTTGAAGCCGAGCTGCCCGCCCTGATCTCGACAGACAACGCCTCCGGCTTCCGGTCGGTGCGCCAGCGCGCGGCCATCGAGGGCGATGTGGTGACCCTGACGACCGAGACCGCCGACGTGCTGAGAGTGCGCGCGGGCGATACGGTGCGCGTGAAGACTTGAGCGACAGCATGACCCATTTCAAATCCATCGACCCCGCCACCGGCGACACCGTCTGGGAGGGCGCTGCCGCCTCGGCCGCAGAAGTACAGGCCGCCGCCGACCGCGCCCGCGCCGCCTTCCCCGACTGGGCCGACCGCGCGCGCCAGGACCGCATCGACGCCGTCAAACGCTATCAGGCCGTGCTGAAGGCCCGCGCGCCGCAGTTGGCCGAGGCGATCAGCCGCGAGACCGGCAAGGCCCTGTGGGAGACCACCGCCGAACTCGGCGCCATGGCCGGCAAGGTCGACATCTCCATCCGCGCCTATGACGAACGCACCGGCGAACGCACGGCCGAGACCGGTTTCGGTCACGCCACCCTGCGCCATCGCCCGCACGGCGTGGCGGCGGTGCTCGGCCCGTTCAACTTCCCCGGCCATCTGCCCAACGGCCACATCGTTCCGGCCCTGCTGGCCGGCGACACGGTCGTGTTCAAGCCGTCGGAGGAGACCCCTTTCATCGGCCAGCTGATGGCCGAGGCCTTCGCCGAAGCCGACCTGCCCGAGGGCGTGGTCAATGTCGTCCAGGGCGGACGCGACACCGGCGCGGCCCTGCTCGACAGCGGCATCGACGCCCTGATGTTCACCGGCTCGGGCGCCGCCGGGGCGCATTTCCGGCGGAAGTTCGCCGACGATCCGCACGTCATTCTGGCGCTGGAGCTGGGCGGCAATAATCCGCTGGTGGTCTGGGACGCCGCCGACGCCGAGGCTGTGGCCGGCATCGTTGTCCAGTCCGCCTTCGTCACCACCGGCCAGCGCTGCTCCTGCGCCCGCCGCCTGATCGTGCCCGAAGGTCCGCAAGGGGACGCCGTCATCGCGGCCGTCGACGCCATGGTCGATCGCCTGATCCTGGCGCCGTGGAACTCCACCCCCGAGCCCTATGCCGGGCCGTTGATCTCGGTGAAGGCGGCGGAGGCTGCGCTGAAGTCCCTGCAGGACCGCATCGACATGGGCGCGAAAGTGATCCGTGGCTCCGGCCCCGTCGGCAACCTGCCCGGCGCCTTCGTCAAACCCGCCATCATCGACGTCACCGGCGTGGAGGTCCCCGACGAGGAGATGTTCGCCCCCTTCCTGTCCGTGACCCGCGTCGCCAGCTTCGACGCCGCCATCGCCGCCGCCAACGCCACCCGCTACGGCCTGTCCGCGGGTCTGGTCAGCGACGACCCGGCCAACTGGGACCGCTTCATCCGCCGCATCCGCGCCGGCGTGGTCAATTTCAACCGCCCGACCACCGGCGCCGCCGGCGACATGCCCTTCGGCGGCCTCGGCGCCAGCGGCAATCACCGGCCTTCGGCCTATTACGCCGCCGACTACTGCGCCTATCCGGTGGCGAGTTTCGAGGCCGGCTCCGTGAGGAATATTGAAAGCGAGATCAAGGGCCTGAAGGCATGACCTCAGCCGTCGAAGCCAATGCCGACGGCCTGATCGGCCCGACACACTCCTATGCGGGCCTGTCGCCGGGCAATCTGGCGTCCAGCCTGAACAAGGGCGAGGCGTCGAACCCGCGCGCGGCCGTCCTTCAGGGCCTCGACAAGATGAAGCGGCTGGCCGACCTCGGCCTGCCGCAGTACGTCCTGCCGCCGCACGAACGGCCCAACATCCCCTTTCTGCGCAGCCTCGGCTTCACCGGCTCCGACGCCCGCGTACTGGAACAGGCCTGGAAGGACGCGCCCAGCTTCGCCGCCGCGGCCTGTTCGGCCTCGCCGATGTGGGCGGCCAATGCCGCGACGGTGACGCCCAGCGCCGACAGCGCCGACGGCCGGGTGCATTTCACCCCCGCCAATCTGGTCACCAACCTGCATCGCTCGCTGGAACACGAACAGACAAAGCGGTCGCTGGACGCCCTCTTCCCTGACCCGGCCCGGTTCGCCGTCCACGACGCCCTGCCCTCCGTCGCCCATCTCGCCGACGAGGGCGCGGCCAACCACGTCCGCCTGTGCGCCGACCATGGCGAGCCGGGCGTCAATCTGCTGGTCTGGGGCCGCGAGGCCTTCGAACCCTGGGCCGACGCCTTCCCCGCCCGCCAGACGCGTGAGGCCTCCGACGCCGTCGCCCTTCGCCATGGCGCGTCCGGCGTGGTGCTGGCCCGTCAGTCGCGGGCCGCCATCGCCGGCGGGACCTTCCACAATGACGTGGTCTGCGTCGGGGCCCTGGAGACGCTGTTCTTCCATGACCTCGCCTTCGAGGACACGGCGGGCACAAAAGCCGCCATCCGCGCCGCAGCAGACGGCCGGTTCGAGCCGGTCTTCGTCGAGGTCTCGTCCGCCGACCTGCCCCTGGCCGACGCGATCTCCAGCTATCTGTTCAACTCCATGCTGGTGCAGATTCCCGGCGAGGACCGCCTGACCCTGATCTGCCCGACCGAGACGCGCGACAACCCGCGCAGCCATGCGGTCGCCGAACGGCTCGCCGCCTCCAACGGGCCCATCGGCAAGGTCGAGTACGTCGATGTACGCCAGTCGATGCGCAACGGCGGCGGGCCGGCCTGCCTGCGCCTGCGCGTGGTGTTGACCGAGGCTGAACAGGCGGCGACCAACCCCGCCATGCGGCTGACCGACGACCTGCACATGCGGCTGTCGGCCTGGGGCGCCAGGCACTACCGCGACCGGCTGACGCCCGCCGACCTCGCCGGGGCGGACCTGCTGGAGGAGAGCCGCGTCGCGCTGGATGAACTGACCGGCCTGCTCGGGCTCGGCGGCGGCTTCTATCCGTTCCAGAGGGGCTGACTCGCATGCCCGTCGTCCTGCGCAGGGCCGTCGAGGCGGACGCCGGGGAGCTCCTGACGCTGCAGCGGGCCGCCTATGTGACCACGGCCCAACTGTATCGCGATCCCTTCCTGCCGCCCCTTCTGGAAACCCTTCACGAGGTGGCCGAGGCCATCCGGTCGGAGATCGTGCTGGCGGCGGTCGACGGACATCGCATCGTGGGATCCGCACGGATCCGCATAGAAGGAACCGTCGGCCATATGGGGCGGCTGGTGGTGGCTCCGGATCGGGAGGGTGCAGGCCTCGGCGTCCGTTTGGTCAAGGCGGTACAGGACTATGCACCGCCGTCGGTGAAGCGTTTCGAGCTCTTCACCGGCTCCCTGAGCGAGCGCCATATCGCCCTGTACTGGATTCTCGGATTCGAGGAGTTTGACCGAAGAGTCTCGGACGAGGGTATCGAACTCGTCTATATGGCTCGCGAGCGGGACGCGTGACGAACTTCACCCACCGCATCGCCACCGAAGCCGACATCCCGGCTCTGGTGGCGCTGATGGACCGGTCGATCGCGGGCCCGCTCGCCGCCTTCCTGACGCCGGACCAGATCGTCGCCAGCCGCAAGCTGATGGGGATCGACAGCCAGATCGTCTCCGACCGCACCTATGTCATCGTCGAGGCGGACGGCGTGATCGCCGGCTGCGGCGGCTGGAGCGGGCGCATCACTGAATACGGCGGCGACCACACGCCTGGCCGGATGCCGGCGCCGCTGACGCCCGGCGTCGACGCCGCCCGTATCCGCGCCATGTACACCGCGCCGGAGTTCGTCCGCCGGGGGGTCGGTCGCCTGATCCTCGAGCTCTGCGAGGCCGCGGCCCGCGCTGCCGGCTATGACCGCGCCGAACTCGTGGCCACCATGGGCGGCGAGCCGCTCTACCGCGCCGCCGGCTATGTCGAGATCGAACGGTTCGAGGACGACCGCGGCGGCGCGCCCGTACCGCTGGTGCGGATGGGCAAGCGGCTGGACGGGTTTGGCGCTCCGGGCGAACCCGGCTAGCGTCCGCGGGTCAGCGACGGGGGGAGCAGCGTGATCAGACACATCGCCTTCGGATGCGGCGTTCTCAGTCTGCTGGTGCTGGCCGCCGCCACGATCGCGGGCGGCATGGCCTACCCCGGTTATGATCACCTGACGCAATACATCAGCGAGCTCGGCGCGACCGGCGCGCCGACCAGCGCGGGCGTCAGCCTCGCCTTCATCGTCTCCGGCGCCTTGCTGACGGTCTTCTGGCTTCTCTGTGCGGTTCTGTTTCCGCGCAGCCTCCTGTCGGTGATCGGCTTCGGCCTCAGCGCCCTGAATGGTGTCGGGCTGGTGCTCGGGGGCGTGTTCCGCTGCGACTTCGAGTGCTCGACCGCCGACCTGAGCCCTGCAGCGTTGCTGCACGATGTATTCGGGGGCATCGGCTATCTGTGCGGGATCGCGGGCGTCTTCGTCGTCGGGTTCGCCGCGAGAGGCTGGCCGCAAGGTCGCGGGCTGTTCGGCCTCAGCCTGATCTGCGGGATCCCGGCTGCGCTGGCCATCTGGCTGATCCATCCGGCGTTCGAATGGTACGGCGCGGCCCAGCGGGTCGTGGAGATCGCCCTCGCCGTCTGGACCATGGCCGTAGCGCTGCGGGTTCGAACCTCAAACCGGAGACCCGCATGAAGCCGGCCCGAAATCCCGCCCTGATCATCGGCGGCCTGCTGAGCGTCGCCGCTTCCGTGCTGCACATCGGCTGCATTATCGGCGGACCTGCCTGGTACCGGTTCTTCGGCGCCGGCGAGGCCATGGCGACCCTGGCCGAGCAGGGCTCGATGACACCGACCCTGATCACTCTCGGCATCGCCGCCATCCTCGCGATCTGGGCGGCCTACGCCTTTTCCGGCGCGGGTCTCCTGCCCCGCCTTCCACTGTTGCGCACCGGACTGGTCGTGATCAGCGCCATCTACCTGCTGCGCGGACTGGCCCTGATCCCCGCGCTGGTGATCAACGGGGCTGATGTGGTGCCGTTCATCCTGTGGAGCTCGCTGATCGTGCTCGTCTACGGCATCGCCTATGCGGTCGGCACCTGGACGGCCTGGCCCAATCTGAAACCCCGCCGATGAGCGCCGCCCCAATGACGTCAGCCATGACTCCCGCCCGCAGACTGAAGAACATCATCGGCGGATCGGCGGGCAACCTGGTCGAATGGTTCGACTGGTTCGCCTATGCCGCCTTCACCGTCTATTTCGCGCCGATCTTCTTCCCCAAGGGCGACAGCACGGCCCAGTTGCTGAGCGCGGCGGCGGTGTTCGCCGTCGGCTTCCTGATGCGCCCCGTCGGGGCCTGGGTCATGGGGGTCTATTCAGACCGCAGGGGCCGCAAGGCCGGGCTGACCCTGTCGGTGACCCTGATGTGCACCGGCAGTCTGATCATCGCCTGCACGCCCGGCTATGCGACCATCGGCCTGGCCGCCCCGGCCATGCTGCTGTTCGCCCGCATGCTGCAGGGGCTCAGCGTCGGCGGAGAGTACGGCTCCTCGGCCACCTATCTGTCGGAGATGGCCACGGCCAGGCACCGCGGCTTCTGGTCCAGCTTCCAGTATGTCACCCTGATTTCCGGCCAGCTGCTGGCCCTGCTGCTGCTGATCGTGCTGCAGAAGACGATGGCCGAGACCGACCTGGCGGCCTGGGGCTGGCGCATTCCCTTCTTCATCGGGGCGGCGCTGGCGGTGGTCGTATTCTGGCTGCGGCGGCGGCTGGACGAGACCTCGGCCTTCATCGCCACCGATGCGGACGAGGCGCCGAAATCCAGCGCCCTGCTGCTGATCCTGAAACATCCGAAGGAGGCGCTGATGGTCCTCGGCCTCACCGCCGGCGGGACCATCGCCTTCTATACCTACACCACCTACCTGCAGAAATTCCTCGTCAATACGAGCGGCTTCTCCAAGGCGACGGCGACCGAGGTCAGCGCCGCGGCCCTGTTCGTCTTCATGCTGCTGCAGCCCGCCATCGGAGCCCTGTCGGACCGGGTCGGAAGACGACCGGTGATGATCGCCTTCGGCGTGGCGGGCGTCCTGTTCACCGTGCCGATCATGACGGCGCTGGCAGGCGTCGAGAGCCCCTTCATGGCCTTCCTGCTGGCCATGTCCGCCCTGATCATCGTCAGCGGCTACACCTCGATCAACGCCGTGGTGAAGGCCGAGCTGTTTCCGGCCCATATCCGCGCGCTGGGCGTCGCCCTGCCCTACGCCATAGCCAACGCCCTGTTCGGCGGTACGGCCGAATACGCCGCCCTGTGGTTCAAGGGCGAAGGCATGGAGAGCGCCTATTTCTGGTACGTCACAGCTCTGATCGGCGTGTCGCTACTGACCTATATCCGGATGCGAGATACAGGTCGTAATAGCTTGATTACGCACGACTAACCCTTCAGTCGCGCCAGAGCCTCAGGGAACCGGCGCGACAGCGGCGCGCGAACCTCGCCCAGTTCGATGGTCCAGTCGCCCGATCCGTCCGGCTCCAGCCCGGTGACCCGCGCTCCGTTCACCAGCCACGACCGGTGCGCCCGCACGAAACCGAACCGCTCCAGTTCCGTCTCGATGGCAGACAGGGTGGTGCGCATCAGCGGCCGGCGGCCGTCCGCCAGCCAGAATTCCACATAGTTGCCCGCCGACGAGACGGCGAGGATGTCGCCCAGCGGCGCGCGCAGGATGCGGGCGCCGTCGCGGATGTCGAAACTGACCGGCCGCACCGGCTCATCGTGACGTCTGCGCAGGAAGGCCGTCACCCAGAAGACGCTGACGAAGAGCGAATAGGTCAGGGCGTCCTTCCGGAACTCGTAGAGGAAGCGGTCGCCGAAATCGTAGGGCGCGCCGGCCACCGCATAGGCCGCTTCGCGCAACAGCACGAAGATTCCGACGTGGAGGATGGAATAGGCCAGGGCTCCGATCAGATGGGCGGCGACGAACCGCGCCTTGGGCCGCCAGCCCTCGGCGAGGGCCTCGTCCGGCGGCGCCAGGGCGACGGCCAGCCAGGGAATCCACAGGGCGAGCAACGCCCCGACCATGCTGGACCCTTCCCAGACCCAGGGCTCCCAGACATCCAGATCCTCACGATCGGCCAGGGCGGTCAGGGCGTTGACCATCACCACCGCCATGCCGACGGCGGCGATGGTCAGGCCAGCGCTCCACAGGTCGCGCCGGTCCGCCCGCCGGAAGAGACCCGGTCCTCCGCCGTTCGTCACGGAAGGCGCGCCGCTCGTCACCGGAGGCGCGCGATCGCCCCCGGCGGGACGCCGAACGTCCCCGGACGCTTGAGTTGCTCCGCCGCGCGGGGTGACACGGTCCGGATGATCCTTACGCATGGGTTTTTGCATGACGACCGAATCCGCGCCCTCGTCCGTTTCCGTCCGCCGTTACGACCTCGACTGGATCCGGGTCGGGGCGTTCCTGCTGCTGATTCTCTACCACGTCGGCATGTTCTACGTGCCTTGGGACTGGCACGTGAAGTCCAGCCACGAGGTTCCGGCGCTTGAACCGATCATGCAGCTGACCAGTCCGTGGCGGCTGACCCTGCTGTTCCTCGTCTCGGGGGCGGCGACGCGCTTCCTCGCTGACAACCTGGCCCGCGACAGCCGGGTCGGCGCCGGCCGGCTGGCCGGATCTCGGATCCTGAGGCTGCTGCCGCCGCTGCTGTTCGCCATGTTCGTGATCGTGCCGCCGCAGAGCTATTACGAGATTGTCGAGGCCCTCGGCCGGCTGGCGCCGCAGGCCGACGCCTATCGCAACGCCTTCACCGCCGACTTCTGGGTTCGCTACGCCACGGCTTCGGGGAACTGGTGCGACGCCGACGGCTGCCTGATCACCCCGACCTGGAACCATATGTGGTTCGTGGCCTATCTGCTGGTCTACAGCCTGATCCTCGCTGGCCTGCTGGCGCTCACCTTCGGGCGGCTGCGCGGCCTCGGCGACCTGCTGGAGCGCGGCCTGAAGGGCTGGGGCCTGCTGATCTGGCCCATCGTCTTTCTGGCTGTGATCCGCTGGGATCTGGCCCTCCGGTTCGAGATCACCCACGATCTGGTCAACGACTGGTACAACCACGCCCTGTCGTTCAGCGCCTTCCTGTTCGGCTTCCTGACGGCCCGGTCCGAGGCCCTGCGCGAGGGCTTCATCCGCCTGCGCTGGCCGGCGCTGATCCTCGGCCTCGTCGCCTGGGCCGCCTGGGCCGGCTACGCTTGGGAATACCGCGCCGAGGACGCCCTGCCCGCCGACGCCCTGCGCCGGGTCATGCGGATCGTCTATGCGGCGGACCAATGGGCCTTCATCGTCGCCATCCTCGGCTTCGGTGCGAAACACCTGAACCGCGGCGGTCCCGTGCTGCGCTATCTAACAGTCGGGGTCTTCCCCTTCTACATCGTGCACCAGACGGTCATCGTCGTCGTCGGCCACCATCTGGCGCAGTTGCATCTGCCGCTGGCCGCGGAGGCGGGCATCCTGATCGCCGCCACCTTCGCCGCCTGCTTCCTCGCCTATGAACTCGCGCGCCGGCTGGGTTGGGCGGGCCTGCTGCTGGGCGTCCGCCCTCAGGCCGCGAACCGCCCGCCCCGCGCCGCATAGGCCTGGGTGCCGCGGGTGAAGATGGCGTCGGTCGGCAGGATGGCGTCTATGGCGATGTCCGCCGCGCCCTTCAGCCGCTCATAGATCGGGCCGAAATCCTGCAGCGTCTCGCGCTTCAGTTGTTCGATCGAGTCGATGACGAAATAGACCTGCTGGAAGTCGTCGATCCGGTAGAGGGTGCGCATCACCCGCTCGAGGTCGAATCCGAGGCGGTTGGGGGACGGATCCTCCTGCGAAAAGACGCTCTCTGTCGCCGAGGAAACGATCCCCGCCCCGTAGATGCGCAGGCCATCGGTGTCCTGCATCAGCCCGAACTCGACCGTGTACCAGTAGAGCCGGGCCAGGTTCTGCAGCACGCCCAGCGAGGCCGCGCGCTGCCCGCCCTTGCCGTAGGCCTCCATATAGGCGGCGAAATCGGGGTCAGTGAGCATCGGCACATGGCCGAAGACATCGTGGAAGATGTCCGGCTCCTGCAGATAGTCCAGCTGGTCCGGCTTGCGGATGAACTGGCCGGACGGAAAGCGGCGGTTGGCGAGGTGGTCGAAAAAGACCTCGTCCGGCACCAGTCCCGGCACGCAGACCACGGTCCAGCCGGTCAGGGCCTGCAGCTTGGGGTTCATCACCGCGAAATCGGGAATGCCGCCCGTGTTGAGGTCCAGCGCCGTCAGCCCCTTGAGAAAGACGTCGGCGGCGCGCCCGGGCAGGATCTTCATCTGACGGGCGTACAGTGTGTCCCAGGTCCGGTGCTCGACCTCGCTGTAGGCGGCCCAGTCCTGCGGAATGGTCCAGTCGGCGGCGGCGCCTTCGGGCGGCGCATCGAACACATGTTCGAAGTCGGACATGGACCTGCTCCTGCAACCTGCGGGCTCTGAAAGGCCCTTGCCGGCAATCTAGGCCGCTCGCGCGGTCCGCGCCAGCGCCGGTCTAGTGAATGGCGTGGGCCCGGGGCGCGTGGCGGCCGTTGGCGTCGACCGTGAACCAGCGGGTCTCGGCCTCCCGGGTCAGGGCTGAAAGCTCCGGGTCGTGCTCCAGCGCCGTCTCGGCCGCATAGGCGATGAAGCCGCCGTCCGGGCCGATGGCGAGCACCTGATAGAAGGGCTGGTCCGGCGCAACCTCACCCGTCTCGCCGGGCAGGCCGGCATAGGAGGCATCGATGTCGATCACCACGCCGCGAAAGGCGTCGTCGCGGTGACGGACGATCTGGCCGAGGCCGAATTTTGCGACAGTTTCCTGGGTCATGGCGCGACAATGGCTGACCCCACCTGAGCCTAATCCGCGTGACGTCGTTCATTTTCGCGACAGACACGCTTGGCGCGGACGATCACACAGTCCTAGAGTGTCCGGGACGGGCGCCGCTTCGGACCGCCCACCATGAAAGTTCGGCCCATGCCGGAGACCGACGGCGCGCCGCCACGGCGTGACGACCGGTCCCAGCCCCGCAGGTCTGACAGGCAGCGCGCCGCGAACGGCGCCGCCGGAGATCCAGGGGCGTCAGGTCGGGATGCGCCCCTGTATGGCGCGCTCGATCTCGGGACCAATAATTGCCGGTTGCTGATCGCAAAGCCGGCGCGGGACGGCTTTCGGGTCGTCGACTCCTTCAGTCGCATCGTCCGTCTGGGCGAGGGGCTGTCGCGCACGGGCCTTCTCGATGACGCCGCGATGGACCGGGCCTATGAGGCCCTGGCGCTGTGCGGTGAACGGGTCGCCAGGAAGGGGGTCGAATCCTCCCGGCTCATGGCCGTGGCCACCCAGGCCTGCCGACAGGCCGAGAACGGGCCGGCCTTCATTGAGCGGGTGCGGATCGGCACCGGCCTGAAACTGCGTATCATCGACCCCATCGAGGAGGCCCGGCTGGCCGTTCGGGGCTGTCTAAACCTGTTCGACCCTTCGGTGGAGGCGGTGCTGGTCGTTGATGTCGGCGGCGGCTCGACCGAGCTGAACTGGCTTTCCAAGCGCGGCGATTCCTTCGTGCTGGAGGGCTGGATGTCGGCGCCGGTGGGGGTCGTCACCCTGGCGGAGCGGCATCCCGAACCGGCTGGCGGCCTCGACGACTGGTACGAGGCCATGGTGGTCGACATGGGCGCCGCCATCGCGGACGCGCCGGTCGATCGGGCGCTACGCGACAAGTTCGTGAGCGGGCGCGCCCATATGGTCGGCACCTCGGGCGCCATCACCAGCCTGGCGGGCATCCACCTGGGCTTGCGCCGCTACCAGCGCAATCTGGTCGATGGCCTGTGGATGACCCGGGGCGACTGCGAGGCCGCCGCCGACACCCTGAAACGCCTCGGGGCGGAGGGACGCGCCGCCGAACCCTGTATCGGGCCCGACCGCGCCGATCTGGTGCTGGCCGGCGCCGCGATCATGGAGGCGGTGCAGCGCGCCTGGCCGTCGGAGCGCGTACGCGTCGCCGACCGCGGCCTGCGCGAGGGCCTTCTGCTGCAACAGATGCGCGAGGACAGGAAGCCGAACCGGCGTCGCCGTCGCGGCCGGTCCTAGTTGGTGACCTGAACCGGCAGGGTGATGTCACAGACCGAGAAGTCGGCGCCGCGCGAGACCCGCGTTTCGTCCACCATCGCCCGGAACCTCGGGGAGTCCGTGGCGAGCACCTGCACCGCCGGCCGTTCGCCCTCGGCGAGGTCGGCCGCGACACGCACCCGCGTCATCCGGTCGGGCTCGGCCGTGACCATCCCGTTGTCCCCGTCGCCAACACGCAGCGATCGCACGACATCGAGGCCCGACACCGTCATGCCCCAGATGGTGTAGCGCTTGTCCAGGGCCGGATAGGCCTGACGCATCAGGAAGAACTGGCTGTTCGCGGTGTCATTGCCTTCGTCGCGGGCCATGCCGGCCACGCCGGGGCAATACAGGCCCCAGCCGTGCACCTTGCCGTCGCCGGTGAGGGCGAAGGCGGCGTCGGGCTGGGTCTGGATCGGCAGGGAATGGAAGAAACCGATACGCGCTCCAGCCGGCTCGGCCACGGCGGCGAACGGCATGGTCGTGTCGCGTCGGAAGGTGAACTCGCCCTTCAGGTCGGGATAGGGGCTCTGGCCCTCGCCATTGCCCAGCGGATCGCCGGTCTGGGCCATGAACCAGTCGATGACCCGATGCCAGGGCACATTGTCGTAGAAGCCCCGGCGCGCCAGCAGCTTGATCCGCTCGACATGAAGCGGGGCGACCTCGGGCGTCAGTTCCACCAGAATGCGGCCGCGCGTCGTATCAATGACCAGCAGATTCTCGGCAGGCACCATGCGCCACTCGGGCAGTTCGACCGTCGTCGCGGCCGTAGGGGCCGGCGGCGGCGGACCGCCGACATCCTGGGCGAACGCTGGCGTTGCGATCAGGGCGACCACGGCCGTGAGGCCGGCGATGGCTTTCATTGCATTATCCCCCGGTGACTTCGGCGATCGGCTGAACGTCGCAAACGGTGAAACGCGCGCCACGCTCGGCCCGCACCTGCTCCACCATCGCGGTGAAGGCGGGGCTGGCGGGTGGTCGCACACGGACGACCGGACGCTGCGCTGCCGGCAGGGCGGCGGCGGTGCGAGCGCGGGTCATCAGATCCGGATCGACGACCTGTCCATTGGCCGCCTCGGATCCCGGTTTCAACGCCCGCACTACGTCGAGCCCGGCCACGACCCGACCGAAGGGCGTGTACAGACCGTTCAGACCCTCATTGGTCCCGGTCATGATGAAGAACTGGCTGTTGGCGCTGTGCGGATCCTGACCGCGCGCCATGCCCAGGACGCCGGGACAGAACAGGGCCTGGGCCGCGGTCTTGAAGTCGGCCGTGACCATCATCTGGGCGTCCGGCTGGGTGAAGACCGGCATGGATCCGACAAAACCCAGCAGACCGGCCTGACCCGTAGCGACACTGACGAAACCGAGGTCGCGCCCCCGGCGGAACTGAAACTCCCCTTCGAGGTCCGGCAGATCACTGCTGCCCTCTCCGGTGCCCAGGGGGTCGCCGGTCTGGGCCATGAAGTCCGTGAGCACACGGTGAAATTTCAGCCCGTCAAAGAAGCCCTGGTCGGACAGCGTGCGGATACGCTCGACCGACAGGGGCGCCATGCGCGGTTCCAGCTCGATCAGGATGCGGCCCTTCGCCGTGTCGATGATCAGCAGGTTCTCGGGCGCGATGGTGCGCCACTCGGGGGCCGCCGTCTGGGCGGCGACCGGGCCGGACGCGGCGAGTAGCGCCATGGAAAGCGCGCCGGCGATTGCGATCTTGAAGCTCATTCTAACCCTTGACCTTGGCCCGCACCATTTCAGCGACGGCGGGGCTGACGAAACTGTCGATCGCGCCGTCCAGGCGGGCGATCTCCTTGACCAGACGCGAGGCGATGGCCTGGTGCCGCGGATCGGCCATCAGGAAGACCGTCTCGATGTCGGCATTGAGGCGCTGGTTCATCGCCGTCATCTGGAATTCGTATTCGAAGTCGGCAACCGCGCGCAGACCGCGCACGATGATGCCGGCGTCCAGTTCCTCGGCGAAATGCATCAGGAGGCTGGAGAATGGCCGGACCTCGACCCGGTCGCCCAGATGGGCCACCTCGGCGCGGACCATGGCCACCCGCTGGTCCGTGGCGAACATCGGGCCCTTCTCGTCATTGCGAGCCACGCCGATGACCAGACGGTCGACCAGCTTCACCGCACGGCCAATGATGTCCATATGCCCGTTGGTGACGGGATCGAATGTGCCCGGATACAGGCCGATGCGCATCGCTTTCCTCCCCGCGTCCCAAAGGGTTTAGCAGGCGCCAAACCGCTGGCCTAGAGTGACTGGACCGGGTTCGAGGCCCATGCGTCCTGAAGGCGCCCGATCACGCCGGATGGCGTCTTGAAGACACGATCGCCGATAGACGCGATGGCGCAGGCCGGCGTGGCGCTGTTGCACAGGAAGGCGGCGTCGAACCGGGCGAGATCGTCGGCAAGGACCCGCTCCGTGCGGCCCGTCAGCCCGACACAGGCAAGGCCGCGCTGCACCAGCGCCTGCGCCACCCCGGCCAACATCGGCGCCTGCGGCCAGATGATGTCGTCGCCGCTGACGAATCCGATGTTCCAGAGACTGCCCTCCGAGACCCTTCCCCCTTCGTCCACGAACAGGGCGTCGTCGAAGCCGGCGGCGCGGGCGACGCGACGGGCCCGGATCAGGCCGAAGGTGGCGACGTGCTTCAGGTGCGGCGCTTCGCGGCCATAGGTCTGGAGTTGCAGGCGCGGCGAGTCGGAGAAGGGCGGAGGCGGCGGCGACAGGGCGATCATCACCCTCGGCGCACCGTGCCAGTCCGGCGTCCGGGGGCTGATGTCCGGCGAGAACAGGCTGACCCGCAACCAGCAGGCGTCGCGGCCCGCCACAGCCTTGCACATCAGGCCACGCAACCGATCCGCGCCGACCGGTTCGCCGAACAGTTCGACAGCCTCGGCTTCGAGCCGGGCCAGATGCAGGTCGAGCCCCCGCACGCCGCCCTGCTCCACCCGGAAAGAGGTGTAGCCGCCATAGTTGACCAGGGCGACGTGGGCGAGATCCTCCGCCGTGGCGGGTTGACCATCAACGTGCAGCTCAAGCGCAGCGGACATGATAACCCCGCTCATCCCGGCGAAAGCCGGGACCCAGTGCTTTGGGCGTTCCGGTGTCGCTGTTTCCCGCTGACATCAATCCCATCCAGCCTGCCTTGCAAAAGAACTGGGTCCCGGCTTTCGCCGGGATGAGCGGATCAGGTTTCAGCTTTCGGTGTCCGCCCCGTCCGGCGCATCACCCTCGACCGCATCCTCATCGCCGCCGCCGCTGTCGGGCAGACGCTCGACGGAGACGACCTTCTCGCCGTCGGCGGTGCGGAAGATGGTGACGCCCTGGCTGGACCGGCCGACAATGCGGACCTGATCGACCGGGGTGCGGATCATCTGGCCGCCCGAGGTGACCAGCAGCAGTTCGTCTCCGTCCTCGACCGGGAAGGAGGCGGTCAGACGGTTGCCCGCCCGCCCGCCCAGGCCGTGGGCTGTCAGCCCCTGCCCGCCCCGGCCCGTGCGCCGGTACTCATAGGCTGAAGACCGTTTGCCGAAGCCGGTCTCGGTGACCGTGAGGATGAATTGCTCGGCCGCGCCCAGTTCCGCAATGCGCTCGACACTGAGCATGGCGTCGCCGGTCGCTTCGTCGTCGGCCTCGACCGCAACGACCTCGTCCTCGCCCTCACCGGTCGCACGGCGCATGGCGGTGGCGTGTTTGACATAGGCGGCGCGTTCGTCGGGCGTGGCGTCGACCCGGCCGAGCACGGCCATGGAGATGACCGCGTCGTCCTTCTGCAGACGAACGCCGCGCACACCGGTCGAATCCCGGCCCTTGAAGACGCGCACGTCGTCAGCCTTGAAGCGGATGGCGCGGCCCAGGGCGGTCGTCAGCATGACGTCGTCCTCGGCGGTGCACAGGGCGACGCCGACCATGTGATCGCCGTCCTCCAGCTTCATGGCGATCTTGCCGGCCCGGTTGACCGTGGCGAAGTCGCTGAGCTTGTTGCGGCGCACGTCGCCCGAGCGGGTGGCGAACATGATGTCGTAGTTGCCCCACTCGGCCTCGTCCTCGGGCAGGGGCAGGACGTTCATGATCGAATCGCCCGGCTCGATCGGCAGCAGGTTGACGAAGGCCTTGCCGCGCGATTGCGGATTGCCCAGCGGCAGCCGCCAGGTCTTCAGCTTGTAGGCCTTGCCGTTGGTGGCAAAGAAGAGCACCGGCGTATGGGTCGAGGCCGAGAAGACGCCGACGACGGCATCATCCTCCTTCATCGCCACGCCGCTGCGGCCCTTGCCGCCGCGATGCTGGGTCCGATAGGCGTTCAGCGCCACGCGTTTGACGTAGCCGCCGTGGGTGACAGTGACGACCATGTCCTCGCGCGGGATCAGGTCCTCGTCTTCCAGCTCATAGTCGCCTTCGCCGATCAGGGTCCGGCGCGGCACGGCGAACTCCTCGCGCACCTCCAGCAGGTCCGCACGGATCACCGCCAGGATGTTGGCGCGATCGCTGAGCAGGGTCAGGTGGCCCTGGATGGTGTCGGCCAGGCCACGCGCCTCGCCGAAGATGTCGTCGCGGCCGAGGCCGGTCAGGCGGCTCAGCGTCAGGCCCAGGATGGCGCGGGCCTGTTCGTCGGTCAGGTTCAGCTTGTCGCCCTCGACCAGCATCGAGCGCGGGTCGGCAATCAGTTCGATCAGGGCGATCATGTCGCCGACCGGCCAGCTCTTGGCCTGCAGCCGCTCGCGCGCCTCGGCCGGATCGACCGAGCTGCGGATGATGTGGATGACCTCGTCGATATTGGCGACAGCCACGGCCAGACCGACCAGCACGTGGCCGCGGTCGCGGGCCTTGGCCAGTTCGAACTTGATGCGGCGGACGACCACTTCCTCGCGGAACTCGAGGAAGGCCTCCAGCAGCTGGCGCAGCCCCATCTGGATCGGGCGGCCGTGGTTCAGGGCCAGCATGTTGACGCCGAACGAGCTCTGCATGGCGGTGAAACGCCACAGCTGGTTCAGCACCACATCCGCCGAGGCGTCGCGCTTCAGCTCGATGACCATCCGCATGCCGTCGCGGTCGGATTCGTCGCGGACGTCCGAAATGCCCTCGATCCGCTTCTCGCGGACCATTTCGACGATGCGTTCGATCAGGGTCTGTTTGTTGACCTGGAAGGGCAGCTCGGTGACCACGATGGCCTCACGATCCTTGCGGATCGTCTCGATCGTGGCCTTGCCGCGCACGATGACCGAGCCGCGGCCATCGCGCAGGGCGTTGCGGGGGGCGGTCCGGCCCATGATCTCGCCGCCGGTCGGGAAGTCCGGGCCGGGCACGATGTCCAGCAGGGCGTCGTCGCTGATGTTCGGGTCGTCGAGCAGGGCGACGCAGGCGTCGACGATCTCGCCCAGATTATGCGGCGGGATGTTGGTCGCC
>DDSO01000151.1 GCA_002343425.1 Brevundimonas sp. UBA2388
CATGCCCGGCGTGATTCCGCTGGTGGAGATGAAGAAGCGCGGCCACTGAGCCCCGTGCGATGATTGACCGGCGTTCCGGCTGGCGGCACACTCCGTCGGTCTGGCACGCCGGCCAAACCCGCCGGATCGTGCGACAGCAACCCGGGTCACCATGTCCACCATCTTCCTCTTCAAGAACCTTCTTGGCACGCTCCTGCTGCCACCGGCCAACGGCCTGCTGCTGCTCCTCGTCGCCGCGCTGTTCCGGCGGCGGCGCTGGGCATTCGGCGTGGCGCTGGCCGGCGGCGCCCTTCTGTTCCTGCAGTCCCTGCCGATCGTTGCCGGCTACCTCATCGCCCCGCTGGAAGCGCGTGCCGGGGGCGTGTTCGTCTCCGCCCAGGGGGCCCAGGCGATCGTCGTGCTCACCAGCGGCCTCAGGCGCGACGCGCCCGAATACGGCGGCGATACCCTCAATGAACGCAGCCTCGTCCGCCTGCGCTACGGCGTCACGCTGGCGCGCCGGCTGGAACTTCCGGTTCTGATTAGCGGCGGCGTTCCGCACAAGGCCAGCCGCGCAGAGGCGGACGTGATGGTGGCGATTGCCGAGAAGGAATTCCGGGCGCCGGTCCGCTGGCAGGAGAACCGATCCCGAGACACGGCCGATAACGCCAGCATGTCCGCGCAGATTCTCAAGCCGGCCGGCATCCGGCGCATCGTGCTCGTCACCCAGGCCTTCCACATGCCCCGCGCCCGGCAGCTTTTCGAAGCTGCCGGCCTTGAAGTCGTCCCGGCTCCCACCGATTTCAAGGGCCCGGGCGACGGGCCGCCGGCAGTGTCCGACTTCCTGCCACAAGCGCGGGCAATCCAGACTTCGTACTACGCGCTGCACGAATGGCTGGGGCTGGCGTGGATGTCGCTGGCAGCGGCAGCAAACCCCGGCTGAGGCGGAAGGCGCGGTTGCCCCCTCCCCCGCTTCGGAGAACCGTCCACGCGAAAAAAGGGCGATCCGCCCGGGATCGCCCTTGCACCGCGTCAGCTGTCGCCGTCGTTCAGGTGGCCTTCGCCTTGACGTAGGCGCCCGGCGCCGGTTCGATCTCCTTGTAGGTCGCGTTGCCCGGCTTCTTCGGCGCGGCGACCTTCCTGCCGCTGCGCTGGCCCAGCCATTCGGCCCAGTGCGGCCACCAGCTACCCTTCTGATCGACTGCCCCGGCCAGCCACTCTTCGGCGGTGAGCGCTTCGTCAGCGCCGTCGTTTACCCAGTAGTTGCGGCGGTTCTTGGACGCCGGGTTGATCGAGCCGGCAATGTGGCCGCTGGCCGCCAAAGCGAAGGTGGTGGGCCCACCCAGGATCTTGCGCGACAAATACGCGGCAGGCCACAGCACCAGATGATCCTCGCGCGCCGCCATGATGTACGACGGGACGTCGATCTTGCCGAGATCGATCTTCTCGCCCAGCATCTCCAGCTTTCCCGGAACGCGCAGGTTGTTGGACAGATACATGTTGCGCAGATACCAGGTGAAGCACGGCCCCGGCAGGTTGGTGCTGTCGGAGTTCCAGTACAACAGGTCGAAAGGCTGCGGCGTGTTGCCCTTCAGATAGTTGCCGACGACGTACTGCCAGATCAGGTCGTTCGAACGCAGCGCCGAGAACACCGCCGCCAGGTCGCGCCCATGCATGACGCCACCCTTGCCGATCTTGGTCTCGTAGGCGTGAACTCCTTCCTCGGTAACCAGGGTGCCAATTTCACCGGGCTCGGAATAGTCGAGCAGGGACGTCATCAGCGTCAGGCTTTCCACCGGATCTTCGCCACGAGCCCTGAGCAACGCCAGCGCCGAGCAGATCATCGGACCGCCGATGCAGAAGCCGAGCACGTTGGGCTTGGCCACGCCGCTGATCTCGCGCACGACGCGCAGCGCCGTCAGCGGACCCATCTCCAGGTAATCCTCCCAGGTGAGCCTTGCCTGCTCCTCGGTAGCGCTGCGCCACGAAACGAGAAACACCGTGAAGCCCTGTTCGACGGCATAGCCGACAAACGAATTCTCCGGTTGCAGGTCCATCAGGTAGAACTTGTTGATGAACGGCGGGAAGATCAGCAGCGGCCGCTCCGCCACCTTGTCGGTGGTCGGGGTGTACTGGATGATCTGGATCAGTTCGTTTTCATAAATCACCGCGCCGGGCGTCGTCGCGATGTTCCTGCCGATCTCGAACGCCGCCTCGTCGGTCATCGAGATGCGACCTTTCTGGAGATCCTCCAGCATGTTCCTGAGGCCGTTGGTAATGCTCTCGCCCTTGGTCTCGACCGCAGTCTTCATGAATTCCGGGTTCGTCGCGGCAAAGTTGGACGGCGCCATGGCCTCAACCAGCAACCGGGTCACGAACTGCATGCGCGTCTTGTTGGGCCCGTCCTCCATCGGCGCCGCCGCGGCAGTCTTCGTCAGGAACGCGGAGTTGAGCAGGTAAGCCTGGCGCAGATAATCGAAGAAGGGGTTTTCCGCCCATTCCGGGGCGCTGAAGCGGCGATCGCCCGGCTCCGGCCGGACCAGTGGCTCGACGGCCTCGCCCGGCTTGCGCTGCAGCATCGACTGCCACAACTGGGCGTGCTGCGCGGCCAACTCCTGCTGCATCTTGGCGAACGGTTCGAGATCGGGCATCGGCATCGTCGGCATCGCAGCGGGGCTGCCCGATGAAGACGGCGCCGACTGCTGCTTGGCAAGAAAATCCATATAGGCCTTGGTCATCGACTGGCCGGCCTCCATCATCTGCTGAAAGACATTCTTCGGTTCATCTGGCGGAACGGACATGGGAATTGCCTCCTCATTGTGGTTATCGCGAATAGCCGGCACATCATGATCCCGACC
>DDSO01000050.1 GCA_002343425.1 Brevundimonas sp. UBA2388
TCGCGGGTGCCGCGCTCGTCGGCATTGCCCTCGATGCGGATGGTCACATTCGGATAGCGCTGCAGCCAGGCCACCTGGGCATCCATGCGGGGATAGGCCTCGGGGCGGATCGCATAGCTGTCGAGGTCGAAATAGACGCGGTCGCCGACGTTGACGACGAAGTCCTGCTCCGAACCGGGGGCCGCGGCGCCGAGGTTGCCGCCGGACACGGGGCCGGGGGCGTTCGGGTTGTACTGGTCATTGCCGGCGGGCGGCACGCTGTTGCCGGCTCCGGTGTCCGCCGGCGTGCGCGGGGTGCAGGCGGCGATGGCGGTCACGGCGACGCCGACGGCGGCCAGACGGAAAAGGACTGAGGTCTTCATCATCGGGTCGTCTCCTTGAGTGGAGGGCGTAGCCTCCAGCTTGGCTTTAAAGAGTTGCTACTGACGGACCAGCGGTTTCGCCAGTCGCGATAACGCGGGTTTGAGCCGAATGGCTCCCTTGTGATCAGGTGGGGCAGCCGTCCGGGCCGCCGCCTCCGAGGTTGGCGGGTTGGTCGTCGAGAAGCGGTGACCAGGCTGGATCGGTGCCGCGCCCCCCATAGCCGGCCTGGGAGACGACACGGCCCGACAGGTCCACGGTCCAAAGGCGCGTCTCGCCGCCGGGCGACTGGCGCGCGAACATGATGTAGCGGCCGTTGGGCGCCCAGGACGGGCCTTCCTCGAAATAGCTGGACGACAGGATGCGCTCGCCCGAGCCGTCGGTGTTCATGACGCCGGTGGAGAATCGTCCACCGCCCTGTTTGGTGAAGGCGATCAGGTCGCCGCGCGGGCTCCAGTTCGGGGCCGTGTAGAGGCCGCCGCCGCGCGAGATGGGCCGCTGGCCCGTGCCGTCGGCGCGCATGGTGTAGAGCCGGGCGCTGCCCGAGCGGTCCGAGGTGAAGACGATCTGGCTGTTGTCGGGGCTGAATGAGGGCGAGGTGTCGATGCCAGGGTCGGTCGTCAGACGACGCAGCTGGCGACTGGACAGATCCATCACATAGACGTCGGTATTGCCGCCCCGGATGATCGAGAAGGCCATCTTCGTCCCGTCGTTCGAGAAACGCGGGGCCAGCACCTGACCGTCGAACTCGCCCAGGCTCTCGCGCCGCCCGGTCGACAGATTGAACAGATAGATACGGCTGTAGTCGCGCCCCAGCGCCACATAGGTGATCTCATTGGGATCGTTCAGCGAGAAGCGCGGCGACATGATCACTTCGTCGCCCTGGGTCAGATAGACGGGGTTGAATCCGTCCTGATCCGAAATGGCGAGGCGCGAAAGCCGGTTCAGCTGGGTGCCGCTCTCGGCGACGAAGACCACCCGGCTGTCGAAGAAGCCGCTTTCACCGGTCATGCGCTGGTAGACCAGGTCGGCGATCTTGTGGCCGATCCGGCGCCATTGCTCCGGTGTGGCGGTGAACTGATACGAGGCCAGCTGGCACTGGCGATAGGGGTCGTACAGCCGGAAGCCGAAATCGTTGCGGCCGTCGGGCCGGGGCGTCACCGCCCCGTACAGGACCGCCTGGGCGCCGATCGAGGTCCACTGCGGAAAATTGGGGGCATTGGCCAGGGTCAGGCCCGTCTCGACGAAGCCCGCCGGATCGAGGGGTTCGAAATAGCCGGAACGGCGCAGGTTCGCCCGGATGACGCCGCCCAGATCGGCGCCGTTCTGGCCGGTGAAGTTGACGACGGCGATCTGCATCGGCCGCAGAACGCCCTGATCGATCTCGACCTCGACTGGATCACCGGAGGGTTGCGGCGTCGGAGGCGTCTGGGCCGTGGCTGTGCCCACCGTCATCGCCAGAATGGCGACGCTTGCCAGAAGTCGGTTCAGACGCATCAAGGGCTCCCGCAAGTTCAATCTTCGCCGCTCCTTATCGCCAGAGCGTGCGCATAAGACCAGCATGGCCGTGAATGGGGCGACTTTCAGGCCCCGTCACGCTTTGTCAGGATTTGCGGGCTGAAGACCTATCGCCCCCGGCAGGCCCGTTCAGTGACAAAGGTCGGCCTGAAGCGACCGCCGGGGAAGCCCGTCGGGACGTCAAAGGGGGCCGTCTGGCGGATCGCCCGGACAGCGCCGTCGGCGGCAGCTCGCCACACGGGGTCCGAACGGGCTCCGATCAGGGTCGGGCCGGCCGTGATCCGTCCCTGTTCGTCGAGAGTCACATCCATCTGGATGCGCAGGGCGTCCGCCCCGGGAATGTCGCAGGGCAGAATCCAGTTCGGATAGACCTGGTTGAAGACCGCCGTGATCTGCGGCCCGGTCGCCTGGGGCGCCGATCCAGCGCCGGTTTGTCCGGTGGGCGGCCGCGGCCCGGGCCGCGGGCCCGGNNCGGTCGCGGCGGGCCCGCGAGAGAATCGAGATCGAGAGTCGGCTCGCGCGGAGGCGTCGGACGCGGCGGCTGCGGCCGGGGCGGCGGGGCAGTGCGTGGCGGCGTGGGACGCGGAGGCGTCGCCTTCTTAACCGGCGCGGGCGTGGGCGTCGGCGGCGGAACGGGCTCGGGCGGGACAGGTTCGGGCGGCGTCGGCTCGACCGGAGCCGTGGCAGCGTCTTCCGTGACCAGCTCGTCATCAGGATTGTCGGGCGCGGCGGCCTCGATGACCGTCTCGGAGATGATCGACACCGGCACGGTGGACTCGACGTTTATCGGCTCGCGCGTGAATCCGAGCAGGCCATAGCCCACCACGCCCAGAACCACCGCCGCGTGGACGGCGATCGAAGCGAGCAGCGAGGAACCGGGCCTCTCCAAGCCGTCAGCCCTCCACGTCCGTCGGAGCGCCGCCGGCCGTGTCGGTTATCAGATTCAGCTTGGTGAAGCCGGCCGAGGACAGCCGCGCCATGACGCGGGCCACCGCCTGATAGGGCGCCCGGCCATCGCCGCGCACGGACACGGCCTTCTCGCGGCCGTCGCGGCCGGCGGCCTCGGCCACGGTCAGCACCAGGCGGTCGAAGCTGACCTCGCTCTCGCCGACATAGATGGCGCCGTCGCGCTTGATCGAGATGACCACCGGATCGTCCGAGGCGTCCACCGCGCTGGCGTCCGTCTTGGGCAGTTCGACCGGCACGGCCACGTTCAGCAGCGGCGCCGAGACCATGAATATGATCAGCAGCACCAGCATCACATCGACCAGCGGCGTGACATTGATCTCACTGAGCGGCCGTTTGCGCGGCCGCCTGCGGCCCCGGACGTGTCCGCCGCCGCCGCCTCCTGCGAGGGCCATGCTCAGATCTCCCGGGTGGGCTGCGGCGCGGCGCTGGACGGGCCACCGAGACGGCGCGCCACGGCGGCCTGCAGATCATCGGCGAAGCTCTCGAGCCGGCCGGTGAACTTGCCCGCGTCGATCGAGAACTTGTTGTAGGCGATATAGGCCGGAATGGCCGCACCCAGACCCAGGGCCGTGGCGAACAGGGCCTCGGAGATCGCAGGGGCCACCGTCGCCAGATTGGTGTTGCCCGACGAGGCGATGGCCCCGAAGGCGTTCATGATGCCCCAGACCGTGCCGAACAGGCCGATAAAGGGTGACGAGGTCGCCACCACCGACAGCACACCCAGACCGTTCTCGACGCGCTGGCCCTCGCGGGCGATCAGGCTGTCCAGCGCGCGGTCGATGCGCGACATCAGCAGATTGGCCTGGTTCTCGGTCAGCGGGCCGCGCGTGCGCGCCTCGCGCCAGTCGGCCAGGGCGATGACCAGCATGCGCGGCAGCGGATGGACCGGGTTCGGCCCGGCCTGGGCGGCGATGTCCTCCAGCGACCGGCCGGAGCCGACGGCGTCCTCAAAGGTGTTGGCCTGGCTGTTCAGGGCGCTGAACCGCATGGCCTTGTCGATGATCACGGCCCAGGACCACAGCGAGGCGATCGCCAGGCCGATCATGATCGACTGCACGACGATATCGGCCTGCAGAAACAGGGATACCGGGTTGATCATCGAGGCGTGGGCGGCGGTGGTCATTCAACGTCCTTCCGTCTGTCCGACCACTGTGCACCGGACGGTCGTGGCGGTTGTGTGGCGGTTTGAGCCGGGTCTACCGGGGTGTGGCCGCGGCGTCACCTGTCTGCACGTGACAGGCGGGCGAAATGGTCAGGCTTCGCGCGCCAGCCACGGCCCGATCTTGCCCCGCAAGGCCTGCGTCGGCCGGCGCGGCCTCCCGTCCATGTGGATGCAGACCACCTCGACCTCGGCCCGGCACAGGACATCGCCGCCGCGCGTGATGGCCTGTGAGATCAACAGGCGCGGCCCCTTCACGGCGTCATAGTGGGTACGCACCACCAACTCGTCGTCGATCCGGGCGGGTTTGAGGAAATGCAGCCCCATCTTCGAGACCACGAAGGCCATCGGCTGGTCGCCGTCCAGAAGCTCGGCATGGCCGATCCCCATCAACCGCAGGCAGTCGGACCGCCCGCGCTCGAAATAGCGGACATAGTTGGCGTGATAGACCAGACCGGTGAAGTCGGTGTCCTCGTAGTAGACCCGGACGGGCAGGCGATGCTCGCGGCCATCGAACCGGCCGGCTGTGGGGGTGTCGGACATGTCAGTTGATGCGCGCGGGAGGCGGTTCGGGGAAGTTCGGACAGTCGGCGTCCATCATGGCGCTGAACTCCCCGTTCAGCGGGTCCTCGCTCAGCAGCATCCGGTTTGGTCGAGAGATGAAGCCTATGGCCCCGCCGCCTCGCCCGGCCGCGATATAGCCGCAGACCACCCGGCCCCGGCCCGGCTCGATCAGCTGGACCTCGGCGGTCCGTCCCAGTTGCTCGCGCGCCTGCCGCAGCACGCGGCGGGAGGCCGGCTCCTCGGTGAAGCCTCCACCCGTACCCTGGGTGATGAACCAGAGCGCCAGCGCGCCGAGGACGATTACCGCCACGCCCAGAACGGCGATCAGTCTTTCGGTTCGTATCGCCCGTCGCGCCATGCAGCCTCCTGGATCGCGACCATGCCGGGGTTCGGACGCAAGGTGAAGCCCGGCGCGATGGATTGGAGCGTCGCGATGTGGATGCTAGGCCTTGGCTGTTCGAACGGGAGGGTACCATGCGACGCAACGCTCTGGCCTTGGCACTGGTCCTCACGCTGGGAACCGCCGTCCCGCTGCAGGCGCAGGCTCCCGCTCCGGCGCCGTCTACCCTGGAGGAAGCGATCCCGGTCATAGACGCGGCCTTCGACCGCTGGCAGGCCGCCGCCCATGCGCCCGGTCTGGTCTATGGCGTGGTGCAGGACGGCCGCATTATCCACCTGCGCACCGCCGGCGTTCGCACGGTCGACGGGCCCGCGGTGACGCCCGACACCCTGTTCCGCATCGCCTCCATGTCCAAGGCCTTCACGGGGCTCGCGATCCTGAAGCTGCGCGACGAGGGCAGGCTCTCGCTGGACGACCTGGCCGAGACCCATGTGCCGGAGATGGCGAGCTGGACCTATCCCACGGCCGACTCGCCGCGCATCCGCGTCCGCGACCTGCTCAACCACACCAGTGGCCTCGTCACCGACGATCCCTGGGGGGACCGGCAGCAGGTCATCACCGAGGCCGAGTTTACCCGCATGCTGACCGACGGCGTGCCCTTCACCCGCGCGCCCCAGACGGCGTTCGAATATTCGAACTTCGGCTACGCCCTGCTCGGCCGGATCGTCACCAATGTCTCGGGCCGGCCGTACAACGAATACATTGAGGCCGAGATCATGCGGCCGCTGGGCATGGCCTCCAGCGGATATGACGTCTTCGCCTCGCCGCAGGACCGCCGCGCGCTCGGCTATCGCTGGGAGAATGACGCCTGGTCTCGCGAGCCAGACATGATCCACGGCGTCTTCGGCGCCATGGGCGGGGTTGAAACCAGCGCCGAGGACTACGCCCGCTGGATCAGCTTCCTGCTCTCCGCCTGGCCGGCCCGCGACGAACCCGATACCGGCCCCGTCCGCCGCTCGACCGTGCGTGAGATGGCGCTCGGCTCAAACTTCGCTTCACCCCGCAGCCGCACCGGCGCCGACGGCCAACCCTGCTCCGGCGCCGGCGCCTATGGCATGGGGTTGCAGGCCAACACCGACTGCGAGCTCGGGAACTGGCTGGCGCACGGCGGCGGCTATCCCGGCTACGGCTCCTACATGATCCTGCTCCCGGACCGCCGGACGGGCCTGTTCGCCTTCTCCAACCGCACCTATGCCGGGCCGTCCGGCCCGCTCACGGAAGCCGCCCTGACCCTCGTGCGGGGAGGCCTCGCGCCGGTCCGCCCGGCCCCCGCCAGCGATATCCTGACCGAGCGGTACGCCGACCTCGGCCGCATCTGGGCCGCGGGGGACGTGTCCGTCGCACGCGACCGGCTGGCGATGAATTTCCTGATGGACCGCTCGGTCGAGAACTGGCGCACCGTGCTGGGCCTGCTGAAGACCGACGCCGGAGCCTGCGCCGCCGACGCACCCATCACCCCGACGGGCGCCCTGTCCGGAACCTTCCGCTGGACTTGCGAGAAGGGTGTGATCGAGGGCCGCCTGCTGCTGGCTCCGACCAACCCCGCGACCATTCAGGCGCTGAATTTCCGCCTGACGCCCACGCCGGCGCCGTAGTCGCTATTCGAACAGGGCGGCCTGCCCCGCTCCTGCCGGTTTCGGCGGCTCGGCCAGGCCCAGATGGGCATAGGCCCGCGCACAGGCCATCCGTCCGCGCGGCGTGCGCTGGATGAAGCCCTGCTGCAACAGATAGGGCTCGATCAGGTCCTCGACCGCGTCCCTGGCCTCGGCGATCGCCGCGGCCAGCGTGTCCATCCCGACCGGCCCGCCGCCGTAGTTCTCGATCAGGGCCTTCAGGAACCGGCGGTCGAGGCTGTCCAGCCCCGCCTCATCGACCTCCAGCCGGCTCAGCGCTCGCGCCGCCGCCAGCCGGTCGATCACCGGCGACCCTTCGGCCTCGGCGAAATCGCGCACCCGGCGCAGCAGCCGCCCGGCCACGCGGGGGGTGCCACGCGAGCGGCTGGCGATCTCGCGAGCGCCCTCATCGTTGATGGCCACGCCCATCTTGCGCGCCGCCCCGGTGATGACCCGGACCAGTTCCTCGGGCGTGTAGAACTCAAGTCGCAGCGGAATGCCGAACCGGTCCCGCAGCGGCGTCGCCAGCAGCCCCGCCCGCGTCGTCGCCCCCACCAGCGTAAACGGCGCCAGATCGATCCGCACCGACCGCGCCGACGGCCCCTCCCCGATGATGAGGTCGAGAACGTGATCTTCCATGGCCGGGTAGAGGATCTCCTCGACCGTCGGGGCGAGCCGGTGGATCTCGTCGATGAA
>DDSO01000105.1 GCA_002343425.1 Brevundimonas sp. UBA2388
GCCGGGAATCACCGTCCAGAATCGTCAGAACTACGCCCAGGATCTGCAGATTTCCTCGCGCGGCTTCGGTGCGCGCGCCGCCTTCGGGGTGCGCGGCATTCGCCTGATCAGCGACGGCATTCCGGCTTCGATGCCCGACGGCCAGGGCCAGGCGGCGACCTTCAATCTCGATCGCGCTGCGCGCATGGAGGTTATGCGCGGGCCGATGTCGGCGATCCACGGCAATCATTCCGGCGGCGTCATCCAGTTGTTCACGGTTGACGGCGAGGATCCGCCGAGTGTCGAAGCCCGCGTTGGGGCGGGTAGCTACGGTACCTGGAAGACCGATCTGGCGGCGCAGGGCAGGGCGGGCGAGGTCGGCTACGTGCTCGACGCGTCGCGCTTCGCGACCGACGGGTATCGTGAGCACAGCGCCGCGGATCGCGACCAGACCCTGGCCAAACTGACCCATGCGCCCGATGGCGAAACCAGGGTGATGTTGATCGCCAGCGGCTTCTCGCAGCAGGCGCAGGATCCGCAGGGCACGACCTGGAAGCGGTTCACGACCGATCCGCGCAGCGCCGAGGAGGCTGCCCTGCTCTACAACACCCGCAAGAGCATCGACCAGTTGCAGGGCGGGGCCAGCTACGAGCACCGCTTCGGCGACGATATCGTCCAGATCATGGCGTACGCCGGTCAGCGCTCGGTAACCCAGTACCAGTCCATTCCGCGTGCGCTGCAGTTGATCAGCAGTTCGACGCCGGCCGATGATCCGAGGCGCCGGCAGTCCGGCGGCGTCATCGAACTCGACCGCGACTTTTCGGGGCTCTCGGTACGCTGGATCGGGCGCTACGAACTGGGTGGCGGCCGGCTGACGGCGACCGTTGGCCTCGATTACGAAAGGGCCAGCGATGACCGCCGGGGCTATGAAAACTTCATCGGGCAGACCCTGGGCGTCAAGGGGGCGCTGCGTCGCGACGAGGTCAACAGCGCGACCAGCTTCGACCAGTACGTTCAGGCCGAATGGCTGATCGGCCAATTGAGCGTGACCGGTGGCTTGCGCCACGGCAAAGCGACCTACAAGGTTGTCGACAACTACGTCACCGACGGCAATCAGGACGACAGCGGCACCATTACCTACAACAACACGGCGCCTTTGCTGGCGGTGCTCTACCGCCTGACGCCGACGCTCAACGTCTACGCCAGCGCCGCCTGCGGCTTCGAGACGCCGACGCTC
The DNA here is from genome assembly GCA_002343425.1 of Brevundimonas sp. UBA2388. Classification (GTDB taxonomy): domain Bacteria; phylum Pseudomonadota; class Alphaproteobacteria; order Caulobacterales; family Caulobacteraceae; genus Brevundimonas. The sequence goes on from DDSO01000105.1 coordinate 1,217, forward strand.
AACGAACTGTTTTACTCCGGGCCGGGCGGTGGCTTCAGCTACGACCTGAAGGCGGCGACCAGCACGCATTTCGAGATCGGCCTCAAGGCCCTCATCGGCAACGACAGCCGGCTCGATCTCGCACTCTTCGACATTCGTACCGCCAACGAACTGGCGGTCAAGTCGAGCTTCGGCGGCCGCACCAGTTACCAGAATGTGGCGCAGACCACGCGCCGGGGGGTCGAGGTTGCGGTCGACAGCCGCTGGGCAGGCGATTTCACGACGCGGATCGCGTACAGTGGGCTCGTCGCCCGCTATGCCGAACCTTTCGTGACCGTTGTCCTCGGCGCGCCGACGTTCATCGAGGCCGGCCGCTATCTGCCGGGGATCCCCGGGCACACGCTGTTCGGCGAACTGGTCTGGCGCCAGCCGGCCGGCGGCTGGCATGCCGGGATCGAAGGAATCGCCCGCAGCAAGGTCTATGTCGAGGATAGCAACACCCAGCAGGCGGCGCCGGCCTACGCCATCGCCAACCTGCGCGTTGGCTTCGATCAGCGGCGCGGGGCCCTGCGCTACGGCGGGTTCCTGCGTCTCGACAACGTCTTCGACCGCCAGTATGCGGGGTCGGTGGTCGTCAGCGACGCCAACGGGCGCTACTACGAAGCGGCGCCGGGCCGCAACTGGCTGGCCGGGATCAGCGCCAGCTACTCCTACTGAGGGAAGCCGGGGTCGGTCGCGGCCGGCTGCGGGATGTGGCTGCCCTCGCCGCCACGGGGGAAGATCTCCGTGGCGAAGACCTGCGAATCGGGATAGAGCTGGTTCAGGGTCGATCCGAGCAGGTTGTCGATGACGCGGCTCAGCCTTCTTTCCAGCCAGTCCGATCCCGAGAGCCCGATCCGGCCGCCCCAGATTTCGGCGAGCGGACCCGACTGCGCGGCGACGGCGGCCTCGATGGTCGAACTCCAGTACGCCGGATGCTCCGACCGGCTCCATTCGCCGCGGCCCCTTCCGAAGTGCGCGACGGCCAGGTAGAGGAGCAGCGACTCCTTGAGTATCCTGTTCAGGCCAGCGTCGCCCCAGCTGACGGTGGTGCCGTCCGTGCCCTTGTAGACGTTGTAGCCCCTGGCGATGCCGGCGGCACCGAGGGCGCCAAGCCCGGCGCCGGCCAGCGCGCCGGCTCCCAGTGTCAGGCCGCCGGCCATGAGGTCCGCCGCGAGTCCGGAAATGGCGCCACCCAGGATCGCGCCGACGGTCCCGAAGGCGCCCTCGTCCAGGGGTTCATCGACCCTCCAGTCAGCCGCCAGACGCTGCAACACCTGTTCCGCGGCGCGCCCCTTGAGTCCGTGGATGGAAATCAGTTGATCTGTAAGGGCGCGCAGGTTTTTCGCGGCGCGCTCTTCCAGGGCCTGCATCGCGCACGCTTCGGGATCTGGTTTGCCGTCGCCCCCGATGCCGATCGCCCGCCCGACCTTTCTGATGGTTGAGGAAAGTCGACGGTCGGCAACACGCTGGCGATCCCTGGCCAGGGTAGCGAGATATCTCGCGATCGCTTCGGCAGACGCGCGATAGGCAGCCAGCCGCTGCACCTTCCAGGCTTCCCGAAGCGACTTGAAGGCCGCCTGTTTCGCGTCGGGCAGGGCGCGGGCGACGGCGTCGAGCAGGGAGAATTCCTGAACCCAGCAGCGCGCGAAGGCATCGAGCGACATGACCTCCCTGACGAAGCCGTACCGGGAAACGCAGTCACGCCACAGGTTCTTCTCGGCTTCCTCGACGTCTCTTGGGCGCGGTTCTCCCATCTGGTTGAGTAACACCAGAACGGGCTTGCCGATCCACGAGAGGATTTCCATTTCGGCGAGGACGTAGGCGGCGTCCGCCGGGTTCTCCGAAGCATTGACCAGGTACAGCACGACGTCCGACTGGTCGCGAACGGTCTTCAGCACCTGCTGGCTCGACCACGATGCCTTGTCCCGCCAGCGATCCCAGATTTCGGCAAGAAACCAGCCGATCGGATTGCTTCTCTGGCGCAAGCGCCTGGCCAACCGGATGCTGTCGCCAAATCCGGGCGTGTCCCACAGGGTGAGGAGGTGTCCCTCCGCGCTCCTGATCATGGCATGGGGTTCGGAAACCGTGGTCACATGCGGCGCATCACGGACTTCCCCGATGTCCCGGCCGAGGAGGGTTCGCGCCAAGGTCGTCTTGCCGACGTTGGTATGCGAGACGAGACTCAGTTCGATTCTGGATGTGGCGTCGCTCACCTGCGGTCCTTGCGTCACGAGTCAGTGGCGAATCCAAGTCCGGCAAAGGCTTGCGCCGCGTCCGCCCGGGTCAGGTCGCAGAAGGCATGGTCAAGCGACGCGGCAGCGAAGAAGCGGGACCACAGCGCCCGCCGCTCATCCAGGCGCTCGCCGTGATTCCCGAAGCGCTTGAGAAAGGCGCTTTCGTCGACGATGCCGACGACGCGCGGCCCCTGGCGGGTTCCCGCTTGCAGCGTCCGGAGCAGGACACCGTGCGCTTCGTCCTCGGGCGTCGCGGTCAGGCTGAACACGACGAAGCGCGCGGCGAGATCGGGGGAGGAGATGGCGTCGGGAGGGTTGTCTTCTTGGCCGATCGGGATCGGATCGAGTATTTCGAGTCGGGCATCGCTGTTGAACAGTGCCTGAACGATTCCGTTCAACCCCAGCACGACCTGGGGGGTAATGTGGTAAGCATAGGGGACGACGACAACCTTGGCAACGGTCCCGCGGAACCGGCGCAACAGGCGCTGATAGTACGCCTCCCGCAGATCGACGGGGAACCTCCGCTGCAACCGCTTTTGCGCGAGCCAGGCCCAGCCTGCGAGCAACAGCCGCGGCAACACGACCAGGAGTCCGAGCGTCAGCGCAATCCGGTGAATCCACGGAGCGGCCCCGACCCCGGCCGGGTGCTGTGCCAGATCGAGCGCCGCGAGTTCGTCGGGGGCGGGTGGCGGCATGCCGAACAGCGAGGGGATCGCGCCGATGACCGCCGTCACATACCACTCCACGACGCGGGCCGCGGCAGGAACGAAAGTGCTCTTCCATCCAGCAACGTACTCGTTGAAGAAGCCACGGTAATACAGCGAGACGATGATGCCGGCGGCGAATGCGGCGGCAGCCAGGTGAAGCAGCCGGCTGACGTAGGCCTTGGACAGCGGAAAGGAAACCCGACTCCAGTCGCTCCAGTACGCGGTCCGGAACGATGCATTGGCCTCGTCGGCAGCGGTCCCGCGGAAGCGGCCGACAACCGCGGCAACGGCCCGGCGCAGCGGACCGGGTGCTGCCGCCGGGCGGCCGAAAAGGCGGCCGGTCGCCTCTGCCAACAGGAGTGCGTAGACCGCCATGTTCCAGAGCAGCAGCCCGAAGAGCGGAAGCGAAGTCAGGTTGATGAGGTTGTCCGGGCCGACCTGGTCGACCAATACCCCGGAAACCAGCGCCGACCCAACCAGTACCCAGCCAAGCCACTCATGCCAGTTGGAGTCGGTTTTCAGGCGTGCCAGATTCGGCTGCCGCGAGGTGATCGTCTCCCAGGCCAGCTCTGCGCGGCGCCGGATGAAGGTCTCGTCGCTGGCGTTCGCGCCGACTTCCTGCGCCGCCCTGTCACCGGCCAGCGCGGAATCCGCCCGAGACCACGAATTCCCAGGCTGCGCCGCGGTCTCGAAGGCCTTGACCAGGCACACGGTGCGCGCCGAGTCCTCAGTCATTCGGGCCGGCCTGGGTCAAGAGCACGATCATGGTGGTTGTTGCTGCGCACGCGACAGGGCAAGAGCTTGTCATACATCGGCGCGGTCTTGCAAGCCTGTCCGGTGTCGGCGGGAAACGCCCAGGCAAGGCCGGGCCGGGGAGTTGCATCACCTGTCGTGGAAGAACATAATGCGCCGGTCGTATGGAGTCGGACCGAATGCTTGCGGGTAACGTCATCTGCGATCGCACCGATGAAACAGCAGAGTTGCACGACACGGCGGGCTGCCGGCCAAATGGCTCGAAATATGTTTTCCCAACCCAGGAGATAACCATGGTACGCAAGAAACTGGTGCTCAGCCTGCTGGCAGTCGTGCTTGCAGCGCCCGGCATCCATGCCCAGACCGCGCCCGCTGCTGACGCCGCCGCACCGGCGGCGGCGAATGCGGTCGATCCAGCTTCGATCCAGGCCCTCAAGGACATGGGCTCCCATCTGCAAACCCTGAAGCGCTTCCACGTATCCACCGAACTGACTGGCGAGCGGGTTCTCGCCGACGGTCAGAAGCTGCAGCATACGGCGACGGCGGACATGGATGTCGAGCGTCCGAACCGGCTGCACGCCCGGATGTGGAGCGCCCGGGCCGAACGCGAACTGATCTACGACGGCAAGACGGTCACCCTCTTTACCCCGGCGCAAAAGTATTACTCGACCATCGAGTTTTCCGGAAACCTCGGCGAGCTGATCAAGAGGCTGGAAGATCGCTACGGCGTGGAAGTGCCGTTGGCGGACATGTTCGTCTGGGGCACGCCGGCGGCGACGTTCGACAAGATCGAATCGGCGATGAACGCCGGCCAGGACTTCATCGGCAAGGATCTTTGTGACCACTACGCCTTCCGCCAGGGATTGTTCGACTGGCAGATCTGGATCACTGTCGGCGACAAGCCGCTGCCGCGCAAGCTGGTTATCACCAATCGCGGCGACGAAGCGCGCCCGCAATCGGTCTCGCTGATCGACTGGAACCTGAAGCCGACGTTCAAGGACTCGGTCTTCAAGTTCACGCCACCCAAGGGCGCGACCGCCGTAGAGATTCGTCCGCTGGTCCAGAAGTAAAGGAGCGCCACCATGAAAAAGTCATTCAGCAAGTTCTTCCTGGCCCCGCTGACGGTTCTCGTTCTGGCCAGTTTCGCCATG
>DDSO01000116.1 GCA_002343425.1 Brevundimonas sp. UBA2388
GGCTACGGCGGCAATGCGCTGCTCGGCAAGAAATGCCTGGCGCTGCGGATCGCGTCGCACATGGGCCGCAGCGGCGGCTGGCTGGCCGAGCACATGCTGATCCTCAAGCTGACCGATCCGACGGGTCGCGCGAAATACGTCGCCGCCGCCTTCCCCTCGGCCTGCGGCAAGACCAACTTGGCCATGCTCCAGCCGACCATCCCGGGCTGGACCGCCGAGACGATCGGCGACGACATCGCCTGGATGCGCTTCGGCGATGATGGCCGTCTGTACGCCGTCAACCCGGAAGCCGGCTTCTTCGGCGTTGCGCCGGGGACCAGCCGCAACACCAACGGCAACGCCCTGGCGACGATGGGTTCGAACACCGTCTTCACCAACACAGCGCTGACCGCCGACAACGACGTCTGGTGGGAAGGCCTGACCAAGGTCGCCCCCGAAGGCCTGACCAACTGGAAGGGCGTTCCGCACGACCCGGCCTCGGGCGAGCCCGCCGCCCATCCCAACGCCCGCTTCGCCGCCCCGGCCTCGCAGTGTCCGACCATCGCGCCGGAATGGGAGGACCCGAAGGGCGTGCCGATCGACGCCATCCTGTTCGGCGGACGCCGCGCCTCGGCCGTGCCGCTGGTGACCGAGGCCTTCGACTGGGAGCATGGCGTGTTCATGGGCTCGTCGGTCGCCTCGGAAGGCACCGCCGCCGCCGAGAACGCCATCGGGACCCTGCGCCGCGATCCCTTCGCCATGCTGCCCTTCTGCGGCTACAACATGGGCGACTATTTCGCTCACTGGCTGTCGATGGCCGGCAAGACCGAGGCAGCCAAACTGCCGCGCCTCTATTTCGTGAACTGGTTCCGCAAGAACGAGGACGGCCAGTTCGTCTGGCCCGGCTTCGGCGACAACGCCCGCGTGCTGAAGTGGATCGCGGAACGTCTGGATGGCGAGGCCGAGGCCGTCGATACGCCGGTCGGTCGGGTCCCGACCCGCGAGGCGCTGGACCTGTCGGGCCTGAGCCTGTCGGACGCCGACCTGTCGACCCTGCTGGATGTGGACGCCGAGGTTTGGGCGGAGGAAGCGGCCCTGATCCCCGAGTTCTACGCCCAGTTCGGCGACCGTCTGCCCGCCCGCCTGTGGGCGCAGCACGAAGCCCTGACGGCCCGCATCGACGCGAACCGCGCCGCAGCCATCGCCGCCGAGTAGCGATCGCGCCTTGCATTCGGAGCGCGGGCGGTCGATCTGATCGCCCGTGGCTTCCTCCCCTGATGTGATCGTCATCGGCGCCGGCGTGCTCGGCCTCTGCACCGCGGCCGAGCTGGCCGCGCGAGGTCATGCCGTGACCGTGATCGACCCCGGCGGCCCCAACGCCTCCTCCATCGCCGCGGGCATGATCGCCCCGGCACTGGAAAGTCTGCTTGAAGACGTATCCGCCGACCGAGCCGCACTGCTGAAGCGCGCGCGCGACCTTTGGCCCGCCTTTGCGGAGAGCCATGGCGTCAAGCTGCTGCGGGAGGGCGCCGATTGGCGCGGACCGGATACGCAAGCCGCAGTCGCCCGCCTTCACGTGCTTGGCTTTGACGCACGGCTGAACCCCCTTGGTCTGACCACCCCCGACGACTGGCGTATCGAGGTGGCGCCGGCCCTGAAGGCGCTGGCGCGGGCGCCCGGCTTGACGGTGGTGCGGGGACAGGTCGTGCGCCTCACGGGCGACGCCCGCCGCTGGCGTGTCGAAGCGGGCGACGGCCGGGTATGGTTCAGCCCGACGGTGGTGCTGGCGACGGGGGTCGGTGAGCCGGTCGCCGGATTGCCCGATCCCGCCGCCGCGGCCGTGTCCGCCGTTACGCCGATCCGGGGGCAGCTGACATTCGTCTCCACAGCACCCCCGCCCCGCGTGGTCAGAGGCCCGGGCGTCTATGCTGCGCCGTGCGAAGGCGGCGTGGTCATCGGCGCCACGATGGAGCCGGGACGCCGCGATCTGGAGCCCGATCCGGTCGAGGCCGAGCGCAAGGTCGCGGCCGGTCTGGTGCTGCTGAATGTGACGGGCGTGGCCGGCCCGACCCGGGTGGGCATTCGCGGCGCTTCCGCCGACGGTCTGCCGCTGGCGGGCGCCTCGGGCGAGCCGGGGCTGCACCTGGCGCTGGCCCCCCGCCGGAACGGCTGGCTGATCGGGCCGCTCGTCGGGCAGGTCGTTGCGGACGGAATCGAGGGCAGGGCGCCCATGGCGGATGCCGCCGCCCTCGATCCGCTCAGGTTCGCCTGATCAGTCTTCCGGCGGGTTGAAACGCAGGCCGATATTGACCCGCGAGCCCTCGGCCGCACCATTGACGGTTCGCGGATTGACCCGGAAATGACGCGACAGACCCTGGGCCGCCCGACCGAAGCCGTAGCCTCCCGGGGTCTCCCGCGTGACATTGCAGTCGGTTACGGCGCCCGTCGGCAGCACCAGGCAGTTCAGCGAGGCCGAACCCGCAACGCCTGCGGCGATCGCCCGTTCGGGATAGGCTCGCCCCATCTGGTCGGCCGTGGGCTGGCGCGACCAGCTGGGATTGCGGATGACGGCCGGCGGCTCAGGGCGGACGGTCTCGACCGGCGTGGCGTCGGGGACCGGATCAGGGATCACCGTCGACGTGGTGATGGTGGTGCTTTCGGTGACGGTTTCGCCCTGGGTCACGGCCACGGTCTCGACACCAGGCGCGGGCGCGCTCGTCGAGTTGACCCGGGTGTTGGGCGGCGCGGGAAGGGGTTTGGGCTCGGGCTCGGGCTTGCGCAACCGCTCAAATGTGACCTCGATCGGGGCAGGCTGGGTCGGGGTCGTGATCAACGGCATCTCGAACCGCTGATAGTACATCACCGCCCCTAGGCCGACGTGGGCCGCGCCGACGATGCCGAGGGCGACCCAGGTGGCTTTCGAGAATCGGGGCGTCTTGCGTTCGTTGTAGTCGAGGGGCCTCACCAGTCCGGGGCCGCCCGCTGTCTTGATCATCATGGCCGTCTCATCCCTGTCTATCGCCGTCCCCACAGCGTCCCACGGCCAAGTTGAGCGCTGACCTCACGGCAAGTTTGGGGCGAGCCTCGCCTTGAAAGGGCCACCGTGGCGGCGCGGGCGTCCGAAGGTTAAGAGGCTGTGGACGCGCGGGCGGCTGTTAGGGTTTGATTAACCACAAACCCCCAGCGTCATGACTCATGAATGTCGGAGCGATTCCATCCGCTGGCGGGGTTGAGGCAGCCATTCGGCGCGCCTCGAACGTCACGGGCGTGGACGCCGATTTCCTCGTTCGGACGGCGCGTCGCGAAAGCGCGATGAACCCGTCGGCGCGGGCCCGGACCTCGTCGGCAGCGGGCCTTTTCCAGTTCATTGAACAGACCTGGCTCGGGACCGTGAAGGCTCATGGAGCCAAGCACGGCTACGGTCAGTACGCCGACCTGATCTACCGTGGCGGGGACGGGCGGTGGCGGGTCGAAGGTTCTGCCCGCAACATCGTGCTGGACCTGCGATTCGACCCGCAGGCAGCCTCGACCATGGCGGCCGAGCTGACCGCCTCGAACGCCGCCTATCTGAGGGGCCGCTCAGGACGCGAGCCGGGGGCCGGCGATCTGTACGCCGCGCATTTCCTGGGACCTGCCGGCGCTGCCCAGTTGATGGACGCCATGGATCGCCGTCCGGGCGCCAGCGCGGTTGCACTTTTCCCTGAGGCGGCTGCGGCCAACCGGTCGATCTTCTATCGGGATGGTCGACCGGCGACGGTGGCCGAGGTGCATGCCAATCTTCAACGCGGAGCCGGTGACGGAGCGCCTGCCTCGGCGTCGGGTTCTGTGCCAGGCGCGCCGGACCTGACGGAGCGCGACCGGATGCTGGCAGCGCGGCTCGACCGGCTGAAGCAGGATCAGAGCCTGCTGGCCCTGCTGATGGGGCAGGACGGCGACAGCAAGAGCGGCTTCGGCGGCGCTTTCGCTCCCGAAGCGAGCAAGAGCGTCTGATCGCGAATCCGGCGATGGTGAACCGCCCGTTAAGGATGGTGGGCTGATGCTGACCGGCAAAGCCTGGACCTGCCCATGACCGCCTACCGAGCCCGCCTTACCGAGATCGACATCCGCCGCCTGATCAAGGCGACCGACGAGGACGAACGGGCGGCTGCGGCCCACAAGCTGTGCCGCAGCATGGACAAGGCCCCGCTTGAGGACGAGGACCGGGAGGCCGCGCAGAAAATTCTGCGCATGCTGGCCCAGGACGCCGCCGAACTGGTCCGCCGCGCCATGGCTGTGACGTTGAAATCGTCGGATCTGATTCCCCGCGATGTCGCCCGAAAGCTGGCCGCCGATGTCGACAGCGTCGCCTTGCCGATGATCAACTTCTCGCCGGCCTTCACCGACGAAGACCTGATCGAGATCGTCCAGGCCGGATCGCCCCTGCGTCAGGTGGCGGTGGCGGGTCGGCCTGACGTCGGCCGTGACGTGGCCACGGCCCTGGCCGAGGTGGGTTGTGAACAGGCGGTGCGTGTCCTCGCCGCCAATGACAACGCCGATGTCGCCGAGGCCGCGCTGGGCCGCTGCATCGACCGTTTCGGAACCTCTCCCGAGATCGTGGCGGCGCTCGCCTACCGTCAGGTGCTGCCGTTGTCCGTGACGGAGCGGCTGGTTGAGCTGGCCTCCGAAGCCGTCCGCGAGCATCTGGTGACCCGCCATGCGGTGGCCCCGGAGACGGCGATCCGCCTCGCCGCCTTCGCCCGCGAGCGCGCCACGGTCGATCTGGTCGATCAGGCTTCAAGCCAGGCTGACCTGCCGCAGTTCGTGGCCAAGCTGAACGCGCGGCGGGTTCTGACCGCGTCGCTGTTGCTGAGAGCCCTGGCGAGAGGGCAGATGGCCCTGTTCGAACACGGCATAGCCGAGTTGGCGGGAACCCCGCACGCGCGGGCGTGGCTGATGATCCACGACGCCGGGCCCTTGGGGTTGAAGGCCATCTATGATCGCGCGGGCCTGCCGCCGCGCCTATTCCAGGCCTATCGCGCCGGGGTCGACACCTGGCGCACATTACAGGCCGAGGGCGCGGATACGTCCGGGGACGCCTTCCGCCAGCAGATGCTGGAACGCTTCCTCACCCAGCGCCCGAATGCGCCGCGCGAGGATCTGGCCTATCTGATGGAGCGGCTGGATCACGATCCGCTGCCGGCCAGGGCCCAGGTCAACGTCGCCGCCTGACAGCAAAACGCCCGCCGGAGGCGGGCGTCAGCGTTTGCGGAATAAGACGGCAGGCTCAGGTCAGGTGGTCTGCCACCCGCGCTTCCAGTGTTTCGGCCAGAATCTTGCCGACGGGATGATCGTCAGTCTGGATTTCATCGCGGACGACGGCCTTGATGGCGTCGATATGAGCGTCCAGCAGCACGATCGGCGCCGCCATGCGCTTGGCGGGGTCGTCCATCATCTTGCAAAGCGAGCCCGCAAGGCGGGTCACCAGCGGATACTGGTAGGTGGTGCCGAGGCCCTTCAGGTCGTGGGCGCGGAAATAGAGGGCTTCGGCCGTCGCGGAGTTATAGCCCGAGGTGCGGATATCCGCCTGGGCCTTGTCCAGCTTGACGATCTCGTCCTGCAGCCATTGACCGAACTGCGACGACATCGCCTGCAGGGCCTGCTCGGCCTTGGCGATGGCGTTGGCATCGATGCCGCCAAAGCCTCCGCCGACCTTCATGCGAAGGGTGTTGGGCGGGCGAATGACCTGGGCCGGGTTGCTCACGGCTGACTCCTGCGAACGGACTGGAGCAACCCTGACACTCACGTCATTAAAAAGCGGTGCATGTTCGTCAGGACGCAAACTGCTCCGCGAGGACCCGCTCCTCGAACGATCGGCCGGCGTCAAAGAGCATGGTCAGGGCGATGTCGCGCCGCTCACGGACTTCAACGCGGGCGACCCGCCGGATTTCGAGATCGTCAGCGGTGGCGCTGACCGGCCGCTTGTCGGGTTCCAGGACCTCGAAACACACCTTCGACTGGTGCGGCAGCAGGGCGCCGCGCCAGCGCCGCGGGCGGAAGGCGCTGATAGGCGTCAGCGCCAGAACGCGGGAGTCCAGCGGAATGATCGGGCCGTGCGCCGAGAGATTGTAGGCGGTCGATCCAGCGGCGGTCGCGAGCATACAGCCGTCGCAGGACAGCTCCTCCAATCGGACGCGGCCGTCGACCGTAATGCGCAGTTTGGCGCTCTGGCGCGTCTGGCGCAGCAGGGAGACCTCATTGATGGCCAGGCCGCTGTGGGCCTGACCCGCCTCGGTCCAGGCGTCCATCTGCAGGGGATGGATCACCGCGCGACCGGCGCCGGCCAGCCGCTCCAGCAGGCCCTCTTCCTCGAAATCGTTCATCAGGAAGCCGACCGAGCCGCGGTTCATGCCGAACACCGGGGTTCGCTTGTCCATGACCGTGTGCAGTGTTTCCAGCATGAAGCCGTCGCCACCGAGCGCGACAATGACCTGGGCCTCATCGGGCGGGAATGACCCGTAACGCGCCGACAGTCGATCACGCGCCGCCTGGGCCTCGGGTCGGTCCGAGGCGGCGAAGGCGATGCGGAGGGGGGGCGGCTCGGGTTCAGTCACGAATACACGCAAGCCGAGCCCGGCGGGGAAGTCAAACGGCGGCTTGCAGTTCGCTCGTGTCGCCGCCGATCAGAACCTTGAACGCGCGCGCCGCAGAGCTCTGCGACAGGGCGCCTCGAAGCCAGACCGGCTCGCCCCGGTCGCCCGGCAGGGAGTGATTCAGCTTTCGCAACTCGACCAGCAGCGTCGGGAAGACCGCTCTGTCGATCCCGACCGCAGCACAGGCGTAGTACAGCGCTTCGGGCGTCGGCGCCGACAGGGCCGCGCGCACCTGGCCGACGGAGAAGCCGCCCAGCGCCGACAGGCCGTGGGCGAACAGGCTCAGTCGCTTTTCACGGACGGCGCGGATCAGCAGCCCGGCGCGCAGCTGGCCGGCGGACTGTAGCTTGTCGATCAGACGCCGCTCCATCTCATCCCGGTCGCCCTGGTCCACAGGGTCCGGTTCAGGGCCTGTGGGGCGCATGACGCCGTCGACCGCGTCATGGACCGCGGCGCCCAGCGCCTGCTCGTCGACAGAGAAGCGGGCGGCGATGGACTGGCGCAATGCGGTGCCGACCCACTGGTACAGCTGTTCGGCCAGGGCCTCGGTCAGCAGCGGATGCCGGGTGAGGGGGCCGCGCAGGGCGGCGATGCGACGGGAATGCTCGACCAGCCGCCGCACGCCCTCTGCGCTGATTTCTGCCGTACGGTTGGTGGTGAGGGCCATGAGCACGGCGGGCTCGGCCTGATCGATCACCGCGTCCGCGACGCGACCGCTGATCCGTGGGCGGCGCGCCACGGCTATCTGGTGTTCCAGCGACGCTTCGATCAGCACACGCAACAGGTCTTCGTCCTGCAGAATAGGGCTGGACTCGAGGATAGGACGGGCGATCTCGATCTCGTCCAGCGCCAGGACGTTCACCAGCGCAGCGGGCGCCCATTCGGCGTGCGCGAGTTTTTCTGACAGCACCTTGCGCACCTCGCGCTCGGCCTGGCGGGCGAGGGTCAGGAATATTTCGCTGAGGACCGGAGACAACTCCCCGGCTGGCGGACAGGCATCGCACAGGGCGACGACGCCCAGAAGCAGGCGCTCACGCGCTTCCGTGCTTCGGTTGTGGGCCAGCGCCAACAGGTCGCTGGGCCGCGGCGCGGCGCCGGCGGAGCGGCTGGCAGGCACGAGTTGGACGAGGACCACTGGCGTCTCCGGCGCGCCGACGAGGGGTCAGCTTGACCAAGGCTAGGCCGGGGCCACTAAGACGCGGTTAACGGAAGCTGAATCTTGACGTCGGCTTCCGACGGCGCGAGCGTGCGCGGCAAGGTAGAAAAAGGACCGAAACCATGGCCGATGGCGCCGCTGTTTCCCTGAAGTCCAGGGTGTCCGAGGCGGAATGGACCGCACGCGTCGAGCTGGCGGCCCTGTACCGTCTGGTGGCGCTGCACGGATGGGACGACATGATTTTCACCCACATTTCGGCTCGCGTGCCCGGACCGGAGCATCATTTCCTGATCAATCCGTACGGCTGGTATTTCGAGGAGATGACGGCGTCCTGCCTGATCAAGGTCGATCTGGACGGCAACATCGTCCAGGACACCACCAGCTTCATCAATCCGGCCGGTTTCACCATCCATTCGGCGATCCATGGCGCGCGCGAAGACGCCCATTTCGTCATCCATCTGCACACGGTGGCGGGGGTGGGCGTGGCGGCGCAGGCCGAGGGTCTGCTCCCGATCGGTCAGAATGCCTGCCTGCTGCAGCATCAGGTGGCCTACCACGGCTATGAGGGGCTGGCGCTGAACCATGAGGAGCGCGAGCGGCTCGTCGCCGATCTGGGCGACAAGCCGCTGATGTTGTTGCGCAACCACGGCACCCTGGCGGTGGGTCAGACGGCGGCGGCGGCATGGGTCGGGATGTTTTTCCTCGAGCGGGCCTGCGCCCAGCAGGTTGCGGCCCTGTCGGGCGGACGGGCGCATGTGCTGATGGCGCCGGACGCGGCCCAGGCTGAGACGAAGGAGCAGGGCAAGGGCATCGGCTTCATCTCCGCCCTGGCCTGGCCCGGCGCCCTGCGGATGCTGGAGCGGAAATCGCCGGGCTACGACATTTGAGGCTGGCCGGCGCTCCCCTGGTCGCCATGGCCGTGCTGGCGGGCGCCGGACCTGCCTTGGCTGGCCCCTGGACCCAGCCCAGGGGGCAGGGACAATGGATCGTCAAGTACGAGGACATGCGGGCGGATCGCGGGTTTGATCCGGACGGATCGCTCGCCGACCTGCCGGGTGAACGCCGCGACAGGGTCGCCGGGGTTTTCGCCGAGTATGGCGTCACCGACCGGCTGACCGTTCAGTTCAAGGGCGACTGGCAGTCGGGGGAGGACGCCTTTGTCGACTACGAGGGTCGCGGACCGGCCGAGATCGGCGTGACCTGGCAGGTCTGGCGCGACGAGCGCGCGGCGGCCAGCCTGTATGTCGGCTATGCCGACGGCGGAGAGGGGCGCAACGCCGGCTACGCGGTCCCTGGCGCAGGCGACAGCGACTGGGAGGTGCGGGCGTCGGTCGGGCGCTCGTTCGCCGGCCCGTCGTCCGGTGGATTGGGCCGATGGGGCCCGAGCGGTTCGTTCATTGACCTGCAAGCGGCGCGAAGGATGCGGCAGGGGCTGCCGGACGAGACACGCATCGACGCCACCGTCGGCGCACACCTCAATGAGGACTGGATGGTTCTGGCCCAGGCCTTCGGAGGACAAGCCGACGACGGTGGGCCTCGCTGGCTGTCCGTCGAGGCCTCGGTCGTCCGTGACTTCGGCGGCTGGAGCCTGCAGGCGGGTTGGAGGCATGCGGTTGCTGGCCGCGAGACGCCCGAAAGCGGCGGTCCGGTCGTCGCCCTCTGGAGGCGGTTCTGAGCGCGACATTGGAGCGCGCCTCTTGCCGACGGAAACCGGAACAGCATCCGTTACAAGGACTTTAGTTGCGTCGACGGCGACAGCCGCTAAGTCGGCTCGTGCATTCACCAGAGAGCCTCAAGCGTGATCAAACGCCACTTCTTCCTCGTCGCCGCTGCTGTCCTGCTGGGCCTCATGATCGTGGCCGTGGTTCTGCGGATGGCCTTCGCCGGTGATGAGAAGTCCGGCGGCGGACGCGGTGGCCCCGGCGGGGGACGTGGCCAGACGGTCTCCGAGGCGGTCATCGGCGCGCGGTCCTTCACCGACGAAATCCGCGTGCTGGGCGTGGCGCGCGGCCGTCGATCGGTCAACATCACCTCCTCGACCAGCGAACTGATCACCCGGGTCCTGTTCACCGACGGCCAGAGAGTCGCTGCGGGCGCGCCCCTGGTCGAACTTCAGGCGCGTGAAGAGGACGCCGGAATCATAGAGGCGCGGGCCCAGGTCGCGCAGGCCGAGCGCCAGTTTGACCGCTACAAGACCCTGGCCGACCGTGGCATCGCGCCCCGCGTGACCGCCGAGGACGCCGAAACGGCGCTGGCGACCGCCCGGGCTTCGCTGAGCGCGGCCCAGGCCCGACGCGGCGACCGCCTGATCCGGGCGCCTTTCGCGGGCGTGCTCGGGCTCAGCTCCGTGACGGCCGGCACCTTGGTCAATCCGGGCGGGGTCATCACGACGCTCGACGACATTGATGTCGTGCGCGTCGATTTCCCTGTGCCGGAGCGCTACCTCGGTGTCCTGCGCGCGGGCACGCCGATCCGGGCGACCATCGACGCCTATGGCAATGAGGTCTTCGGCGGCCGGATCGCCCTGATCGACACCCGCATCAATGAACAGACCCGCGCCGTCACGGCCCGCGCCGAGATTCCCAACCCGGGCGCCCGCATCCGGCCCGGCATGGCCGTGCGGGTTGCGGTCCAGCAGGGCCAGCGCACCGCGCCCGCCGCGCCGGAAGCCGCGGTCCAGTATGAAGGCGACGGCGCCTTCGTCTATCGCATCGCCCGCGGCGACCGTGGCTCCACTGCTCAACGGGTCGAGGTTGAGACCGGCTCTGTCGAGAGCGGCTTCGTCGAAATCCTGTCCGGCCTGAACGTCGGCGATCGCATCGTCGGCTCAGGTCTGAACCGTATCCAGCCGGGTGCCCCGGTTCGTGTGGCCGGCCAGGGCGGTGGTCAGGCCGCCGGCCTCGGCGGCCATCGCCCGGCTGCGCCCGCTGCCCGGGGCGCCGCCCAATGATGCTGTCCGATCTCGCCGTCCGCCGTCCGGTCTTCGCGGCGGTCGCGGCCATCGTCCTGTGCGTGATCGGCGCGGCGGCCTTCTTCTTCCTCCCCGTCCGCGAACTGCCGGATGTGGACCCGCCGATCGTCTCGGTCAGCACCAGCTATGCGGGGGCGTCGGCTGAAGTCATCGAAAGCCGGATCACCGAGCCGATCGAACAGCAGATCGCCGGCATCCAGGGCGTCGAGCGCATCAACTCTACCAGCCGCGATGGCCGTTCGAACGTCTCGATCGAGTTCTCGCTGGACCGCGACATCGACGACGCCGCCAATGACGTGCGCGACCGCGTTTCGCGCGTCGTCGGTCGCCTGCCGGATCAGGCCCAACCTCCGGAAGTGTCGAAGGCCGACTCCGACAGCCAGCCGATCATGATCCTGTTCCTGCGCTCGACGGCGATGAACAGGCTGGAGCTGACGGACTATGCCGACCGCTATCTGATCGACCGGCTGGCGACGGTGCCGGGCGTGGCGCAGGTGCAGATCTATGGCGAGCAGCGCTATGCGATGCGTATCTGGCTGGACGCCGCGGCGCTGGCAGCCCGGGGTCTGACGGTCACCGATGTCGAATCCGCGCTGACGGCCCAGAACGTTGAACTGCCCGCCGGACAGCTGGAGTCGGGACAGAAGGACTATACCGTCCGTGTCGCCCGCACCTACGCGCGGGCCGAGGACTTCCGACAGCTGCCCATCGGAACCCGCGGCTCGGGCGCCGCCGCGGTCGCACAGACCGGCAGCGCCACCGCCCTGCCCAGCGGCGCGTCAGGCGCTATCCAGGGCCAGTCCGGCTATGTGACGCGGCTGGGCGACATCGCCCGCATCGTGGAAGCCCCGGCGGAAGATCGCCGTCTGTTCCGCGGCAATGGTCTGGACCAGATCGGCCTGGCGGTGACCCGACAGGCCCAGTCGAACGACCTGGCCATCTCGGAAGGCGTTCGGGACATGCTCGAACAGGTGCAATCCAGCCTGCCCGAAGGTACGGAACTGGTGGTCGGGTCCGATAATTCGGTCTTCACCTCGCACGCCATCGACGAGGTCTGGATCACCATCGGCATCTCACTGGCGCTGGTGGCGCTGGTCAATTTCATATTCCTCGGCAGCATGCGTGCGGCGTTCATCCCGTCGATTGTCGCGCCGATCTGTCTGCTTTCCACCTTCATCATCCTCGCGCCGCTGGGCTTTTCGCTGAACCTGCTGACCCTGCTGGCGCTGGTGCTGGCNNTCGTGGTCGACGACGCCATCGTCGTGACCGAGAACATCCAGCGTCGTCTGGATCATGGCGAACCGCCGTTGGTGGCGGCCGAGCGCGGAGCCCGTCAGGTGTTCTTCGCCGTCGTGGCGACGACAGTGGTGCTGTTGGCGGTGTTCGCGCCGCTGCTGTTCCTGCCCGGCTATGTCGGCCGGCTGTTCGTGGAACTGGCGGCGGCGATCGCGGCGGCCGTGGCGTTCTCCGCCTTCCTGGCGCTCACGCTTTCTCCGATGATGGCGTCCCGCATTCTGCGTCCTGCAAAGACCGGCGGCTGGGTCGCGCGCAAGGTCGACCGGGCCATGGACGCCTTGCGCAACTCCTACCAGAACTCACTGCAGGCCCTGCTGGGCAAGCGGATCGCCGTCGCCGGCATGGTGGGGCTTATTGTGGCCGTCGCGGCGGGTGCGGGCTTCATGTTCGTCACCCTGCCCAACGAGCTGGTCCCGGCCGAAGACCGTGGCAGGGTGATGCTCCGGGTCCAGGGGCCGGAAGGCGCCGGCTTCGACTACACGCGCAACATCATGATGGGGATCGAGCCGATCCTGGCCGAGTACAAGGCCAGCGGCGAGGCCAGCAGCTATCTGGTCTCTGCTCCCGGCTTCGGCGGCGGCAGCTTCAACTCGGGCAACGGCAGCCTGATCCTGAGCGACTGGTCCGAACGCGACCGATCCGCGGACGAGATCGCCCAGGAACTGAACGGCAAGCTGCGTGGCCAGACCGACGCCCAGGTCAACGCCTCGGTCCCCGGCGCCTTCCAGCGCGGCGGCGGCAACTCCAACTCGATCGAGATGGTCGTGACCGGCTCAGAGTATGAGGACATCTACAATTGGCTGCAGCCCGTGCTGGCTGCGTCATTGGAGAACCCCGGCTTTTCGCGGCCGCGCCTCAACTATGAGCCGAACGCCCCGCGCCTGCTCGTCGAGGTCGATCCCGAGAAGGCGGCGGCCCTGGGTGTGTCGGCCCAGGCCATCGGACGGACGCTGGAGACCATGTTCGGGTCGCGGCGCGCCACCACCTATCTGCGCGGCGGCCAGGAGTATGATGTCATCCTGCAGACCGAACGCGACGATCGCCGCAGCGTGGCCGACCTTGAGGCCCTGTATGTTGCGACCGGCTCGGGACAGCTGGTGCCGCTCTCGGCGGTGGTCACGACCTCGACATCCGGCGATACACCCGACCGGCGGCGACTGGATCGTCAGCGCGCCATCTCGATCTCGGCGGATCTGAATCCCGGCACGACCCTGGTGGACGCGACCGAGTTCATGACGCGCGTCTCGCAGGAGCAGCCGCAGGGGGTCGTGAACACCCAGTGGGGCGGCGCGGCGCGGGATCAACAGGAGGCAGGCGGCGCGGTCGCCGCGGCTTTCGGCCTCGCGCTGTTGCTGGTCTTCCTTGTTCTCGCGGCCCAGTTCGAAAGCTGGATCACGCCGGCGGTCATCATGCTGACCGTACCTCTGGCCGCGGCCGGCGGTCTGTTCGGTCTGGTGATGGCGGGCTCCAGTCTCAACATCTACAGCCAGATCGGCCTGATCATCCTGATCGGGGTGGCGGCCAAGAACGGCATCCTGATTGTCGAGTTCGCCAACCAGCTACGCGATCAGGGCCGGTCCATCCAGGAGGCGATCATCGAGTCGTCTACCCTGCGGCTTCGCCCGATCATCATGACCTCGATCGCCACCGCCTTCGGCGCCTTGCCGTTGGTGCTGTGGCAGGGCGCCGGCGCAGGCAGCCGTCAGACCATCGGTGTGGTGATCTTCTCGGGGGCCATGTTCGCAACCCTGCTGACCCTGTTCGTCGTGCCGGTGATCTACGGCGCTCTGGCGCGCTTCACCAGGTCGCCCGAGTACACAGCCCGCAAGATCGAGGAGTGGGAGGCCCAGGAGGCAACCGCCAACGACGCGGTTCCGGCAGCGGCGGAATAGGCTTCAGGACTGCGGCGTATAGCCCGTCTCGACCTTGAGGAAGGCGATCACGTCGCGGCGATCCGCGGGATCAGGGATGCCGGCGAAGCTCATCTTGTTGCCTTTGAAGAAGGTGCGCGGGCTTTCCAGCCAGTCGTTCAGCCGGTCGCCGTCCCAGATAAAGTCCGCTTCCTTCAACGCGGCTGAATAGTTGAAACCGGGATGGGCTCCCGCCTGACGCCCGAACACGCCGTACAGATTGGGTCCGGTCATGTTGGAGCCGCCCTCGGTAATGGTGTGGCATGAGCGGCAGCGGGCGAAGGCCCGACGACCGTTATCCAGATCCGCTGCGTTGTACGGCGCAGGCATGGCGGCCAACAGCGCCGCCTTTTCCGCATCCGTCGGAGCTGGCCGGGCCGGCGCGGTGGGCGCACCCGTCTGAGCCGGACCACGTTCCTGGCCGCAGCCGGAAAGTGCAAGAGCAGCGAGGGCGATCAGGGCAGGGCGGTTCATCTACGGTCTCCGGTCGTCTGCGTCTGTGATAGCCGAACCGTGACGGCGGACAACTGGCTGCGGCGAGATGGCGGGCTGGACGAAGCCGAGTCGCACCTGATAATCAGTGTCAACAGGCGCCAGGCGCGCGCCGTTGGTTCACGAGCGTGATGCCCGATACCCTGAAACTCAGCCAGGCCCGCAAGGGCGACCGTGGCGTTATCGTCCGTGTGGGCGATCATGCCCGGACTGACGAGCACGCGCTTGAGCTGGAGCGTCGGCTGCTGGAACTGGGCTTCGTCGAAGGCGCTCAGGTCGAACTGCTCCACGAGGGTCTGTTCGGTCGCGATCCCATCGCCATGAAGATCGACGACATGCGGGTCGCATTGCGCCGGCATGAAGCCGCCAGCCTGACGGTGCGATTCGAAACGGCCGCCGCGGCCGAAGTTGAGTCCATGTCGGAACAGGTCCCCGCCTGATGGACATGGCGGTAAGGAGCGCGCGGGTCGCGCTCGTCGGAAATCCGAACAGCGGCAAGACCGCCCTGTTCAACGCCCTGACCGGCGCCCACCAGAAGGTCGCCAACTATGCAGGCGTGACGGTGGAGCGGAAGGAAGGCGTGATCCGCTCGGCGACCGGCCGTCCGATGTCGGTTCTGGATCTGCCGGGCACCTATTCCCTGCGCGCTCGCAGCCCCGACGAAGAGGTCACGCGCGACGCGGTGCTGGGCAGGCTGGCCGGCGAGGAATCGCCGGATGTGATCGTCGCCGTCGCCGATGCGACCAACCTGCGCCTGGTGCTGCGGCTGGTCCTGGAACTGAAGGCCGTTGGTCGGCCCATGGTGCTGGCGCTCAACATGTACGACATCGCCCAGCGTCAGGGCCTGCGGATCGATCTGGAGCGGCTGCGTGCCGAACTGGGTCTGCCGGTCGTGCCCACGACGGCGACGCGCAAGCGCGGCATTGAAGACCTGATCACCGCCATCGACGTCGCCGCGGGCGCGTTGTCTCCTTCTGCGGAGAGCGGCTGGTCGGCGCCGGACGCCGACGCCTTGCGCGGCGCGGCCCGCGAGGCCGAGCGGATCATGAAGGCCTGCGTTCGCCCGCCGGAGCGACCCGACACCCTGACCGGCCGGATCGATTCCGTCCTGCTGCATCCGGTCGGCGGACTGCTGATCCTCTGCGCGCTGCTGTTCGTGATGTTCCAGGCCGTGTTCACCTGGGCGACCCCGCTCATGGATGGCATCGAGGCGAGCCTCGGGGCCTTCGGCGGCTGGGTGGCTGCGGTCACGCCTGATGGCATCTGGGAGAGTCTGATCGTCGATGGCCTGATCTCCGGTGTTGGCAGCGTGCTGGTGTTCCTGCCGCAGATCCTGATCCTGTTCCTGTTCATCATCCTCCTTGAGGACTTCGGCTACATGGCCCGGGCGGCCTTCCTGATGGACCGGGTCATGGGTGGGGCAGGCCTGCACGGGCGGGCCTTCATCCCGCTGCTCAGCAGCTTCGCCTGCGCCATTCCCGGCGTGATGGCGGCGCGGGTGATCGACAGCAAGCGGGACCGGTTGACCACCATCATGGTGGCGCCGCTGATGACCTGCTCGGCGCGAATTCCCGTCTACACCCTGATCATCGCCGCCTTCATTCCGCACCAGACGGTCTGGGGTTTCGCCAGCCTGCAGGGGCTGGTGATGTTCGGTCTCTATGCCGCCGGAATCATCAGCGCCCTGGTCGTGTCCTTCGTCATCCGCAAGGTGTTCTGGCGCGGTGCCGTCGAGCCTTTCATGATGGAGCTTCCGGCCTATAAAATGCCCGATCCCCAGAGCGTGGCGTTCAATCTGTGGCTTCGCGCTCGCATCTTCCTGGAACGGGCGGGACGGATCATCCTGCCGCTGATGATCATTGTCTGGGCCCTGGCGACCTTCCCCTATCCGCCCCAGGGCGCGAGCCAGCCGGCCATCGACTACAGTTTCGCCGGCATGATCGGCCACGCGCTGGAGCCCATCTTCGCTCCCATCGGCTTCAACTGGCAGATGGTCATCGCCCTTGTGCCGGGCTTGGCCGCCCGGGAAGTCGCGGTAGCCGCCCTGGGCACAGTCTACGCCGTCGCTAATCCCGAGAGCGCCACCAGCCTGCTGGGCGCGACCCTGGCCGCCCAATGGTCGCTGGCGACCGGGCTGGCCTTCCTGGCCTGGTACGTCTTCGCGCCCCAATGCGTGGCCACGCTGGGCGTTGTGAAGCGCGAGTTGAACTCGTGGAAATGGATGTGGGTGATGGTCATCTACATGTTCGGCCTGGCCTATCTGGCGGCCTGGGTTGTCTACCGACTGGCTGTCGCGCTGGGCGGTGGCTAGGTTTCGGCTGCTCGCTCATCGCGTGACCATGGTTGACAAGAGCGGGGCGTTGAGGCGAATCCCTTGATTGTTCTGGGGGAAATTCATGCTGTCGCCGCTAAGACCCTTGTTGTGTCGACATGAGTTCTATTGGTCCGAGCGGCATCAGTCCGATCTCTGCCGGCGCTGTGGCAAGACCCGTGTTGCGTCTGAACCGGCGTCCGCGGAAGCGATGCCGGCTGCGGGCGTGCGGAATGTAGAGGTTCCGTTCCTGATCGACGATCAGGACGTTGCCGGTCCGCTGAACAGCGCCTTCTTCGATATTCCGGCCTCGGACGGGTCGATGCCCGAACCCAAGGTCCCTGTGCGCCGTACGCCGAGCGCGAAGGCCTTGAAGGCGCAGGCGTTGGAACGGCGCGAGAACCTCCTCGCCCTGCTGGATCGCATTGCGGAGGGTGGGCAGCCCAGCCGCAAGGATTCACTCGATGTGATCCTCGCCGTCATCGAAGACGCCCATTCAGCCGATCCGGTCTTGTTCGGGCAGGAGGCGGCCGGTCATTTCGCCCGGCTGCATGATGCGCGGAGCGGACTGATCTTCTGACGGGCGAGATGGTGCCGGCTGCAGGAATCGAACCCGCGACATCCAGTTTACAAAACTGGCGCTCTACCAACTGAGCTAAGCCGGCCGCCGTCTTGACGGGCGGCCCTTATGCTGGCGCATGGCGGACGACGTCAAGACGGGGCCGCCATGCCAATCTCCTTCGCTCACGTCGCATCGGCCGCCCTGCTGGTCGCGTCCAATTTCTTCTGAGACCCTGATCGTGTTCGCCGTCTTCCCGGTCACGTTCCCGGGGGCGAAGCCGACGATGCGTCATGCCGTCGGCTTCGCCCTGATCAGCGCCGGGGCGTGGTTCGTATTCCACGGACCTCTCTAGGTCGACTGGTCGGCCAACAAGGCGAGCAGGGCGAAACTGGCCAGCCAGTGCTCGCCCATATAGTCGCCGGTGACATGGGGCAGGGCGGCGTCGAGATGGTCTTCCGCAGCCTGGAGGGCGATCGGGCGTCGCGGGTCGTCCGAGGCCAGCGCTGAAGCGATTTCCCGCCAGCACCAGGCCCGGCTCAGGTTCAGTCCGTCGAGGTGGGCGATCTTGCCGTCGGAGCGATCGCTGACGCTGGCAGGCTGGAAGAGCGTCGTGGGCTCCCGCCGGTCCAGTCGGGGCAGGAACGCATCGAACCATGCGGCGAAGGCGTCCGGGGTCAACACCCGTCGCATCAATGCCGCCTCCATGAGGGCCGGCGACAGGAACTCGTCCTGCGACGGCTCCCACGCCTGACAGTCGCGGTCGCCTGAATGCCAAAGGAGGGCACGGTTGCGACAAAGCTCAGCCACGGCGTCGTCGCGAACACTCTCGGCGTAGTCGAGCGTCAGTCTCAGGGCGAAGGCGGTGTTGTAGTGGGTCCCGACCCGGACCGGGTAGTCCGCCAAAGGGAGGAAGTCCGTGAACCGCCTGGCGAACGCGCCTGCCAGCGGACGCAGGATGGCCGCGCGGTCGCCTCCATCCCGTTCAACCTCGGCGGCGAGCATCAGCAGCCAGGCCCAGCCGTAGGGTCGTTCGAAACCCCGGCTTCCCGGTCGATCGAGATAGGCGGTTTCGACGGCGACGTTCTCCGGTGTGAAAATTTCGTCCGCGAGGGATCTGATCCGCGTTGCCTCGGGCATGTCCGGATAGAGCCGCAGGAGGGTGAACAGGGTCCACCAGCCGTGTACGCACGAATGCCAGTCGAAGCTGCCGAAGAAGATCGGGTGCAGGGCGCGCGGGCCCAGTACATCTTCCGGCCCCGCCAGGACGTGGTCCATCTTGTTCGGATATTCGCGCGTCACATGGCCGAGGGCGGCGGCGGCGAAGCGGGAGGCGGTGGCGGCGGAGAGACCATGCGTCATCGTCAGAACCGGAAGGCCAGGAAATACATCAGGGCGATGTTGACCCCTAGCATGATCAGGGCGGTCGGGATCTGGGCGCGGATGACGCCGTTCAGGGCCGCATTGCGATCCGGCAGTTCCAGCAGATTGGCCGGCACAACGTTGAAATTAGCCGCCATCGGGGTCATCAGCGTGCCGCAGAAGCCGGCCAGCATGCCGATGGCGCAGACGATGGCCGGATCGCCCCCGAACTGCCCCACTACAAACGGTAGGCCGATCGCCGCGGTCATCACCGGGAAGGCGGCGAAGGCATTGCCCATGATGATGGTGAACAGGGCCATGCCGAGGCAGTAGGCCGCCACCGCCAGCAAGGGAGAGCTCATCGGCACCGCCTGGGTGACCAGTTCCCCGACCACGCCGCCCACATCGGCGGCCAGGAAGACCGCGCCGAGCGAGGCCAGCATCTGCGGCAGCAGGGCCGCCCAGCCGATGGAGTCCATCAGCCGCCGCCCTTCCTGCACCGGCGCCATCACGGAAGGACGCAGCCAGGCCATGGCGGCGATGAGGGCGAGGATACAGCCCAGGCCGAGCGCGATCAGAGTCGTCTGGGTCGAGGAGATCAGCCATTCACCGATGCTGGTGTGTTTCGCCGCGAGGGTGCCGCCGACCGCGATCAGAGGCACGATCAGGGCGGGGATGAACAGGGCGTTCCGCCGTCGGGTCGCACTCTCGCGCCGCTCCTCGGGCGAAGTCGTCGCCGGGCGACCGACCCCCAGCGCCTTCAGACCGCCGACGGCTACGAGCGCAAGGACGAGTACGCCGTTGCCGAGGCCACCCAGCCATGACCCGAACAGCATGGAGGACGCGATCAGCCCCCAGAAGATCGCGCTGCGGATGCGGGTCGGATGCTCGGGGTCGCGCAGCGTCAGGACGGCGAAGGCCAGGAACATCAGGCCGACGAGGATGTAGGCGTGCTCAAGCGTGATCATTGGCCCGTCTCCGCGTCCCGGGCGGCGAGGTCGCGGCGTATCTCGTGGTCGAACAGCAGCAGCCGGGCGCCATGGACCGCGAACGCTGCGATGGCGGTGGGAATGGCCCAGACCGACAGCTGGAGCGGCTCGACGATGATCCCTGCCTGTTCAAGGAAGCCGACCATCAGCACGATCGATCCGATCGCGATGAAGATGTCCTCGCCGAAGAACAGGCCGATGTTGTCCGTGGCGGCCGACATGCCGCGGATGCGGAACCGGACCTTGTCGGGCAAATCGCCGCCCGCCTGGACCTCGGCCGCGCCCTCGGCCATGGGCGCGACCAGCGGCCGGACCATCTGCGGATGGCCGCCGAGGGAGGTCAGGCCGAGCGCCGAGGTGGCCTGACGGACGAACAGATAGCTCAGCAGCAGGCGACCGGCCGTCGCCGCCTTGACCTGGGCGATCAGCATCCGCGCCCGCTCCTGCAGGCCCGCCCGCTCCAGCAGCCCGATCACCGGAAGGATCAGCCAGGTGATGTGGAAATAGCGGTTGTCGTTAAAGGCGTCGCCGAAGGCCGCCAGCGTATCCACGCCCGCCTTTGCCAGAGCCCGGATATCAACGCCGGGCGCCACCGCCGCCGTAATTCCCGTGACGATGGCGGCGATCAGTATGACCAGCAGCGGATTGATCCGGGCCACGAAGCCCGCGACCACGACCGCTATTCCCAGAAGCACCAGCATTGGAATCTCCCCCTCGGTCGATGGTTGCGCCGAACGGGCGGCTCAGGAAGCCCTTTTCGCGCCGAAGCCGCCGCCGCCCGGTGTTTCGATGACGAAGACATCGCCCGCCGCCATCCCGACCTCGGCCGTTGCCCCCAATCGTTCGATCGAGCCGTCTGTCCGCTCGACCCGGTTCACCCCGACTGCGCCGGGCTTGCCTCCGCCCGCCCCGAACGGCGCTGTGCGGCGGTGGTTTGAGAGGATGGCGGCAGTCAGCGGCTCGAGGAACCGCACCCGCCGGATCGCGCCGTCGCCGCCGCGATTGGCGCCGTCGCCGCCCGACCCGCGGCGGATGGAGAATTCCTCAAGCAGGACAGGGAAGCGCGTTTCGAGCACCTCGGGGTCGGTCAGGCGGCTATTGGTCATATGGGTCTGGACGGCGGATGCGCCGTCGAAGCCCGGCCCCGCGCCGGATCCGCCGGCAATGGTCTCGTAGTACTGGCGGGCGTCGTCGCCGAAGGTGAAATTGTTCATCGTGCCCTGGCTGGCGGCCAGCACGCCGAGGGCGCCGTACAGGCAATCGACCACCGCCTGACTGGTCTCGACGTTGCCGGCGACGACGGCGGCCGGATAGCGGGGATTGAGCATCGATCCCTCCGGCACGATCAGCCGGATCGGCTTCAGGCATCCCTCGTTCAGGGGGATGGTCTCGTCCACCAGGGTGCGGAAGACGTACAGGGTCGCCGCTCGCGCGATCGACAGCGGGGCGTTGAAATTATTGGGCAGTTGATCGCTCGTGCCGGTGAAGTCGACCACGGCGCTGCGGGCCT
This sequence comes from Brevundimonas sp. UBA2388, assembly GCA_002343425.1. Lineage (GTDB taxonomy): Bacteria > Pseudomonadota > Alphaproteobacteria > Caulobacterales > Caulobacteraceae > Brevundimonas. The sequence continues at coordinate 21,165 of DDSO01000116.1, forward strand.
CGGCGTCTACGTCAATCCGCACCCGGATGACGGCGCCGTCGTCCATCTCCAGCGCGAACGACCCCGGCTTGAGCGCGGCAATGGCCCGGCGGACGGCCTCTTCGGCATTGTCCTGAACGTGACCCATATAGGCGGCGACCACGGGACGTCCGAACTCGGCGACCATCCGCGTCAGCTCCTCGCCGCCACGCGCGCAGGAGGCGACCTGGGCCTTCAGGTCGGCCATGTTCTGATCGACATTGCGTGATGGGTAGCGGCCCGAGGTGAACAGGGCGCGGGTCTCGGCGTCCCTGAGCCGTCCGGCGTCGATCAGCAGGAAGTCGTCGATCAGCAC
>DDSO01000014.1 GCA_002343425.1 Brevundimonas sp. UBA2388
TCGCGCGGGCACCCGCCGTTCGCGCGAACGGGCGGCCTGGGGCTTCGTCGCGCCGTCCCTGATCGCCATCGGCCTGTTCTTCGCCATCCCTGTCTTCTCGGCCCTGCTGCTGAGCCTGACCGATTTCGACATCTACGCCCTGGCCGACATCGGCAACGTCCGCTTCGTCGGTCTGCAGAACTATGAGCGGCTGCTGGGCAATCCGCTGTTCTGGACGGCGATGAAGAACACCGGCCTGTTCGCCGTCATCGGCGTGCCGCTGTCGATCATCACCTCGCTGGGCGCCGCAGTGATCCTTAATGCGCGGGTGGTGAAGTGGCGGCCGATCTGGCGGGTGATGTTCTTCGCCCCCTATGTCACGACGCTCGTGGCCACGGCGGTGCTGTGGAACTATCTGCTGCACACCCGCTACGGCATCATCAACTGGGCGATCTCGAGCCTCGGCCTGCCTGCCGTCGACTGGCTGGGCCAGCCCTCGACCTCCATCCCGGCCATCCTGATGTTCGTGGTCTGGAAGATCTTCGGCTACAATATGCTGATCTTCCTCGCGGTTCTTCAGACCGTGCCGGACGATCTCTATGAGGCCGCGCGCATCGACGGGGCCGGGCCGTGGAAGCAGTTCAAACACGTCACCCTGCCGGCCATCGCCCCGACCCTGCTGCTGGTCTCGATCATCTCCGTCGCCGGCTTCTTCCAGCTGTTCGCCGAGCCCTATGTGATGACCCAGGGCGGACCGGCCCAGTCCACCGTGACGGTGCTCTATTTCATGTACGAAGAGGGCTTCAAATGGTGGAACCTCGGCTCCGCCAGCGCCGTCGCCTTCGTGCTGTTCCTGTGCATTCTGGCGGTGACGCTGGTGCAGCTGGCGGTCGCCAAAAAGATGGGGGCTTACGAATGAGGTCCCGGACCGTCAAAGCCATCCTGCTCAATCTGGCCGTGGCCTTCATCGCCCTGCTGGTCCTGTTCCCGCTGGTCTGGATGGTTTCGGTCAGCTTCATGTCGACTGGCGAGGCCGCGGTCTTTCCGCCGCCCCTGCTGCCGAAGACCTGGACGCTGGAGCACTACCGCGACCTGTTCCTGACCCAGGGGATGGGCCGATACCTGTGGAACAGCTTCGCCCTCGCCTCCATGGCTACGGTTCTGGCGCTCGCCTTCACCGTTCCGGCCGGCTACGCCTTCGCCAAACTGGCCTTCAGGGGCCGGGACAAGGTCTTCCAGCTGCTGGTCGCGGCGCTGGTCGTGCCGGCCCAGATCGGCACCCTGCCGCTGTTCCTGATGCTCAAGCAGATGGGGCTGGTGAACACCTACGCCGGGGCGCTGGTGCCCTGGCTGGCCTCCATCTTCGGCCTGTTCCTCGTCCGCCAGTATGCGCTCAGCATTCCCGACGAGATGCTGGAGGCCGCCCGTATCGACGGCGCGTCGGAGGGCCAGATCTTCCGCCGCGTGGTCCTGCCGACGCTGCAGCCGATCGTGGTGACGCTGGCCCTGTTTGTCTTCCTCGGCAGCTGGAACGACTTCCTGTGGCCGCTGATCATCCTTACGGACCAGTCCAACTACACCCTGCCGGTGGCGCTGGCGGCCCTGTCGCGGGAGCATGTGCAGGACATCGAGATGATGATGGCCGGCGCGGTCATCACCGTGGCCCCGGTCCTGATCCTCTTCCTCGCCCTGCAGCGCTACTACATCCGCGGCATGCTGGCGGGGAGCGTGAAGGGGTGACAACTCATTGATCCGCTCATCCCGGCGAAAGCCGGGACCCAGTGCTTTGGGTGAAGGGTAGGTCGAGGGATCGCGCGGTCGCCGATCCCTGAACGCCGGCGTCTCGCTGGACAGAACTGGGTCCCGGCTTTCGCCGGGATGAGCGGAGTATTTGAATGCGAACGTTGGCGCTGATCCTTTTCGCACTGGCCCTCGCGCTCCCAGCCCACGCCCAGTCCACCCGCGTCCTCGATCCGTTCGAGACCCTCACGCCCTGGACCGCCGACGCCTCGACCGATGTGTCCTCGACCCTCTCCGCTGTCGACGGCCACGACGGCCGGGCCATGCGGCTGACCTATGACTTCAACGGCCGGTCCGGCTACGCCTTCGCGGCGCGCGCCATCGATCTGGACGTCCCCGACAACTACGAGATCAGTTTCTGGCTGCGCGGCGAGATGGCGCCCAATACGCTGGAGATAAAGTTCGTCGACGCCTCGGGCGACAATGTCCACTGGCGCCAGATCCGCGGCTTTCAGGCCACGCCCGACTGGACCCGATACACCATCAAGAAGCGCCAGATCATCCGCGCCTGGGGCCCGAACCCGGATCATACCTTCCGCGGTGCCGAGCGGATGGAGTTCGTGGTTACCGCCGGGGAAGGCGGGACGGGTTGGATTGAAGTCGACCAGCTGGAGCTGCGAGACCTGCCGCCTGAGCCGTCCGTTCCGCCGCGGCCGCTGGCCAGCGCGACCAGCGCGGACGGCCTGAACGTCGCCGCCCGTGCGGTGGACGACGATCCGGCGACGGCCTGGCGTTCGGCCGGTTTGGATGGGCAGGCCCTGACCCTCGACCTCGGCTATGAGCGTGAGTTCGGCGGCGTCACCCTGCGTTGGGCGGACCGGGCCGCGGCGACCGCCTACCGGCTGCAGGCCTCTTCGGACGGCGAGGCCTGGCGCGACCTGGCGGTGGTGGACGACGGCGACGGTGGTGTCGACTGGCTGCGCACACCCGAGGCCTCGGCGCGCTGGCTGCGGCTGGAGCTGCGTTTGCCGGTCCCGGCGGTCACCGGGGATCGGCCCTTCGGCGCCTATGCCTTGAACAGCCTCGAGATCGAGCCGCTGTCGTTCGGCGAAAGCCCGACGGCCTTCATTCGCGCCGTGGCGGAGGAGAGTCGGCGCGGCCTCTATCCGCGCGGGTTTGTCGGAGAGCAGCCCTACTGGACCCTCGTCGGCGTCGATGGCGGCGGCGAGAGCGGCCTGATCAGCGAGGACGGGGCCATCGAACTCCGCCGCGCCGGGCCGTCGATCGAGCCGTTCGTGATCGACAACGGGCGGCTTGTGACATGGGCGGATGTGCAGGTCAGCCAGAGCCTGCAGGACCGCGACCTGCCGATCCCGACTGTGACCTGGGCCTTCGACGACTGGACCCTGGCCATCACCGCCTTCGCCGATGGGACGCCGGAGCAGTCGCAACTGTACGGGCAGTACGTCCTGACCAACACCTCGAACCGGCCCCGGACGCTGACGCTCGCCCTGATGGCGCGGCCGTTCCAGGTCAATGGGCCGTCGCAGTTCCTGGCCATTCCGGGCGGCGTCGGGCCGATCGAGCAGATCGACTGGAATGGCTCCACCCTGGTCCTCAACGACGCCATCCGCGTCAACAGTCTCGCCGCACCCGACGGTCTGGTCACAGGCCGGTTCGCCGCCGGCGCGGACCCGCAGAGCCTGCTCGCCCATGCGGACCGCGTCCGCGATCCCGCCGAACGATATGTGGACTCCGACAGCAGCGCCCTCATGTCGGGCGCCCTGCTGTATGACGTCACCCTGCAGCCCGGCGAGCACCGCACGCTCGGCTTCGTCGCCCGTCTCGCCGGGCCGACGCCTGACCTCGCGCCGGTCGCCGATGTGGCGGCGACGCTCGACGCCGCCCGCGGTCGCGTGGCCGCCGGCTGGCGCGAGAAGCTGGACCGGTTCGATCTGACCCTGCCGGACAGCCAGCAGCAGATCGAGGACGTCATGCGCGCCTCCTTGGCCCATATGCTGATGTCCCGTCAGGGGCCGATCCTGCAGCCGGGCACGCGTTCCTATAACCGCAGCTGGATCCGCGACGGGGCCATGATGGCCGAGGGGCTGAACCGGCTGGGGCACGCCGACCTGTCGGCCGACTATCTGCGCTGGTACGCGCCGTTTGTTTTCGACAACGGCAAGGTCCCGTGCTGTGTCGACTTCCGCGGCGCCGATCCGGTGCCCGAGAACGACAGCCACGGTGAGTTCGTCTTCCTCGCCGCCGAGACCTGGCGCTACACTGGCGACACGGCCCTGCTGCGCGAGGTCTGGCCGCAGGTGCAGGCGGCGATCGGCTATATGGACACCCTCCGCGCCTCGACCCGGACGGCGGCGTTCGAGGCGGCGGACCAGCGCCACCTGTACGGCCTGCTGCCGCCTTCGATCAGCCACGAGGGATATTCGGACCGTCCGGCCTGGTCCAACTGGGACAATTTCTGGGGCCTGCTGGGCTATCGCGACGCCGCCTTCATCGCCGATACCTTGGGCGACACGACCGCCGCCGGCCGCATCCGCGCCGCCGAGGCCGAGTTCAAGGCCGACGTCATGGCCTCTATCGAGGCGACCGCCCGGGTGCACGGCATCGACTGGATCGCCGGCGCCGCCGACCGCGGCGATTTCGACGCCACCTCGACGACCATCGGCCTGTCGCCCGCCGGTCTGATCGACGACCTGCCACAGGGCCTGCTGACCCATACCTTCGACAAATGGTGGGAGAATTTCACAGCCCGGCAGGAGAACCGGCAGGCGTGGAAGGACTACACGCCGTACGAACTGAGAAACGTCGGCGCCCTGGTTCGCTTGGGGCGCCGTGGGGACGCCCTGCGCGCGCTCGATTTCTATTTTGCCGACATGCGCCCGCGGGCCTGGAACGGCTGGGCGGAGGTGGTCGGCCGCGACGAGCGCGAGCCCCGCTTCATCGGGGACATGCCCCACGCATGGATCAGCTCGGACTACATCCGCTCGACCCTGGACCTGTTGGTCTATGAGCGCGACCGCGACCACGCCCTGGTGCTGGCGGCGGGCGTGCCGACAGAGTGGCTGGCCGGGGAGGGCGTCGGGGTCACGAACGTACGCACCGCCTACGGCCCGCTGAGCTACAACCTGCGGCAGACACGGGACGGTTACGCGCTGACGCTGGACGGGGCGGTCACGCCGCCGGGTGGCTTCGTCATCCAGTGGCCGGCCGGCGAGACGCCGCCGGCGCGGGTGCGGATCGACGGGCGGGCGGCGAACTGGAACGGGTCGGAGCTGGCGATCCCGGCGGGGGCACGGCGGGTCGAAATGCGGTAGGCGTCAGTCCCCGTAGTTCTCGTACCTCTGGCCCTGCGCGAGGTTGCCGAACTTGGTCGTATTGGCGTCGAAGCTGAGCTTGATGATGCCGATCGGGCCGTGACGCTGCTTGCCGATCACGACCTCGGCCTGGTGCTCCAGCCGGTCCATGTCCTCCTGCCACTGCAGGTGTTCCGGCGAGCCTTCGCGCGGCTCGGCGCGGCCCAGGTAGTAGCTCTCGCGATAGACGAACATGACGCAGTCGGCGTCCTGCTCGATCGAGCCGGACTCGCGCAGGTCGGACAGCTGGGGCCGCTTGTCCTCGCGCTGCTCGACCTGACGCGACAGCTGCGACAGGGCCAGGATCGGCACGCTCAGCTCCTTGGCCAGGGCCTTGAGGGCGCCGGTGATCTCGGACACCTCCTGCACCCGGTTCTTCTGGTTGTTGCCCTCGCCGACGGTGATGAGCTGCAGGTAGTCGACGATGATCAGGTCGAGGCCGTGCTCCTGTCGCTTCAATCGGCGGGCGCGGGCGGCGAGCTTGGATATGGACAGACCGCCGGTGGCGTCGATGAACAGGGGGCTCTCGCCGATCTCGACGGCGGCCTCGCGGATGCGGCCGAAGTCGGCGGCGTCGATCTCGCCCTTGCGCAGCTTGTCCGACGACACGCCCGAGGCGTCGGCCAGGATGCGCATGGCCAGCTGTTCGGCGCTCATTTCCAGCGAATAGAAGGCGACCACCCCGCCGCTGACGGTCTTGCGGCCCTCGGGCGTCGGCTCCCAGCGGTAGTTGCGGGCGATGTTGAACGCGATGTTCGTGGCCAAGGCGGTCTTGCCCATCGACGGGCGGCCGGCGAGGACCAGCAGGTCGGACGGGTGCAGGCCGCCGAGCTTGGAATCCAGATCGTCCAGATGGGTGGCCAGCCCGGCCAGTTTTCCGTCGCGCTGATAGGCCTCGGCCGCCATCTGAACCGCGCCGCTCAGGGCGCTGGAAAAGCTGACGAAACCAGAGGAGGGTTTGCCCGTCTCGGCCAGGGTGTAGAGCTGCTGCTCTGCCTGTTCGATCTGGTCGATGGCGGCGGTTTCGGGCTGGGGCGCCTCGCGCACGATCTCGCCGCCGATGCGGATCAGGTCGCGGCGCAGGGCCAGGTCGTAGACGACGCGGGCGTAGTCGGGGGCATTGGCCGCCGGTGGCGCGCGGTCGACGAGGTCGGCGAGATAGCGCAGGCCGCCGAACTCCTGGAACGCCGGATCCAGCTTGAACCGCTCCATCAGAATGGTCGGTTCGGCCAGCATGCCCTGGCGGATATGGTCCTCGATCGCCTCATAGAGCCGCTGGTGGAAGGGCTCGTAGAAATGAGAGCCGCGCAGCCGGTCCGACAGCCGCTCGAACACGGCGTTGTCGAACATCAGCGAACCCAGAAGCGCCTGTTCGGCCTCCAGATTGTGCGGCATCGACGGGATGGAGCCGGAGTCCATCGGCGACGGGAATTGTACGGGGGCGAAGGCGTTCATCGGGGTCATGTCTTACCCATGCTTCGCCCCTGCGTCAGTCGCGGACGCAGGCTTGGTCGGGGACAGATTGGGGCCGCTGTGGACGTTCCCGAATTCCGTAGTCGGAACAGTTAGCGGCTCAGCTTGCGGGACAGGGATGACGCTCGGCCATCCATTCGCGCATCGCCTGGGTGACGCTGATATTGCGCCGCGCCGGAGGGATGGCATTGAACCTCGCCAGCAGGGCGTCGGCCGAGACCGAGGCCCGTCCCCCGGCGGGGCAGAAGGCGGGACGGCGCCCCGCGGCGATGGCCGCCTCCCGTTCATTGCCGATGGTCTCGCTGGCGGTGCGTATTTCCGCGATCAGCCGTCGCGTGTCGGCCCGCAGCAGGGCCGTGGGGTTGCGCGGAATACGGGAGGCGGCGGTGAGGAATTCCTGCACTGTCATGGCCTCGGCCGCGGTGGCGAACAGGGTCGCGGCCATGCCGACGACGAGCGCAATCTTCTTCATGGTCAATCTCCCCGGACGGCAAAGCTTGGCTGTGACTTTGCGGCGGTATAACGGCCAAGAGAAAGGGCGCGCCCGGATGGACGCGCCCGATCACTGACTTGTTATCAGAGGACGTCGGTTCAGGCTTCCGAACCGAGACCGTCCTGCTGGCCGGCGCCGCCGGCGACCATGTCCTTGGCCTGTTCGAGGGCCAGTTCGCGGTCCTCGTCGTAGGCGGCCTTGATCACGTCCTCGCCCTTCGCCTGACGCTCGGCTTCGTCGGCCGAACGGGCGATGTTGATCTTGACGGTGGCCGAGACCTCGGCGTGCAGGCGAACCAGCACGTCGTGGACGCCCAACGTCTTGATCGGGGTGTTGAGAACGATCTGGCTGCGCTCGACCTTGCCGCCTTCGGCCGTGACGGCCTCGACGATGTCGCGCGCGGCGACCGAACCGTACAGCTGACCCGTCTCACCGGCTTGCCGGATCATGACATAGGTCTGGCCGTCGATCTTGGAACCGATCGTACCGGCATCGGCCTTGTTCTTCTCGTTGCGGGCCTCGATGGCGGCGCGGTCGAGTTCGAACGCCTTCAGGTTCGCCGACGTGGCCCGACGGGCCTTGTCGCGCGGCAGAAGGAAGTTGCGGGCGAAGCCGTCCTTGACGGACACGACGTCGCCGATGGCGCCGAGATTATCGACGCGCTCAAGCAGAACGACCTTCATCTTATTTCACCACGTAAGGCAGGAGGGCCAGATAACGGGCGCGCTTGATGGCCTTGGCCAGTTCGCGTTGCTTGATCTGGGAAACAGCGGTGATGCGCGACGGGACGATCTTGCCGCGCTCGCTGATGTAGCGTTGCAGCAGTTTGACGTCCTTGTAGTCGATCTTCGGCGCGCCTTCACCCGTGAACGGGCAAACCTTGCGGCGACGATAGAAGGGACGGCGTCCGGCGGCGCCGGAGCCGGCCGGCGCGCCCGGCGACGGAGCGGTGGTGTCGGTCATGTTCCGGGTTCCTTAAAAGGTGGCTTCGGCGGCGGCGTCGTCACGCGGCGTGCGTTCACGTTCACGTTCACGCTCGCGCTCGCGGCGGGCCAGCAGGGGCGACAGTTCCAGGTCGAGTTCCTCGACGCGGACGGTCAGCCAGCGAAGGACGTCTTCGTTGATCGACAGCTGACGCTCGACCTCGGCCATGGCGGCGGGCGGGCAGTCGACGGCGAGCAGCGAATAGTGCGCCTTGCGGTTCTTTTTGACCCGATAGGTCAGGTTGCGCAGACCCCAGTATTCGATCTTGGCGACGGTGCCGCCGCCGGCTTCGATCAAACCCTTGATGGTGTCGTTCAGCGCTTCGGCCTGTTGCGCGCTGATATCCTGGCGCGACATGACCGTGTGCTCATAAAGAGCCATGCGGTATTCTCCCTTGTAGGACGTCGGCGCGAGGGGACCGGGTAAGTCCTCTCCCACGATGGATCCCGATGCGGCGGCCGGGATGGCTTCCCGAACCCTTTGGAGCTCCGCGACCGGGACCGAAGTCCTGGAAAGGCGGCGCGTATAGGGGAAAAGGGCCAGGGGAGCAAGGCGCGTGACGGCTAGAAGGACCGCCTGACGCTGACATAGGCCTGGCTGCTGCCGAAACTGCGGCTGGTCTCGGTGTAGACGGGCGTCCCGACGTTCCGCGGCGCGTTGAACAGGGTGAAATCGCTTTCGCTGTCCGAGGCGATGTAGAAGCCGCCCGAGATGCTCCACGTCGCGTCGGGGCGCCAGGTGATGTTCAGGCTGGCGGTAGGGTCCGAGCGGAAATTCGACAGGGTGCTGGGCGAAAAGCTGCGCCCCTCCGATCCGCTGTTGGCGCTCACGCTCCAGCTGATCCGCTCGGCGACGAGGTTCTGGCTGAGGGCGATGGACCAGCCCGAGACCTGTTCGCCCGACAGGCGACGATCTTCGAATGTCACGGGATCCGTGGTGTTGGACCAGCGATAATAGACCTGGCCCGCCAGGATACCGCCGTCGAGGCCGAAGCGATCCAGTGGCAACCGGCTGGACAGTGTCAGCTTGTCCCGCGTCGCCGTGCCGACGTTGCGGGTGATGTTGAAGGTGCGCGGCGTCGTTCCGCCCGGCGGTATCTCCTGGATCACCACGGTCCCGAGGACGTCCGAGAAGTCCTCATGGATGAACTCGGCGACGAAGGAGCCCTGCCGGTCGAAAAGCCGCTCGTAGCGGGCGGTGGCCAGCCAGGTCTGCGCCGGCCGGATATCCGGATTGCCCCGCCCGAAGATGCCGGTTGCGAAGGCCGCCGAGGCGGTGAAGGCGCCGAACGACAGCTGGTCGACGTTCTTCTCCAGCTTGAAGGTCACGGTGTTGCGAGGGGCCGGCGTCCAGGTGAGGTTCAGTCGCGGCTTCAGATAGCCCAGCGACGTCTCGCCCTCGCCGGCGGTGCCGGTGGCGGTGATGCTGGACAGTTCGTATCGCAGGTTGGCCTCGACGCTCAGATCGGCCCGCGCGGCCCACCGGGCGGTGATGAAGGTCTCGCTGCGCAGTTCCTCGACCCGGGTGTCGTCACCCGGCAGCAGCAGCGGGCTGTCGTCGAAGGTGTAGGCGCTCGAACTGTCGACCCAGTTGAGCGCCGCCTCGGTCCCGGTTTCGAAGCTGATGTCGCCGAACCCGGTTTCCAGATCGGCGAATTTCAGCGTCGCGCCCAGAATGCTCTCGCCCGACAGCTGGTCGCTCAGAACATCGGAGGTGAAGGCCGGCGTGTCGTACTGGCTCGTATTGTTGTTGTCGGTGACCGACTGGAAGCCGACCAGTTCCAGATTCATCCCGCGCGGCAGGCTGCGGGTCCAGCGAAGCCCGGCCTCGCCCCGCCAGCGCACGGCGTCCGAAAGGCTGCTCTCCTGACCGCCGGGCAGGATCAGGGTTTCCGCCCCCTCGTACAGACTGCCGTTGTAGTTGATCAGGGCGTTGGCCCGGATACGCCCGCCGCCGAAGGGGCCCTCATAGACGCCGGTCGCCTCGGCCGTCGAATATTCGAATGCGCCGTCGTCGAGTCCGATCATGATGACGTCGCCGGACGGGTTCCGGCGCTCGCGGACGTTGTCGGACTCCTGACTGCCGGCGTTGAAGCGGAACGATCCGTCCATGGAGCGGCCGTCCCGTTGGCGCTGGGCCTGGATGCTGACGCTGGGCTGGAGCCGGCCCTGATCGGTCAACGTCATGGTGCTGCTCATCGCCCCGGTGACGCCGGCGTCAGGTCGGCGGATGACATTGGCGACCACCGACTTGCCCTGCATGTCGATGCCGCCCGCCCCGGCGCGCACAATGTCGATGCGCAGCACCTGCGAAGCCGGGATGCGCGACAGGACGGTGGACAGGGCGTCGCTGCGCGTCGGCGGACGCTCGCCGTCAATCAGGACGTTGCCGGCCGTGCCCGCGAATCCCCGCGCCGATGTTCCGCCGTCGAACTGGAAGCCTGGAATACGGCTGATCATGTCCCAGGCCGTGACCGGACGGAACTCGGTGAAATACGACGGGGCGTATGGCGTAACGTTCGGATCGGCCGGGACCGGGGTCTGGGCGAACGCCGCGCCGGCAAGCAGGGCCGGGAGCAGGAGTACAGACGCGCCGAGCAGTCGCCAGCGCCCGCGTGTTCCGGCCATGTGTCTAGAATCCCCACCCGTGTCCGTGAGGAACCTTGACGCGTATTATGTCGGAGATGCGACCACTGCCTGTCAAAATTACAGTCGGCCAAGGCTGAGGGACAGCCAGTTGAGCGGCCCTGCCGCGAGCAGCACGAAGGCGATGGCGTGCCACAAGAGCCGTCGCACGAAGATCAGCGAGGCGAACACCGCGAGCACAGACAGATCGACCAGCCGGGCCTCCAGGAGTTGTACGATATCCCGGCCGCCGGCGAGGGCCGCGACGCCCTCCACTGCAATCAGCCAGCCGAGGGCGGCGGTGAACAGGCTCCAGAAGTATGGGCCATTGCGGTCGTAGTAGAGCTTCAGGTCCAGACCGCCGGCCGGGATGTCGTCCGGCAGGGCGGCGGCTGCGAGGAGGAACAGGATCACCAGTTCGACCAGCAGGGGCAGGAACTGCCCGATGGTCATTCCTGTGTCCTGCGGGCTGTATGTGCTCCACCAGATCTGGATGATCGTCATGGCCACGAGCAGGGCGGCGAGCGGCGCGGCCCAGTGCCAGCGGACCGATCCGCCGGCGCGGATCAGCCGGTTCAGGCTGATCAGGATATCGACCAACGCGAGACCGATGATGATCGACGCCAGGACAGAGGTGTATTCGAATGCGCTCATGCCGCTCCCCCGAACCGCGGTGGAGCCTAGGCCCGATCAGCGGCCTTCGCCAAGAGCAGCGTTACTCCGGCCGCACCACCATACAGGTGACCCGACGCTCGGACAGGGTGGCGCAGGCGGCCTGGGCGGCTTGCTCGGTCATGCCGGTGAAGCGCGAGCGGTACCAGCCGCTGGCGTTCTGGACCGTGCGTTCCGCGGAGGTGAACTGGCTGCGGAAGCGGCGATTGATCTCGGTCAGCCAGTCGCGGGCGACGGTCTCATCGCGGAAGGCCCCGACCTGAACCGACCAGTNNACCAGCGACCGGCGGGCTCGCGCGCCGGTTCCCGCGCCGGCGGGCGGGCGGGGGGCCGCGGACGAGGCGGGGTGGCGACGGAGGTTCCGCCATTCAGGATGGCGGTCACATCGGCGGGGCGCTCGACAGCGGCGCGCTCCGATGGTGGAGGCGTCACGCGCGCGGGCTGAGCCGGGGCGGCGGGCAGGGCGGCGTAGGTCACATAGCCGGCCGGCGGAGCGCTGGAGCCGGCGCCGCTCTCGTCATCCGCGTCATTGGCCACGGCGGCGTATTCGATCGGACCATTGTTGTCCGGGCCGATGCCGAAGCCGCGCGCTTCAAAGAAAGCCTGGGCCACCTGGATCGTCTCGCCGCGGGCGCGGGCGCGTTCGACCTCGAAGCCCGTGTCCATCAGGGCGGCGACGTGAGCGTTGCGGCTGGCCGTCGAACGTCCGCCCAGGACGATGGTGATGATGCGCCGGCCGTCTCGCACCGCCGAGGCCGCGAGATTATAGCCCGAGGCGTTGGTGTAGCCGGTCTTCAT
>DDSO01000065.1:0-8717 GCA_002343425.1 Brevundimonas sp. UBA2388
TACTTGAGCGCCGACGAGACGAGCGTAGGCCAGACAATAAAGAACGGCCCCCGGAGCGATCCGGGGGCCGTTTTGCTGTGTGGTGTTTGGACGGCCCGGCCTAGAGGCGATCCAGAGCCCGGCGGAGACTGGCCCCGATCTCCGCGGCCTTGGCCTTCAGCGCCGGGTTGTCTATGGCCGCCATCGAGGCGGCCGGGTCCACGGCAGCGACTTCCGCGCCCGATCCCGACGGCAGCTGTTGGACAATGACGTTGCAGGGCAGCATGACGCCGACCTTGTCCTCCTGCATCAACGCCTCATGCGCCGCCTTCGGATTGCAGGCGCCGAGGATGACATAGGGCCGGAAATCGAGGTCCAGCTTTTCCCGAAACGTCTCGGTGACGTTGATCTCGGTGATGATTCCGAAGCCTTCAGCCTTGAGCGCGTCGCGCGTGCGGGCGACGGTCTCCTCGAACGGGCGGTCAGTGGTCGTGCTGTAATAGTAGGGCATGCGAATTCCTCTCGGCTGCAGTCAACGTCCGGGAGGGGGCCGACGTTGCCCGCATTGGGGGTGGGTCAGATAAACCGCACCACTACGCCCGGCCTGACCCCGGCGGCCAGCTGTTCGGCGTCCCAGTTGGTCAGGCGGACGCAGCCGTTCGAGGCGGTCTTGCCGATCTTTGACGGATCGGGCGAGCCGTGGATGCCGTAGGTGTCGCGTGACAGGTCGATCCAGACGGTGCCGACCGGGTTGTTCGGGCCGGCCGGGACCACGATCCGCTCGTCGCCGCGGTCGTAGCTGACGCGTTCGGGGTCATAGGTGTAGTCCGGCTCGTTCGCGACGCCGACCACGGTCACCGTGCCCGACGGGGCGGGCCGTTCGCTCGAGCCGATGGTGGCGGGATAGAAGGCCAGCAGGGTTCCGGCCTCGTCGAAGGCGCGGGCCGAGCGCTCGGTCTTGTCGATGACGATGCGGGCGACGCCGGTCAAAGGCGTGTCGTCGACCGCAGGGACGACGAGCGTCTGGCCCGCGCGCCGGAAGTCGACGCCGGGGTTCAGGCCCTGAAGCAGGGCCTCGGTGACATGGAAGCGTTCGGCCAGTCTTTCGAGGGCGCTGGTGAAATTCGTGCCTGCGCGTGCGGTCTCGGCGAGATCGTCTCCGGGCGGGGGGCTGAACGGCCCGGCGATGTCGGCGGCGGTGAGGGTATATTGCGCCATGACGGGGCCCGCATCGGCGGCGGCGAGCGCCTGCAGCAGGGCGGCGTCGGCGCCGCCGTCCTCGCCGAGGTCATTGGCCTTGCGCCAGGCGGCGATGGCTTGGCGGGTGTTCTCGCCGCCGAGGCCGTCGATCACCCCCGGCGAGAAGCGCGAGCGGTCCAGCAGGATCTGCAGCCGGACCATGCCGGGGTCGGGCGCGTATGCCGGCGTCGGAGCGCCTTCGGTCGGCGGGGTGGCCGGACGCAGGTCCGGCCGGGGCAGGCCGGCCTCGATCTGGGCAGCGGTCAGCAGCGGTCGCGGAGCCGCGGCCTCGGGCGGCGGGGCGGGAGCGGGCTCTGGCGCGCCGCAGGCGGCGAGGGTGAGGAGGCTGGCGGAGGCAAGGATCAGGCGAAAGGACATGGGATTCCGGTTGGTTGCGGTCCGGTCCCAACCCCTCACGTTCCCGCCTGTTCCAGCACAATTCCGGCACGTGCGCCGCGGTCAGGAGTTCGGCTTGCCGGTCGCCGGGTCAGTGGCGGTCTCGCCGGAGTTGGACGAACCCTCCGACCCCTTCGGCTCGGTGGCGGGGCGGGGCGGCGCGCCCTCGCGCGCGGGGGTGCGCTGATCCTCGGTCTCGATTTCACGATTGTCGGGTCGGCCGGGTGTGGACATGGGAGCTCCGCTGGATTGTCTGCAACGGCAACGCCTGCAGCGACCCAAGGCTCCGCACAGACTTCGTTCACCATGAACGCTCACCGGCCTGAAACGGGCGCGGGGTTAGACCTTGGGGGAAGGGCGGTCCGTCACGGGTCGCCGAAGGACGGCTGCATGACTTCGCTGAAGGTGGACATCGTCGGGATCGATACGCTCGGCGAGGCGGAGTTGGCGGCGTGGCGCGCCATGCTGGCCGCCAATCCGGCGCTGGCCAGCCCCTATTTCCGGCCGGAGTTCGCCCGGGTCGCCGGGGGCGTCAGCCCGAGGGCGGCTGTCGCGGTCTTCTCGCGCGGCGGCGAGACCGTCGGCTTCTTCCCGCATCAGCGGCGCGGCGGGGCGATGCAGCCGCTGGCGGCGCCGATGAACGACTATCACGGCGTCATCGCCCGTCCGGGCATGGCCCCTTCGCTGGAAGAGGCTGCGGAGGTGTTGGGCGCGACCCGGCTGAACCTGACCGCCTGGGTCGGGCCGACCGCGCTGGGCGAGGGTCGTCGCACGGTCCAGGTCGAGCTCGGCGACGACGGTTATGACGGCTGGTACGCCGAACGCAGGGCGTCGCATGGCAAATTCTTCAAAGACAAGGAGCGCGCCCGGCGCAGCATGGAGGCCGAGCTGGGGCCGCTGCGCGTCGAACGGGACCTGCGCGACCCGGCGCTGCTGGACTGGCTGATCGACCTCAAGCGCGACCAGTA
Source organism: Brevundimonas sp. UBA2388 (assembly GCA_002343425.1). GTDB lineage: Bacteria > Pseudomonadota > Alphaproteobacteria > Caulobacterales > Caulobacteraceae > Brevundimonas. Next base: position 2,583 of record DDSO01000065.1, read on the forward strand.
CCGGCGGACGGGCCGTCACGACATCTTCGCCTGCGGCTGGACCGCAGACCTGCTGCACGCCCTGCTCAAGGAAGAGGGCGAGGGCTTCGGCGCCTCCATGGCCGCGCTGTGGGCCGGCGACCGGCTGACGGCGGTGGAATATTCGCTGCACGCCGGCGACCAGTATCACTTCTGGTTCCCAGGCTATGAGCCCAGCCTGTCGCGCTGCTCGCCGGGCATACTGCTGAGCATGGACACGATGCGGATGGCCTCGGAGTACGGCTATCGCACCTTCGACTTCGGTTTCGAGGGCGAGCACTACAAGAAATATTTCTGCAACGGCTTCAAGGAGGTGCGCGAGGCCGTGGTGCTGCGGCCCGGTCTGGGCGCGGCCATGAGCCAGGCCGCGGTCGGCGCGCTGAACCTGGCCGGGGGCGACCGCGGTGACCGGCTTCGCACCAGCGTGCGCCGCCGCTGGGCCGCCATCGAGGCCTGCGAGACCACGCCGTCCGCCCGCATGATGGGCGCCATGCAGGCGGCGGGCGCCGCCCTTGCAAAGGTCCGCGCAACCGCCAACCGCGTTCCGGCCTGAGACAGATGAAGAGCAACATCCAGACCCGCACCCGCTATTCCGGCCCGATCGCCGAAGCCGCCGTCCATCCGCACAGTCTGGTGGAGCAGGGCTTCGCCTCCGACGAGGCGCTGGCGGCGGTGCTGGACCGCTATCCGGCCGAGCTGTTCGACATCAATCTGTACGACTACGACGACGAGGGTCAGGTTTCCCTGCGCACGGGCGCGCGCGGCAAGCTGGACGGCGCCGGGCTGCTGGCCGCGATCCAGCAGGGGCGGCTGTGGTGCAATCTGCGCTCGGTCGAGACCGGGTGGCCCGAGCTGTGGGCCGCCGCCATGGGCGAATTCGGCAAGGTGCAGGGGGCGTATGCCGGCCTGCGCGCGGTGAACGCCTCCGGCCAACTGATCCTGTCGTCGCCCAAGGCGCGGGTGCCCTATCATTTCGATGCGGCGGGGGTGGTGCTGTTCCATATGCGCGGGCGCAAGCGGATCTTCGTCTATCCGGGCGACGAGGCGCATCTGGCCGAGATCGACATGGAACAGGTGGTGTCACGCCAGACCACCGAGGAACTGCCCTATGTCCGCGCCTTCGAGGCGGACGCCCAGGTCATGGATCTGGAGCCGGGGCAGGCCCTGACATGGCCCTTCTATGCGCCGCACCGGGTCGAGAACCTCGACCGGTTCTGCGTGTCCCTGTCGATCGAGTTCCAGACCTGGCCGACGCGCTTCCGCAACGGGGCGCTGTTCACCAATGCGGTGCTGCGCAGCCGGGGCGGACGACCGCGCATGACCGACCGCATGGCGACGCCCGAACTGGCCGCGCGCTGGGCCGCCTCGATTGCGCTGAAGCGGGCCGGGGTCCTCAAGAGCCGGCTCGCGACCTTCGAGCGCGACTTTGTGCCCGAGGTCGGCGTCGAGGACGGGGCCGGTGCGTTGCGCGGTTGAGGGCGCGGCGGGCCGTTCCTTACAACGAAGTCATGACCTCGATTTAAAGTGACTTGACGACGGGGCGGTCGCACTTTCCGGGCACAGTCCGGAGAGGGAACCCGTGTCATGAAACCCGTTATCACATCCGCCGTCATCGCCGCCGCCGCCGCCGCCGCCGTCATGGCCGCACCGGCCTTCGCAAAGGACGGCCCCGAGGTCGAAATCCGCCACGCCGTGGCCCGCGTCGCCGTCATCGTTGAGGACCGAACCGACGTCGTCGTCGAGGTCGAGCAGGGCTCCTCCGGTCTTCCGGCCATTCAGATTTCCCGCGTCGGCAATGAGGTCCGCATCGACGGCGGCCTGCGCCGCCGGGGCTTTCTCAGCCGGGGCGACGGCATCCGCGACTGCCGGTCCGGCCCCGACAACGCCCAGCGCCCCGGCGACGGCGCTTCGGTCGAGGTCCGTGACCACGGCCGGATCAATATTTCGGACGCGCCGATGATCGTCATCCGCACGCCGCGTCAGGTGGACGTTTCGGCAGGCGGCGCGGTGTTCGGCTCGGTCGGACGGGGCGCGGCCTCGGTCGAGCTCGGCAACGCCGGCTGCGGCTACTGGAATGTGGCCAATACGGAGGGACCCGTGTCGCTCAGCATCGCCGGCTCGGGCGACATCCGCGCTGGAACCTCGACATCCCTCGATGTGAGCATCGCCGGATCGGGATCGGCCCGGGCGGGTGCCACCCGCGACCTCGACGTTTCCATAGCCGGATCGGGTGACGTCACGGTCGCGCGGATCGAGGGGCCGATGGGCGTTTCCATAGCCGGGTCGGGCGACGTCGTGGTCCGCGACGGAACCAGCCCCGACGTCGATATCAGCATCGCCGGCTCGGGCGATGTGAACTTCGGCGGCGTGGCGGTGGACGTTGATGTTTCGATCCTCGGCACCGGTGACGTGACCATCGCCCGCGCCACCGGCGCGGTCAGCCGCTCCATCGCCGGCAGCGGGGATCTTCGCATCGGCAACTGATCCCCCTCAGTCGCCGTGCGTGGGAAGGCCCGGGAGCGTGGAACCCTCCGGGCCTTTTTCCTTGCCTGCTCCTGGGCAGGCGCCCGACAAAAAGCCCCGGCGGATCGCTCCGCCGGGGCTTCTGTCTGTCAGCCTGCCGGGTCCTTACAGGATGCCGAGCAGCGAGCCGATGCCCACGCTCGACGCACCGGCGCCGGCGCGGTCGCGGGACTGCTGGCCGCCGCCGAAGGAGTAGCGGACGCCGACGTTGAAGCTGTCGACTTCCAGATCGATGTCGCCCAGATCCGAGCGGGCGTAGCCGGCGGTGACCGAGAACGGCGTGGCGCCGATGTCGTATTCCGCGCCGAGGCCCCAGGTCCAGGCGTCCACGTCCGCATCGTCAACCGAGTCATAGGTGACGCCGGCGTTCAGGCGCAGGCTCGGGGTGACGTAGAAGGCCGCGTCGCCGCCGGCCGTCCAGATCTCGACGCCGTCGACGTCGGTGTAGGCCACGACGCCGGACAGGGTCGCATTGGCGAGGTATTTCTGGGCGCGGAAGCCGCCGGTCCAGGCCGTGTCGTCGCCCGCGTCAGAAGCGGCCACGAAGCCGCCGAGGCGCATGTCCGAACCGAACATCCGCGACAGGCCGACCGAAGCGGCGCCGGCGGTGTCGTCGTCACCCAGGAACTCGGTGTTGGTGACATCGGCGGCGAGGGTGACGGTCCATTCGCCGAAGGCCGGCATGGCGGTGACGCCGTTCAGGGACCAGCTTTCGAGGTCGGCATCGCCGAGGGGGGTGTCGAGGCTGGTGTCAGTATAGCTGACGCCGATCGAGCCGGCCGGACCGTCCTGGGCCAGTGCGGGGGCGGCGGCGAGCGTTGCGATCGCGGTCGAGAGGAGGATGAGGGATTTCATGGCTTTTCCTTCTTGGGCGGCGTCGGGGAGTCGCGCCGCCAGACCGCCCGGCTATCAGCCACAATCCAAGCTGGGCCATTACAAACCCGTCATAAAACAGCGACTTGTGACGGGTGTGTCGACCCGGATACGCATTGTGGCGCCCCTGCGGCGATCAGGCGGAGGGATAACGGCGCACCTTGTCTTCGCCGTCAGAAACCGGAGGGATCGGGGCAGGGCGCCCGGGCCTAGGCTGGCGCTCTTCAGGTGGAGAATCGGCCATGAAAGCCTTCAGTCCCGCGCTTGGCGCTGTCCTTCTGTTGGCTGCAGCCGCGCCGGCGACAGCCCAGACGCCGCCGGAAGCCCTGACCTGGATGGTGCTGAACGAGATCAACAGCGCCTGGTTCGACCGGACCGAGCCGCTCAACCGCCCGCCGCTGGTCACGCGGGTTCCTGACGGGGTGATCCGGCCGGTCGATGTCACCCACGACGACAAGCCGGACTGGCTGGTCGACTATACGGACTCGGGTCTGACGTACTGCGGAACGGGCGGCTGCCTGCGGACCCTATATGTCAGCGACGGCGACGACTATCTGATGGCGTTCGACGAGCAGACCCATACCTTCGACCTGTCCCGGCGGGGCGGAGAGACGGTGATCGAGGCCGAGGTCCACCACATCTTCTGCGGTTCAACCGGCGATGACTGCGCCTTCGCCTGGACCTGGGACCCGGCGCTGAAACAGCTGGTTGAACGCCCCACCGCCGCCGGGGTCAGCCTGCTGGGCAATGACGGGGGCTTTGCGCCGATCGGCGAGCGCGAGAGCAACCGCCCGATCGAGGATCGGCTGCCGGCCGAACTGTCCGAGGTCTGGCATGGGAACCGCATCACCTGCCCCTCTACCGACGATGACGGCTTCCGGGTGTTCCGCCCCACGTTCAAGGAAGTGCCCGACCTCAACGGCGACGGCCGCCGTGACTGGTTGGTCCGTCTGCCCGATCCCTGCCCGAGGGATGTCTATGAAGAGGTTCAGGCCCGCCCGTTCAGCGTCTGGCTGACCGGCGCGGACGGGAGGCTCAGCGAGGCCTGGACCTCGGAACCGGACCACTGGGCGATGATCGACATCGCCACCACGCCCGCCTCGTTGGTCAGCAACCCGGCTTGCGGGACTGAAACGGCCTGCCCGAACCGACGTTTGCGGTGGGACTCCCGGTCATCGACCTTCGTTTCCGTGGATTAGGCGTCTGGCGAGGCTCCGACACAGTTTCGCCGCTTGACCAAATCGGAATCGGCGGTCATAAGCCCCCACTCTTGTTGGACCGGCTGTGCATCCCGCGTGTTTTGGGGATGCAGACGCGGTTCGCAGGAACGACCTGAGACCCTGTTCTTTGCAGTGACCCAGGACTTCAACGGCCTTCGCGGGTGACTGCGTGGGCCGATCGTTTTTGCGGACGTGCGTACTCTGAAGACCCTCGCGGTCTGAAGACTCCGGTCTTTGAAATGGTTCACAGGGACGCAGGTTCGCCTGCTTGGGAAATACGACCGATATGGATCAAAGCATCCGCATCAGGCTCAAGGCCTTCGATCACCGCGTCCTCGACTTTTCGACGCGCGAAATCGTCAACACGGCCAAGCGCACGGGCGCGACCGTTCGCGGTCCGATCCCGCTGCCGACCCTGATCGAAAAGTTCACCGTGAACCGCTCGCCGCACGTCGACAAGAAGTCGCGCGAGCAGTTTGAAATCCGCACGCACAAGCGTGTCCTCGATATCGTCGACCCCACCCCGCAGACTGTGGACGCGCTCATGAAGCTCGACCTGTCCGCCGGCGTGGATGTCGAGATCAAGATTTAATAAGAAAGAGGCGGGATCCGATGCGCACGGGCGTGATCGCCAAGAAACTGGGTATGACGCGTGTCTTCGCTGAAGACGGCGCGCATGTTCCAGTCACGATCTTGCAGCTGGATGGCTGTCAGGTCGTGGGTCAGCGGACTCAGGAGCGGGACGGCTATGTCGCCCTGCAGCTGGGTGCTGGCTCCAAAAAGGCCAAGAACACCAACAAGGCACAGCGCGAGTCGTTCGCGAAGCTTGAGGTGGAGCCGAAGGCCTATGTCACCGAGTTCCGCATCGATGCGGACGCCATGATGGATGTGGGCTCCGAGTTCTCGGCTGACCATTTCGTCGCCGGCCAGAAGGTCGACGTGACGGGCACCTCGACCGGCAAGGGCTTCCAGGGCGTCATCAAGCGCCACAATTTCGGCGGCGGCCGCGCGACCCACGGTAACTCGGTCTCCCACCGCAGCCACGGCTCGACCGGCCAGCGCCAGGACCCNNCAAGAAGATGGCCGGCCACTACGGCACGGAAGTCGTCACCACCCAGAACCTCACCGTGTTCCGCGTCGACGTCGAGCGTGGCCTGCTGCTGATCAAGGGCGCTGTCCCCGGTCACGAAGGCACCTGGGTCAAGGTTCGCGACTCCATCAAGAAGGCCCGTCCGGCCGACGCTCCGTTCCCCGGCGGCGTCAAGTCCAAGGGCGGTTCGGCTGCTGCGGCTCAACCGGCTGAAACGCAGGCTGAAGAGGCCCCGGCCGTCGAGACCACCGAAGGCGGTGAAGCGTAATGAAACTCTCGGTCATCAAACTCGACGGCAAGGCCGCCGGTGACGTCGATCTGTCGGACGCCGTTTTCGGCATCACCGACATCCGCGGCGACATCCTGGCCCGTTACGTCAACTGGCAACTGGCCAAGCGCCGCGCCGGCACC
>DDSO01000065.1:8742-9237 GCA_002343425.1 Brevundimonas sp. UBA2388
TTCGCGCGCCTTCGGCCCGGTCGTTCGCGACCACGGCTTCTCCCTGCCCAAGAAGGTTCGCGCCCTGGCCCTGCGTCACGCGCTGTCGGCCAAGGTCGTCGCCGGTGACCTGGTCATCGTGGACAACATCTCGCTGAAGGACGCCAAGACCGCCGGTCTGCGCGAAACCCTCGGCAAGCTGGGCTGGACCCGCACGCTGATCATCGCCGGTCCGGAAGTCGACACGAACTTCGGCCTGGCCGCCCGCAACATCCCGATGGTCAACGTCCTGCCGAACGCCGGCCTGAACGTTTACGACATCCTGCGCGCGGACAAGCTGGTGCTGACCAAGGCGGCTGTTGAAGCCATCGAGGCCACCTACGCCGACTACACCCCGTCGCGTCGTGAAGCCGAGGCCGCCAAGGCCGCCAAACCGGCTGCCAAGACGAAGAAGGAGGCCGCGTAATGGCTGGCGCCAACCCCACCGTAAAACACTACGACACCATCCTGGCTCCG
>DDSO01000006.1 GCA_002343425.1 Brevundimonas sp. UBA2388
ATCGGCAGGCGGAGTCGGCGGCGCCGGGGCCCCCGGCGTCGTCTGGCTGGTCGCGGTCGGATGAGCCGCGCCATGAGCCTTTCGCCAGAGCGCCTGGACCCGTGGCTGCTGGACGAGGAGGCCTGGGACAGCCCCGGCCGCCTCACCGACGCCGACCTGTTCGCCCATGCCAGCCCCGGCTGGCGTCGCGGCAACGCCCCCCTTGAAGACCCGGAGGATGACCGATGAGCGCTTCATCGACCCCCGCCGCGCCGCTGCTGGCCGAAGGCCGGTGGCTGTGGCGCAGGCTTTATGTGTTCGCGACCAGCGGAGCGGCCTGGCTGCTGCTCGACCGTTTGATCACCGGTGTGCCGCCCGAGGCCGCGCCGCGGCTGGCGCAGGGGTTGATGGCCCTGCTGGCGCTGGTGCTGGTTCTGTATCTGGTGGCGCCGTCGGCCCAGCAGCTGATCGCGACCCTGGCGGTGCTGCGGCCCCGGATCGGCGGGGAGGACCGGCCATGAGCTTTCGCCTGTCTGAACGATCGATCAAACGGCTGGCCGGTGTTCATCCTCGACTGGTCGCCCTGGTTCGCGAGGCCGCGGCGCTGAGCCCGGTGGAGTTCATGGTGACCGAGGGTCTGCGTACGCCAGAGCGTCAGGCAGCACTGGTCCGGGCCGGGGCCAGCCGGACGAAGCGGTCGCGTCACCTGACCGGTCACGCGGTTGATGTCGCAGCCCTGGTCGATGGTCAGGTGCGGTGGGACTGGCCGCTGTATCCGCGGATTGCGGCGGCGTTCAAGGCGGCGGCTGCGCGACAGGGGACCGCGATGGTCTGGGGCGGCGACTGGACCAGCCTGAGGGACGGACCGCATTTCGAGCTGGACCGGCAGGTGTTCCCGTGAGGACGCCGGCGGTTCTGCGCACCCTGACGCCGTTGGGATGGGCAGTGGTCGTGGTGGGGGTTTCGACCATGGCCCTGATCGGCCTGGGCGCGCTGGGATTCCGCTGGGATCCGCTGGGGCTGACCGGGCGGCGGTTGGAGGCGGCAGAGGCCGGAGCGTCGACGGCCATTGCAGACGCCGACGCGCGTCGCCTCCAGGTCGAGGGCGCTGCGGACCAGATCCGGCGTCTCGACGAACTTCATCAACAGACCGTGGCGGTCGCGCGGGAGACCGCACGGGCCGCGACGCAGGCAAGGAGCGCCCATGATGCTGAAACCCCGCTGGACCCGGATCGCGCTGCTCGCCTTGCCGGGCATGACCGCGAGCTGTGCCGTCTCGCTCCCGCCGTCTGTGGAGCCCCCGCGGCTGACCCTGCCGGGTCAGGCGACGACGCCCTGCGTGCTCGAGCGCCTGCCCGTGACTCCGACCCAGGCCGATCTTGAGATCGCCTATATGGAACGGGGCGCGCGTCTGGTCGCCTGTGAGAGCGCCAGGGCGTCTGCGGTAGAGACCTTGATGGCCGAGCGGGCGTTGCAGGATCGATGGAGGCGCGAGACCGACGGCCGGCGCAGGCCGCCGATCTGGCCGTGGTAGAAGACAGCTCACGCCTTGCGGACTGACGGCGGAATCCCGGCCCGGCAAACCCGACCGGCACGACCTGCCGACCACCCGGCAGAACATGCCTGGCCTTGGCAGGTTCTGCCCGGCAGATCAGAAGCTGCGGAAGAAAATAGTCCATAAAATCAACGGCAGGCGTTCCGGGTTGCGCCTCTGATCCGTGGCTTCGTCCTTGCTGAACAGAACCCGAGCAGAACGCTCCTGACCGCCAAAACGGCGTCAGACATGTCGAAGACAAGAGGACAGCCAAAATGGCTAACAGCATCAACACGAACGTCGGCGCCATGGTTGCGCTGCAGAACCTGAACGCGACGGGCCGCGACCTGAAGGTCACGCAGGACCGTGTCAGCACCGGTCTGAAGGTCGGTTCCGCCAAGGACAATGGCGCGATCTGGGCCATCTCCCAGAATCAAAAAGCCAACATGGGCGTGCTCAACGCCACCCGTAACGCGCTGCAGCGGACCATGTCTGTCAATGACGTGGGTCTGGCCGCCGGCGAAACCATCATGGACGCCCTGCGTCAGATGAAGGAACTCGCCGCCGGTCCGGCAAGCGCCGCCCGGGACGCCGATCTCGCAGCCCTGCGGACCGAAGTGGTCGCTGCCCAGGCCGCAGCGGTGTTCGATGGCACGGCCGCCCTGAGCGGACTGACCCTGACCATCGCCGCCGCGCCCACCGCCGGCCAGATCGATGCGGACATCGCCTCCGCGATCACCGCCCTGCAGGCGCTCGGCACCTCGGCCAAGTCGACCGAGCGGTCGCTGGTCTTCAACGACAAGCTCCAGGACGCCATCGAGTCCGGCATCGGCAACCTCATCGACGCCGACCTGGCCAAGGAAAGCGCCCGCCTGACGGCCCTGCAGACCAAGCAGCAGCTGGGCGTACAGGCGCTGTCGATCGCCAACCAGTCGGGCTCGATCCTGCTCGGCCTGTTCCGCAACTAGGTCCGGGAGCGCTCCCGACCTCGTCAACCCGAGGGCTCACCGGCCCCGGCCGGTCAAGCGATCAAACGAAGGGCCCCCGCGCGCGCGGGGGCCCTTTGTCGATGTGACGCTGGTTGGATTCCACGGGGACGATCCGGCCCGGCGCGCCGAAATTCTGCTCCCCCCGGGGCCGGCGCGCGCCGGTTCAGCGCCCCGGAGGCTGGCCATGTCGAGGGCCGGAGACCGGCACGACCTGCCGACCACCCGGCAAATACTGCCCGAAGCCCGGCAGATTATGCCGGGCCAATAACGTGATGAACAAGAACTAACGTAGCAATTTCAATGGTGGTCGCTCTGGCACGGGGGGGCGCCTGATGGCTCCGTCCTTGCTTGTACCTCAGCGGGCAGAATGCTCCCGACCGCCAAAACGGCGTCGGACATGTCGAAGACAAAAAAGGACAGCCAAAATGGCTAACAGCATCAACACGAATGTCGGCGCTCTCGTTGCGCTGCAGAACCTGAACCAGACGAGCCGCGATCTGGCAGTCACGCAAAACCGCGTGAACACCGGCCAGAAGGTTTCGTCGGCCAAGGACAACGGGGCCATCTGGGCCACCGCTCAAAACCAAAAAGCCAACATGCAGGTGCTCAACACCACCCGCAACACGCTGCAGCGGACCCAGTCCGTGAACGACGTGGGTCTGGCTGCCGGCGACACCATCATGGACGCCCTGCGTCAGATGAAGGAACTCGCCGCCGGTCCGGTCAGCACGGCTCGCGACGCCGACCTGAACGCTCTGAAAGCCGAAGTGGCCGCTGCCAAGGCGGCGGCGGTGTTCGACGGCACGGACGCCCTGGCGTCCCTGACCATGACCTTCGCCGCTACCCCGACCGCGCTTGAAATCGATACGGCCATGACGGCCGCTATCGGCGCCTTGCAGACCCTCGGCACCTCGTCGAAGTCGACGGAGCGTTCGCTGGCCTTCAACGACAAGCTCCAGGACGCCCTGGAAGCCGGTATCGGCAACCTCGTCGACGCCGACCTGGCCAAGGAAAGCGCCCGCCTGACGGCTCTGCAGACCAAGCAGCAGCTGGGCGTGCAGGCGCTGTCGATCGCCAACCAGTCGAGCTCCATCCTCCTCGGCCTGTTCCGTTAATCGAACAGGGATGAGGGCGGGGTCGTTCGCGGCCCCGCCCGCGCCGAAAACCTGAGCAGAACGCTCCCGGCAGCCAAAACGGCGTCGGAAATGTCGAAGACAAAAGGAAAGTCAAAATGGCTAACAGTATCAACACGAACGTCGGCGCCCTGGTGGCGCTGCAGAACCTGAACCAGACGAGCCGCGAACTGGCTGTCACGCAAAATCGCGTGAACACCGGCCAGAAGGTCTCGTCGGCCAAGGACAATGGCGCGATCTGGGCCACTGCCCAGAACCAGAAAGCCAACATGCAGGTGCTCAACACCACCCGCAACTCGCTCCAGCGGACCCAGTCGATCAATGACGTGGGCCTGGCTGCCGGCGACACCATCATGGACGCCCTGCGTCAGATGAAGGAACTCGCCGCCGGTCCGGCCAGCACGGCTCGCGACGCCGACCTCGCCGCCCTGCGGACCGAAGTCGTCGCTGCCCAGGCCGCGGCTGTCTTCGACGGCACGGCCGCCCTCAGCGGTCTGACCCTGACCATCGCTGCGGCCCCCACGGCCGGTCAGATCGATGCGGATATCGCCTCGGCGATTTCCGCCCTGCAGACCCTCGGCACTTCGTCCAAGTCGACGGAGCGTTCGCTGGCCTTCAACGACAAGCTCCAGGACGCCCTGGAAGCCGGTATCGGCAACCTGGTCGATGCCGACCTGGCCAAGGAAAGCGCCCGCCTGACGGCTCTGCAGACCAAGCAGCAGCTGGGCGTGCAGGCGCTGTCGATCGCCAACCAGTCGAGCTCCATCCTGCTCGGCCTGTTCCGCTAACACCGGGGAAGGGGACGGAGCCGCACGCGGCTCCGTCCCGCTTCTCCATCGCATATAACCGGGAGACGTCGGCCTAGTCGCCGGCGTTCAGGAGATGAATGCAGATGCAACCATAAGAGCGGTTGCGGCCGTCAAAGCCGAAACACCGCTGCAGTCCGGAGCCGACCATGGATCCAGTTCCAGAAATGCTGAAGACGCCGAACGCCAGGCCCGTTACCGGCTGGTGATCGAGCAGGGCCCCCGTGCGGGGTCTTTCGTCTACAAGACGCTGGACCGGGAGACCGGTGAGATCGTGCGGCAGCTGCCGAGCGAAGAGGTTCTGAAGTTGAGGGAACGCGACGACTACGGTGTCGGCGCGGTCATCAACACGACCGCCTGAACCGTCAGTCAGGACGGATTGTACCCGGGCCGCAGCCGCGCGCCCGGTCATCTTGCGTTAACCATACGCTCACGACTCGCCCCATAATCTGCCGTTGAACCGACCCGGGGCCGAATGCCATGACGAACAGCGTCCACTCCAACGCGTCAGCGCTTATCGCGCTGCAAAACCTGAATCAGATCAGTGACCGGATGGCGGCGACCCAGAACCGTATCAGCACGGGTCTGAAGGTTGGAGGAGCCAAGGACAACTCGGCCGTATGGGCGATCGCCCAGAACCAGCGGGCCGATCTCGGCGCCCTTGCTGCGGTGAAAACCAGTCTGGACCGCGCCACCTCGCTGGCGGATGTGACCCTGGCGGCCGGTGAGGCGATTTCCGATCTGATCATCCAGATGCGCCAGAAGGCCGTCGCCGCGTCTGACCTGTCCCAGACGCCCGAATCCCGGGCCGCGTACAATGACGATTTCCAGAGCCTCGTGCGGTCGGTGCAGCAGTTCGCCGACAGCGCCTCGTTTGACGGGGTGAACCTTCTGGACAACTCCCTGGCGGCCTCGCTCGACTTTCTCGCCAATGTCGATGCGGTCGACACCATCTCGATCGACCCGCACAACTTCACCGAGGCCGGTCTGGGCCTCAATACCCAGAACCTGCTTTCGTCGGCTGCCGCGGCGACCGCGCTCGGGGTCATCGATACGGCTCTGGCGACGGTGAACTCCGGCCTGGCCTCGCTCGGAGCGCAGGCAAAGCAGATCGAGACGCACAACGTCTTCGTCTCGAAACTGATGGATTCGCTTGAAACCGGCATTGGCAAGCTGGTCGATGCCGACCTGGCGAAGGAAAGCGCACGCCTTCAGGCGCTGCAGGTGCAGCAACAACTGGGCGCCCAGGCGCTCGGGATCGCGAACCAGGCGCCGCAGATCATCCTGTCGCTGTTCCGGAACTAGGCCGGTCGGCGAATACCAGCGGGACCGATCTGAATGGCGGCGGGCCGTCGCCGCGTCCCGATACCGTACAGCGAGAGCAATGATTTCAAGGCATTGACGAAGGCGATCTTCACAGCGTCCTCCTCATCCAGCGCGCCGTTAACGGGTGCGCAAGATCATTGTTCCCTGAGTCGCGTTCAAAGTCGCTCCGCAGCCGGACGTTAAGCGCCCGTTACGGTTGGCGCGTCACAATGACGGCCAGGAGCCGCCTGTGATCAACAACAGTTATCTACTGGGCCTGTATGGCGCGTCGGCGGATACGATATCTGCGTTCGCCAACGCCTCGTCGGGCGTGACGACACGCAAAACCCAGCCCACCGCGCCCTGGGTCAAGGACGCCACGGCGTCCGAAGCCAATGCGATCGTTCGCGCTGCGCTCTCGGGGCGCCGGTTGATCAACGAATCCGCCGCCCAGCTCGATGTCGCCGGCGCGTCTTCGGACTACCGCAAATTGTTTGCGCTCTATCAGGGGCTCAGCTCCCTCTCGGCGCTGGCGTCCCGTGCAGACGACCGAGGCGTTGGAACCAGCGAGGCGGCCCTGATCCGCAAGCGGTTTGACGCGGGCCTGACGGAAGTCAGCGACTACCTGAAAACCTCCAAATTCGCTGACCTGCGCATGGTGCAGGGCGTTTCGACCGTGACGGCCAAGACAACCGCGGCCGTGGCGAGAGACGGGACCCGCATTGTCACCGCCGCGGTCCATGAGGGCTCGCTGACCTCCACGGTGGACGGGTTCGCGGGCGAGGTTGCGTTCGACATCACCGTCTCGACCATCAATGGAGACAAGCTTGTCTCGATCGATCTGGCCGATATGGGAGCGGAGACCCGCACCCTCGACAACGTCATCGGCCATATCAACGGCAAGCTCGAGGCCGCAGAGGTTTCGACCCGGTTCAGCCGGGAGAATATCACCGGCGAGCCCCGCACCATCAAGGTGGGGACCAAGACCGTGACCCTGCCGGCGCGGGCGGACCAGTGGGCGCTTGTGATCCAGGGGACCAGCGTCGAGACGGTGCGGTTCGACGCGGCGGCGAAATCGGACGCCGTCTACGTCGTCCAGGCCGCGGGGGCCGACGGCCGTGGCGAGTTGTTGAAATTCCAGAGCGACGGGGGTTCCGCGCCGGAGCCCACGCAACCCGGCGGACAAACCGGCTGGGTGGCCGGGCGCGCCGCCCAGACAGCCCTGCCCAAGGGGGTTGAGACGGTTCGGGCCAGCGCGGTCGCGGCGGACGGCTCGCTTTGGATGGTCGCCGACATTGAGTCCGCGGCCGGCGAGCAGCCGATCAAGGGCGAGCGTGACGTGGCCCTGATGAAGTTCGACACCTCGGGCCGACTGGTGGCGACGCGGATGCTCGGCGCTGCGGATCAGGCCAGCGGCTACGCCATCGCCATCGCCGCGGACGGGCGGGTGGCGGTCGCGGGGTCGGTGACGGGCGCTCTCGAGCCGGGCGTCAGGGTGACGGACGCTGCACTGGCGGACAGTTTCGTCACGGTCTTTGACGGCGCCGGCGAGGAGTTGTGGACGCAGCGGCGCGGCGCCCGGGCGGCGGATGAGGCCACCAGCGTGGCCTTCGGGGCCGACGGCGTGGTCTATGTCGCCGGCCGTTCGAAATCCTCCATGCCGGCAGCCGCCGCCCTCGGCGGCTGGGACGGTTATCTCCAGGGCTTTACGGCGACGCAGGCGCACAGTCTGGCGCCGTTCACGGCCGTCGCGACGTCCATCAGCCAGTTCGGAACGGCCGGCGACGACAGCGTCAAGGCCATGACCGTCGAGGGTTCGTCGATCTACACCGCCGGGGTCGAGGATGGTCGCGTGGTGGTGCGCCATTACACGCCCGGCGACGGCGGCGCTCCGACTCTTGCGGCGACGCGGGACCTGGGGGCCGCCAACGGGGATGTGACCGGGATCGCCGTGTCCGGCGGCCGGGTGATCCTGAGCGGAACGACCCGCAACGCGGCCCTGGACATCGGCACGGTGAACACCGCCCACTCGGGCGGCGCCGACGCCTGGGTCGCCGCCCTTGAAGCGGATCTGTCCGTCAGCGCCGCTGACCGGCTGACCTATGTCGGCGGGGCCGGCGACGACAGCGCCGCCGACGTCAAGGTGCACGAGGGGAAGGTCTGGCTCACGGGCCTGGCTGACCGGCCGACGGACGCCGGCGAGGATGATCCGAGGCAGGGCTATCTCACCCGGCTCGATCCGCTGACGGGGGTGATCGAATGGACCCGGACCTGGCCGGGCGCGGGGCAGCAGGCGTCGCCCATGAGCCTGGCCGTCGCCAGCGGCGGCGCCAGCGTGCTGGATCGGCTCGGCCTGCCCCAGGGGCTGGTTTCAACAGGCGACTCCAAGGCTCTGACCGATGTGACGGCCTTGCGGCCGGGCGACCGGTTTTACGTTTCGCCGGCTGACGGCAGCCGGGCCAGAGCCGTGACCATCGACGCCAGGGACACGCTCCAGACGCTGGCTCGAAAAATCGAACAGGCCTCCTTCGGCCAGTTGACCGTCACGGTCGTGACGGATCCCCTGAAATCCGGCGAGACCGCGCTCTCCTCCGGGAACCGATTGCAGCGTCTTTCGATCACGCCGCGGTCCGGACGCGAGGGGGCGGTGTTGTCGAGCGGCGAACCCGGTCGCGACGCCCTGGCGGGGCTGGGCCTGTCCCCGGGGATTGTCGCTCCGAGGGCAGGCAAGGACGACCTCAAGATCTTCGCGCTGAATCTCCCGCCGACCCTTTCGCTGTCCGGGACGGACGCGATAAAATCGACAAGCGAACTGCTGACGGCCGCCATGAAGGCCGTGCGCGACGCCTACCGGGCCCTGTCGCCGGAGGCCAAGAAGCCGGTCATCACGGGCGCCGCGCCAGCCTATCTTACGGCACAGCTTGCCAACTACCAGGCGGCGCTCGCCCGCCTCGGCGGATAGGTCTTTACCGACGAAGGTCGTTGACGTGGAAGGGCCGGGCGGGGTTATTGGAGGCTCCATCCCCGCGAGCACTGCATGCCCCAGGACAATCGTCTTTTCATCGCTATCGGCGCCGGTCTGGCGGTCGTCGCGGCCGTGGTGATCGCCCTGATCTTCAGCGCAGGTCGGGAGCGAAATCCTGCGCCCCCGCCGGCGGCGCAGGGTGGACTGACGGTTGATGTCGCCGACGCGCCCGAACTGAACACGACGCGCGAACTGCGCTGCTTCGTCGACGGCCAGTACGTCGGCCTGGCCACCCTGTCAGACTGCGCGCGGCGCAATGGCGTGGCGACTGACGCGCTCGACGTCGGTATCGACGAGACCGGCGCCCTCGCGGCCGCCCCGACCGCCGCCTTCGCCCCGCCGCCCAGCGCTCCGCCGGTCGAGCTGACCGAGGCCGAACAGGCGCCGCTGCCCGAGCAGCAGCCCACGACCCAGCCGTCGGTGCAGCCAGCGTCCGGATCCGCCTGTTTGCGTCACACGGGATCGGACTGGCGTTCGCTGTCGTCGAACATGAGTTTGAACGCCTGCGTCCAGGCGTTGTACTCGGGCACCTGTGTGCGGCCGGGCGAGGCGCTGTACGGCCGCTGGGGTGACGTCACCCTCCGGCTGGTGCCCCGTCGGGTCGAGCAATCGAACGACAACAGCCGGTTCCGGACCCTGGCCGAGCAGGACCGAAGCTGCACATTCCCGGGGCTGCGCTGATGAAATACGTCGCAATCATAACGTTCGCCGCCGGCGCTGTTGCGCTCGCAGCCTGCGAGAAGGCCGTCGAAGCGCCGTTTGACCCGGGCGTCTGCTATGCCGTGGAAGTCGGAGCCGAAGGCGAGGCGCCGCGGTTCAACAAGGTGGCGGACAACCAGCCGCAGATCGAGTTCTGCGCAGCGCGACTGGAGGAGGTCCGCCTGCGGTTCCTGCGACTGGGGGGATCGCGTCAGGAAATCACGGGCTCTTACCAGGGTCAGTTCATCTTCATCGACCGTGGCGGCGTGTGGTATTCCCAGACCCTGGACGGCGGACGGTTCAACGCCATGGCCCGGACGGGCGACGGGCGTCTGGCCATGCCCGGCGCAATCCAGCGGGCGATCGACGGCACCCCGATCGCCGTCTCGGCCAATCGCGAGCCGGATCCGACGGCGCCGCCCGCGCCCTAGACGGAGCGGAACAAACGTGGAACAACGCGTTCCTGTGGATGGTGGCGACAAAGCAGACCCGCAGGGCCCGAAAGCGCGCTAGGCCCGGACAACAGACAATCGGCTCCGAACAGCGCGAAGCGCGGCGGGCCAGAACGAAGAAGGAGCTCGGCGATGGCGGGCAGCGTCAACAAGGTCATTCTGGTCGGCAATCTGGGCAAGGACCCGGAAATCCGCACTCTCAACTCGGGCGAACGGGTGGCCAACCTGTCCCTCGCCACCTCGGAGCAGTGGCGCGACAAGGCCACCGGCGAGCGCAAGGAAAAGACCGAGTGGCATCGGGTGGTCATCTTCAACGAGAACATCGTCAAGGTGGCCGAGAACTATCTGAAGAAGGGCTCGACCGTTTACATCGAGGGCTCGCTGCAGACCCGGAAATACGAGCAGGCCGGGGTCGAGAAATACACCACGGAGATCGTGCTGCAGAAGTTCCGCGGCGAACTGACCATGCTGGGCGGACGCAGCGACAGCGCCGGCGGCGGGGCCTCGCGCGGGGGCGATGACGACTATTCCTCGGGCTTCTCCACCGGCGGCGCCAACAAGCCCAGCGGTCCAAAGGAAAGCTACGACCTGAACGACGACATTCCGTTCTAGGTCGAGCCGACGCATCGCAGTCAGAAATGCCCTGAGCGCCGCGGCCTTCGGCGGCGCGCCACAGTCAGAAATGCAAAGTGTCGCCGTACGCGCTCGCGTGCGGCGGCCGTGCGCGTTAAGCCGGGCGGGTGACCACTCCTGACAAGCCGCATAGTCCGCTCTCGCTGGTCGAGATCCTCGCCATCATCGCGGTGGTGGTGATCTGGGGCGTGAACAATGCGGCGGCCAAATTCGGGACAGAGACCCTGCCGCCGCTGCTGATGGCGGCGCTCAGATTCGCCATCGCCGCGGCCTGTCTGATCCCGTTTGTCAGGCCGCCGTTCCCCAATTGGAAAAGCCTGCTGATCATCGTCGGCCTGGGCGGGCCGATCCATTACGGTCTGATCTATCTGGCCTTCTGGCTGGCGAACGACGTCAGTCCGGTGTCGGTCGCTGCACAGTTGTGGGTGCCGTTCACGGCCCTGTTCGCCTTCCTGCTGCTGGGTGAACGGCTGTCACGGTTTGCGCTCGCCGGCATGGGCGTGGCTTTCCTCGGGGTCGCCTGGATGACGCTGGACCCCCACGCCATCGAGGACTGGAAGGGCATTCTGGCGGGCATCGGCGCGGCGGGGGCCTGGGCCCTGACCACGGTCGTGGCGCGACGGACGACCTCGATCCCGCCATTGAAAATGCAGGGCCTGCTGTCGCTGGTGGCCTTGCCGTCGCTGGCCTTCGCCTCGGCGCTGTTCGAACAGGGCCAATGGGAGGCCGTGCAGCAGGCCGATGCCCTTGTCTGGGCCTGCGTGATCTGGGCCGGACTGGTGTCGTCGGTGCTGGCGACGACGATGGTCTTCTGGCTGGTGCAGAAGCGCGAGGCGGGGCGGGTGACGCCCTATCTGCTGGCCACGCCGGTGGTCTCCATCCTGATCGGCTGGGGGTTCATGGGCGACGTGCTGACGCCGCAGATCCTCGTCGGGGCCGCCCTGACAATGGGCGGCGTCGCGATCGTGGCCTTGGCCGAGCGCGGACTGAGGGCGGGCGCCGCCAAGGGCTGATCGCAAACAAAAAGGCCCGGACGCTTTCGCGGCCGGGCCTCCCTGCAGAATGTTGTCGAACCTAGAGGCCGGGCAGTTTGAAGCCCGTGTCGCGGCGCGGCGTGATGGAGATGCCGGCGCGACCTCCGGTCAGGGCCTGGACGCGGGCGTATTCGCTCGCCGCATCGACATTGACGGCGCCTTCAGAGGTCTGGATGGCCGTGGGCGCCTGGCTCGCGGCATCGTCGCGGCGCCAGAACATGATGCGGTTGGCCCAGCTCTCTTCCTTGTGCGCCAGGTCGCCGAACTCATCGTCCACGACATAGCGGGCGAGGGGGTCAGCGCGGTCGCCGCCGGCCTGGGCCACCAGGGCCTGTTCGCCTTCCGACCGCGTTACGGCCTGACGCTGGCCGAGCAGAATCTGGCGGGCGGCGGATTCGGGCGCGAGTTCCTGAGGCCGCGGCTGGCCCGGCGCCGGCGGGCGCAGGCCGTACTCCGGCGGAACGGTCAGGGGCGCGGTCGAAACGGTCAGAAACTCGTCCGGCGTGATCTTGTTCAGGCCCACGCCGGTGCGGAGACCGGAGCAGGCGCCCAGGGCGAAGGCGGAGGTCGTGAGGGTCAGAACGGCGACGGTGCGAAGACGCATATTTGATATCTCGGTGCGGGGCGCCGGAAAGGGCGCGCGCGTAAACCCTAGAGGAAGCGGCTGATTACGACTTTTCGGCGGCGAGGCCAACCTTGGCTTCCTGCTCCGCTCGCACGCTGTCGAGGATCAGCAGGACGACGCCGATGCAGATGGCGCTGTCAGCGACGTTGAATATCCACGGGAAGTTGATCTTCATCGACCCGAGGAAGACGTGCGGGCCGGAGATATCCAGAAAGTCGACCACGTAGCCGAAGCGGATGCGGTCGATCACATTACCGAGCGCACCGCCCATGATCAGGCCGATGGCGGTGATCAGCATGCGGCGGTCGGCCTTCAACGCCCACCAGCCAAGGATTCCGGCCACGGCGATCGAGAAGGCGCTGAGCATCCACCGCGCCGAGCCGTCGCCGAACAGGCCGAAGCTGACGCCCCGGTTCTCGACCCAGGTCAGGTTGAAGAGCGGCGGCAGGACCTGGATGTGGCCCATCTCGCGCAGGTCGAGGCCGCCCATGATCCAGGCCTTGGTCAGTTGGTCCAGGACGATGACGATGAGGGCGAAGCCGTAGGCGGCGTAGGCGATGCGGGGGATTTTCATTCGGGTCGCTGAAATGTGAAGGGCGTTCGGTTAGCAGCCCCCGCGCCGCGCGCGAAGGGGCAATCTCGCGCCATGGGGTCGCGGCGCCCTGTCCGCGCTTGTCCGGACGGGGCAGAGGCCCCAATTACCGCGTTCCCGCCAATCCATCCCCGCCCGCATCCGAGGAGCGCCGATGCCGCATGCCGACAGCCTGATTCTCACCCTGGTCGGCGGCTTCGTGCTGGCCTTTGTGTTCGGCATGTTGGCCAACCGGCTGAAGCTGTCGCCGCTGGTCGGCTACCTGGTCGCGGGGATCGCCGTCGGGCCGCACACCATCGGCTTTGTCGCAGACGGCGAACTGGCGCCTCAGCTGGCGGAGGTCGGGGTCATCCTGCTGATGTTCGGCGTCGGGCTGCATTTCTCGCTCGCCGACCTGATGAAGGTGCGAAAGATCGCGGTCCCGGGCGCCCTGTTTCAGATCGCGGCGGCTACGGCGCTGGGCTGGGGCCTGGGCCGGCTGATGGGAATGACCGATCTGGAGGCAACCCTGATGGGGTTCGCCCTCTCGGTCGCCTCGACCGTGGTCCTGCTGCGGGCGCTGGAGGAGCGTAGAGAGGTCAAGGGCCAGGCCGGTCGTCTGGCCATGGGCTGGCTGATCGTCGAGGACCTGGTGATCGTGCTGGCGCTTGTCATCCTGCCGCTGCTGGTCATTCAGCCGGGCGAGGTCATGAACGGAGCCGAACTGGCCAAATCCATCGGCTGGACGCTGTTGAAGGTCGCCGGTTTCACGGGCGTGATGCTGGTGGTCGGCTCCCGGCTGCTGCCGTGGCTGCTGATCCGGATCGCCCATACCCGGTCGCGGGAGCTGTTCACCCTCGGGGTGCTGGCGATCGCCCTCGGCATCGCCTGGATCGCCTATCAGCTGTTCCACTCCTTCGCGCTCGGGGCATTCCTCGCCGGGCTGGTGCTCAACAGCTCGCCGCTGGGCCACAACGCGGCCGAGCGTTCCCTGCCGCTCCGGGACGCGTTCGCCGTGCTGTTCTTCGTCTCGGTCGGCATGCTGTTCGATCCGACCATTCTGGTGCGCGAGCCCCTGGCCGTGCTGGGCGTGCTGGGGATCGTCATCGTCGGCAAGTCGCTGGCGGCGCTGGCCATCACGACCGCCTTCAAGCTGGACCGGGCGACCAGCCTGACCGTCGCCGCGGCCCTGGCCCAGATCGGCGAGTTCTCCTTCATC
>DDSO01000097.1 GCA_002343425.1 Brevundimonas sp. UBA2388
AAATCCGGCTGTTCTCGGCGCTGATACGCGGACCGCCGGCTACGTTGGCGGCGGGGTCGAGTTCCACGCCGAGCCAGGCCGCGTTTTGGCAGACCCGCTCCCGGATCGACACGGCGTGCTCGCCGATGCCGCCGGTGAACGCGATGGCGTCGAGTCCGCCCAGCGCGGCGGCGAGCGAACCCAGCTCCCGGCCGATGCGGTAAGCGAACAGCTCCACCGCGAATTTCGCCTTCGGCTCGTCGGAAGCGAGCAGGGTGCGCATGTCGCTGGAGATGCCCGAGACACCCAGCAGACCCGACTGCTGGTAGAGCAGCTTTTCGATGGCGCGGGCGTCCATCTTCAGCTCGTCCATGAGATAGAGGACGACGCCGGGATCGAGATTGCCGCTGCGGGTGCCCATCGGCAGTCCGTCCACGGCGGTGAAGCCCATGGTGCTGGCGACGCTTTTGCCGGCGCGGATCGCGGCCATGCTGGCGCCGTTGCCCAAATGCAGCACCACGGCGCGTCCCGCCGCCGCGCGAGCGTCGTACTCGGGCAGAGCGGACGCGATGTACTCGTAGGACAGGCCGTGGAAGCCGTAGCGCCGCACTCCCCGGTCGGTGATCTCGGACGGCAGGGCGAACGCCTGGGCCACCTCGGGCTGATTGCGATGGAAGGCGGTGTCGAAGCAGGCCACCTGCGGCAATTCCGGCCGGTTGGCCAGCAACAGCCGGATCGGCTTCAGGTTGTGGGGCTGGTGCAGCGGCGCTAGCGGGATGAATTGCTCCAGGTGGCCGACGATCTCGGCGGTCAGCCGGACCGGCGCGGCGTAGTCGAGACCGCCGTGCACCACGCGGTGCCCCACGGCGATCAGCCGGTGATCGCTCAGTCGCTCGCGCAGAAAATCGGCCAGAAAGCCGACGGCGCCGTCGTGGCCGAGCGGTTCGCCTTGCGCCCACTGCCGCTCGCCGACGACGGCGCCCGCCGCGTCCTTGGCCTTGAAGCGGGGCGCGGTGTAAAGCCCCTCGATTTGCCCGCCCAGCAACGGGTCGAGCGCCTCGCCCCGCTTCAGGAACACCGAGAACTTGATGCTGGACGAGCCGGCGTTGACGACCAGAATTGCATCGCTCATGATGCCACCGCCTTGCTGGCGCTTTGCCGCCGCGCTTGGGCGACCAGGGCGGCCACCGCGCAGGAAGCGAGCCGGGTCGTCACCGAGTCGGCACGGCTGGTGAGGATGATCGGCACCCTCGCGCCCAGCACGATGCCGGCGGCGTCGGCGTCGGCCATGAAGGTCAGGCTCTTGGCCAGCATGTTGCCCGCTTCCAGGTCCGGCACCACCAGAATGTCGGCCATCCCCGCCACCGGCGAATCGATCTTTTTGATCTGGGCCGCTTCCAGGTCGATGGCGTTGTCCAGCGCCAGCGGCCCATCCAGGATGCCGCCGGTGATCTGCTTGCGGTCGGCCATCTTGCACAGGGCGGCGGCTTCCACGGTGGACGGCACCTTGGGATTGACCGTTTCCATGGCCGACAGAATCGCCACCTTCGGCTGATCGAAGCCCAGGGCGTGGCAGAGGTCGATGGCGTTCTGGGTGATGTGGACCTTGTCTTCCAGAGTCGGGAAGATGTTGATCGCCGCGTCGGTGACGACGATCGCCCGGTCCAGGGCCGGCACGTCCATGATGAAGGCGTGGCTGATGCGCCGCTCGGTGCGGAGCCCCGTCGCGGTCCGCACCACCGCGCCCNNCTTCATCAGCATCTCGGCCTTGCCCTCGCGGGCCAGTTGCACCGCCAGGTCGGCGGCGGCGTGGCTGTGCGGCGCGTCCACGATCTCGTAGCGCGACAGGTCGAGCTGGAGTTGCGCCGCCACGGCTTCGATCCTGGCTCGTGGCCCCACCAGGATCGGTTGCAGAATGCCCAGTTCGGCGGCCTCCACCGCGCCCCGGAGCGAGGTTTCGTCGCAGGGGTGCGCGACGGCGGTCGGCACCGGGGTCAACGCCTTGCAGCGGGCGATGAGCCCTTCGTATTTTTCGTGCTTGCGTTCCATGAATTTGGTCCTCTTCGGTATCGGTTGGCCGGAACCTTTCGCTCCCCTCGCCCTTTGGGAGAGGGGTCTGGGTGAGGGAGCCGCGCAGGGCACGCGATGCGTACCCTGGCGACCTGTGGCGATCAATCGCACTTGCCCTTGCCCTTGCCCGAACCGGATTTGGCCGGTTCGGCGGCCTGGAACAGCTTTTCGATCTCGGCCAGCCGCTCGGCCCGCTCGCCGGTGACCTCGCCGGCCGCCGATGCGACCGAGCGGATCTTGGCGACCGCCTCCGCCCGAATGGCCGGGTCGGCGGGCAGCATCTGCGGGATCGCGGCCAGCGCGCCGTCGCGGTCGAGCAACAACGCGAAAAACTGTTCGCGCAGCACTCGCTTGAACTCCTCCAGGGTCAGGCTGCCGTGCTCGGCGCGCATTTGGCGCAGCTCGTTGAACGCCCGCTCGTCCACCCCCGGCCCGGCCATGCCGATGTAAACCAGGCCGCGAATCATCGCCTCGCGCGCCCCGCCCTCGGCGAGGCGGGCCTTGAGTTCGGCGATGCGCTGCTGGACGAAGGCGAGCCGTTCTGGCTCGACGCCGGGATGCCGGCGCGGCGGTTCGTCCGCAGCCCGCAACCCGGCCAGCGCTTGCAGCAGCGGGGCGCTGTACATCGCCAGGAAGATTTGCTCCATGCTGCGGTCGCGCAGATCGCGCCAGCCGTCGAGCGCGGCGATCATCGCGTCCGAGATCATGGCTTGCCACTGGAGCAGCGGATTGTCGGGCGCGACGGTTTGCCGCGTTCCGCGCACCCATTCGGCCAGCTCGGCGATTTGCCGCATCAGCGGGTTGCGGTCCGAAAACAGCGCGTGGGGCAGCTCGGCGGGTTTGATCTGATAGGGCGATTCGACGGTGATCTGGCTGTTGGCGAACGCCCGGACGAACGGCTGGAACAGGGTGCGGTACAGGCCGAGATTGATTTCGGACACCCGCCGCGCGGTGGCGAAGCGGAGTTCGTTTTCCTGGCTGGGCCGGACGACCGCCCGCAGATCGGCCAGCGTGCGCGGCTCGAAGCGGACGATCCAGTCGCCGACGATCAGATCGGGATTCGCGGCGTCGGCCGTTTTGGCCGTCATCACCGCCTCGTACAGACCGGGCGGCAACACGTCGATCAGGTCGATGTTGGAGGCGAACTCCTGATGCTCTTTCCGAGCAACGCCGCCCGAAACGAAGATGCCGAGATGGCCGATATTTTCGTGGATGGCGTAGACGATGGTTTGGCCGCAGGCGCGGAGGTCCTGGTCCTCCTCGTACAGATCGACGATCCAGCCCAGCGCCTGTTGCGGCGGGGTGATG
>DDSO01000120.1:0-154 GCA_002343425.1 Brevundimonas sp. UBA2388
TGGCCTATTCCTCGATCGCCAACATCGGTTACGCCCTGCTGGGCATCGCTGCCGGCACGACCCTGGGCGTGCAGGCCATGCTGATATTCATGACCCTGTACGTCATCGACCAGTTCGGCTTCTTCGCCATCCTGCTGTCGCTGTCGCGCGGCGG
>DDSO01000120.1:212-17402 GCA_002343425.1 Brevundimonas sp. UBA2388
GGCATGCCGCCGCTGGCGGGCTTCTGGGCCAAATTCTACGTCTTCGGCGCGGCCGCCGACGCGGGCTACTGGATGGTCGGCGCGGCGGGTCTGGTGGCGTCGGTGGTGGCCGGGTTCTACTATCTGCGGATCATCAAACTGATGTGGTTCGATCCGACGCCGGAAGGTGTGGGGCCGACGGACGCCTCGCCGGTCGAGGCGAAGACCATCGCCTGGGCCTCGGCGGCGTTCAGCTTCCCGCTGGTGATCGTCGCGATCGGCTGGATCGACCATTTCGCCGGCATCGCCGCAACCGGTTTCGGAGCCGGGTAGGGGCGGATGCCCGCCGCGCCCATCCTGCTGCTCGACCAGACCGACTCGACCAATGCGGACGCCCGCCGGCGCGCGGACGCGGGCGAAACCGGCCCGCTGTGGATCGTCGCCCGGCGCCAGACCGAGGGCCGGGGACGGCGTGGGCGGCAATGGGAAAGCCAGGACGGCAACCTGTTTTCCACCCTGCTGCAGTTGACCCGAAAATCTCCCGCCGAGGCGGCGCAGGTGACGTTCGTGGCGGCACTCGCCATCGCGGACCTGCTGGATGCCTGGGCCCCGCCGTCGCTGGTGACGATCAAATGGCCCAATGACGTGATGCTGGCGGGGCAGAAGACGTCCGGGGTGCTGGTCGAGTCCGGGGCGCATGAGAGCGGCGGCCTGTGGCTGGCGGTCGGCATCGGCGTCAATCTGGCCCATGCGCCGGAGGGGACCGAGCGGCCGGCGACCGCGCTGGTCCATCACCTGCGCGGCGACGTGACGGCGCCTCCGACCGTCGAGGCCGCCGCGGCAAAGCTGGCCGAGGCGTTCGATGTCTGGATGACGCGCTGGGAGACGCTGGGCTTCCAGCCGATCCTCGACGCCTGGCGGGCGCGGACGCCCGGGCTGGACGGACCCGCCCTGGCGCGGCTGGGTCGTGAGANNAGGGCGTGGCCGAGGGCGTGGCGCCCGACGGCGCGCTGAAATTGAGGCTGGCGGACGGGAGCCTGCGGCTGATCTCCGCCGGCGACGTCTTCTTCGGGGAGGCCGCGTAATGCTGCTGGCGATCGAGCAGGGCAATACGAACACGCTGTTTGCGGTCCATGACGGCAGCGACTGGATCGCACAGTGGCGCACCGCCACGGAGAGCAGCCGCACGGCCGACGAATACGCGGTCTGGCTGAGCCAGTTGCTGGCCATGCACGGGCTGGCGATCAGCCAGCTGGACGGCTGCATCATCTCCAGCGTGGTGCCGCAGTCGATCTTCAATCTGAGGAACCTGTCGCGCCGCTATCTGACGGTCGAGCCGCTGGTGATCGGAGACAATGTAAAGCTCGGCATGACGGCGCGGATCACCAAGCCGAGTGAGGCGGGGGCCGACCGGCTGGTCAACGCCATCGGCGCGCATCTGGTCTATCCGGGCGACCTGATCGTCATCGACAGCGGCACGGCCACGACCTTCGACGTCATCGCCGCCGACGGGGCCTTCGAGGGCGGCGCCATCGCCCCGGGCATCAATCTGAGCCTTCAGGCGCTGCACGAGGCGGCGGCCATGCTGCCGCGCATCGCCATCCAGCGGCCGGACCGGGTGATCGGCAAGGACACGGTCTCCAATATGCAGTCCGGCGTCTTCTGGGGCTATGTCGCCCTCATCGAAGGCATGGTCGCCCGCATCAAGGCGGAGTGGGGAAAACCCATGACCGTGATTGGAACGGGCGGCGTGGCCAGCCTGTTTGAAGGCGCAACAGATTCAATCGACCGGTTCGATCCGGACCTGACTATCCGCGGCCTCCTCGAAATCTGGCGGCGGAACACCATCTAAAGGACCTATGAAAAAGAAAACCAACGACGAACTCGTCTTCCTGCCGCTGGGCGGCTCGGGCGAGATCGGGATGAATCTCAATCTGTACGGCTACGGCCCCGAGGCGAACCGCGAGTGGCTCGTCGTCGACGTGGGCGTGACCTTCGGCGACCTGTCGACGCCCGGCGTCGATGTGATCGTGCCCGACCCCGCCTTCCTTGAAGGCGAGGCCATCCGCGGCATCGTCCTGACCCACGCCCACGAGGACCATATCGGCGCCCTCGGCTGGTTGTGGTCGCGCATGAAGGCGCCGCTGTACGCCACGCCGTTCACCGCCTTCCTGATCCGCGAGAAGCTGCGCGAGGCGGGCATTCTGGATCAGGTCAAGCTGATCGAGGTGCCGCTGGGCGGGACCATCGACCTCGGCCCGTTCCAGGTGACCATGGTCACCATGACCCATTCGATCGCCGAGCCGAACGGCCTGGCGATCAAGACGCCGCTGGGCACGGTGCTGCATACCGGCGACTGGAAGATCGACGACGATCCCATCATCGGCGAAGTCACTGACGCCGGCGCCATCACCCGCCTCGGCGACGAGGGCGTGCTGGCGATGGTGTGCGATTCCACCAATGTCTTCGTCGAGGGATCGGCGGGGTCGGAAGGCGGCGTCCGCAACGCGCTGATCGAGCTGATCGGCGGGCTGAAGGGCCGAATCGCAGTTGGCTGCTTCGCCTCGAACGTCGCCCGGATGGACAGCGTCATCCGCGCCGCCGAGGCCGCCGGACGGCGCGTTTCGCTGGCGGGGCGGTCGATGCACCGGATTACCTCGGCGGCCAAGCACGTCGGCATGCTGAGCGACATCAAGCCGTTCCTGACCGACGAGGAGGCCCGCGTCTGGCCCGCCGACCAGATCCTGTATCTGTGCACCGGCAGTCAGGGCGAGGCCCGCGCGGCCCTGTCACGCGTGGCCGAGGGCACCCACCCGTACATCAAGCTCAGCAAGGGCGATCACTGCATCTTCTCGTCGCGGGTCATTCCCGGCAATGAGTTGTCGATCGGCCGTCTGCAGGACAAGCTCGCGGACCGCGGCGTGCGCCTCTACACCGAGCGGGACCACCCCGGCATCCACGTCTCGGGCCACCCGTGCCGCGAGGAATTGCGTCAGATGTACGCCTGGGCCCGGCCAAAGATCGCCGTGCCGACCCACGGCATGCGCCGCCACCTGGCCGAGCACGCCAACCTCGCGAAGGATGTCGGCATCTCCGAGACGGTCACGCCGCGCAATGGCGACATGGTGCGTCTGGCCCCCGGGCCTGCCGCCATCATCGACGAAGTGCCCAACGGCCGGCTCTATGTCGACGGCGGACGTCTGGTCACCGAACAGGGCGAGGCCCTGCACGAGCGGCGTCACGCCTCCACCAACGGCGTGCTGATCGTCAGCTTCGCCATGGACAAGCGCGGCAAGATCGTCAGCGATATCGATGTGCGGGCCATCGGCCTGCCGGGCGATGCGGAATCGCCGCTGGGCGATGCGCTGGACGATCTTGCGGAGCGCGCAGAGCAGGCGGTCAACAAGCTGAAAGGCGCGGCGCTTGAGGACGAGATGGTCATCGAACAGGCCGTCTCCCGCGCCCTGAAGAAGGCCAGCCAGCAGATCTGGGATCGCCGGCCGATCGTCGAGACCATCATTCTGCGGTTGTGACTTAGGCAGTCAGGCCTTTGAACCGAGGGCGGGGCTTCCTATAAGAAGCCGAATCCCCCGCCGAAGGTCCCCCCCCATGCCCGACGCCCCGCCCGAGTTTCTGTACAAGCGCGTCCTGCTGAAGGTCTCCGGCGAGGTGCTGATGGGCGATCAGTCCTACGGCATCGATATGAAGACGGTCGCCGGCGTGGCCCAGGCCGTGGCTGACGTGGCGCGCGAGGGCGTGGAGATCTGCCTCGTCATCGGCGGCGGCAACATCTTCCGCGGGCTGTCGAAGGCCGCCGGCGACATGGAGCGGGCCACCGCCGACTATATGGGCATGCTGGCCACGGTGATGAACGCCCTGGCCATGCAGGCGGCGCTGGAGAAGATCGGCGTCCAGACGCGGGTGCAGAGCGCCCTGACCATGAATGCGGTGGCTGAGCCCTATGTGCGCCGCCGGGCCCTGCGCCATCTCGAAAAGGGCCGGGTGGTGATCTTCGCCGCCGGCGTCGGCGCGCCCTTCTTCACGACGGACTCAGGCGCCGCGCTGCGGGCCGCGGAAATGGGCTGCGACGCCCTGCTGAAGGGCACCAGCGTGGACGGCGTCTACACCGCCGACCCCAAGAAGGACGCGACCGCCACCCGCTACGAGACCCTGACCTATCACGACGTGCTGGCGAAGGACCTGAAGGTCATGGACGCCTCGGCCATCGCCCTGATGCGTGACTCGGGTATTCCGATCGTGGTCTTCTCGATCCGCGAGAACAATTCGCTGCGCCGGACGCTGACGGGGGAGGGGACCTTTACGGTCATCTCGTCCCAAAAGGCCTCCTGAGCCGCCAAAGACAAGAAAACGCGAGAGAAACGACCATGGCCAAGCCCGATCTGAAGACCTACCGCGAGCGCATGGACAAGTCCGTGGCCGCCCTGAAAGAAGAGTTCAACGGCCTGCGCACCGGCCGCGCCAACGTCGGTCTGCTGGATCCCGTCCAGGTCCAGGCCTATGGCTCCAACGCACCGCTGAACTCGGTCGCCGCCATCAGCGTGCCCGAGCCGCGGATGATCTCGGTCAATGTCTGGGACAAGTCGATGGTCGGCCCGGTCGAGAAGGCGATCCGCGCCGCCGGCCTGGGTCTGAACCCGATCGTCGACGGCCAGACCCTGCGCATACCGGTCCCGCCCCTGACCGAGGAGCGCCGCAAGGACCTGGCCAAGTTGGCAGGGAAATACACCGAGCAGCAGAAGATCGCCGTCCGCAACGTCCGCCGCGACGCCAATGAGGATCTCAAGAAGGCCGAGAAGGCCGGCGAGATCAGCCAGGATGAGCAGAAGAAGATGGAGACCGAGGTCCAGAAGGACACCGACGCGGCCATCAAGCGGATCGACGAGGCCTTGAGGGCCAAGGAAGTTGAGATCATGCAGGTTTGACGGCGCGAATTGCCGTAGGATACGCCCCGCATGCCCGCCGAACCCTTTCACACTGCGCCGACTGACGGCCCGCGACACGTCGCGCTGATCATGGACGGCAATGGGCGCTGGGCCGAGGCGCGTGGCGTGCCGCGCGCCATGGGGCACCGCGAGGGCGTGCAGGCGTTGAAGCGTACGGTTGAGGCCGCGCCCCGGTTCGGCATCCGCTGCCTGACGGTGTTCGGCTTCTCGACCGAGAACTGGAGCCGACCGGCCGAGGAGGTCTCGGACCTCATGGGGCTGGTCCGATCCTATGTCACCAGCGATCTGAAACGTCTGGAGCGGGCGGGCGTCCGGGTCCGGGTGCTGGGGCGTCGGGCGGGCCTGCCAGCCGACATCATCGCGATCATCGACAAGGCCGAAGCGACGACGGCCCACAACGAGAAATTCCTGCTCCAAGTGGCCTTCAACTATGGCGGTCGGGCCGACATCGTCGATGCGGCCCAGCGTCATGTCGATGCGGTGCTGGCCGGACAGGCGACGGGCCCGCTGGATGAGGAGTCGCTGGGTCTGGGCCTGTCCACCGCCGGCGCGCCGCCGGTCGATGTGATCGTGCGCACGTCAGGCGAGCAGCGACTGTCGAACTTCCTGCTGTGGGAAGCCGCCTACGCCGAATTGGTCTATCAGAACGTCCTCTGGCCCGACTACGGCGCTGACGGACTGGCCGACGTGATCGAACAGTATCGCAACCGCGACCGCCGCTTCGGCGGCCGGGCTGCGCCAGCCGAGGCCGCAGCGCCCGCCCTCGCGGTCGGCTGATGGCGGTCAAGGCGAGCGACATAGGCCTCAGGGCCGCATCGGCCATCATCCTGGCGCCCGCGGCGGTTCTGGCCATCTGGGCCGGCGGCCTGTGGTTCCTGGCCCTGATGCTGCTGGCCTGCGCCCTGCTGGCCGTCGAATGGGCTACGATGAGCGCGGCCAGGGCCTGGCGGGTGATGGCGGGGGCCGTCGCCTTCGGCCTGGTCGCGGGCGTGGTGGCGGCGCACGCAGGGCAACTTTCGCTGGCTCTCGTCATGCTGGTCTTCGGCGCGGTGGCGGCCGGTCTGTTCGCGCGCAATCGCGGGCAGGAGGCGCTGGATGCCGCCTATGGCGTGCTCTACCTCGGCTGGCCGGCGGTGCTGCTGATCTGGCTGCGGGACGTGGACACCGCGAGCGGTCTGGCCTGGACGGTGTCGGCCTTCGCCATCGCCTGGGCGTCGGACATCATGGCCTATCTGGTCGGTAGCCTGGTCGGCGGGCCCAAGCTGTGGCCGCGCTTCTCGCCGAACAAGACATGGTCCGGCTTCATCGGCGGGCTCGCGGCCGGAACGGTCGCCGGCGCCGCGCTGGGAACCTTCCTCGACATGGGTATCGGCACATACTGGGGCGCGGCCCTGGGGCTGGCGGCGGCGCTGGCCACCATGGCCGGCGACCTGTGGGAGTCGGCGCTCAAGCGGCGCTATGGGGTCAAGGACGCCGGCAAGCTGATCCCCGGCCACGGGGGCCTGCTGGACCGGGTGGACGGGCTGATGTTCGCCGTCGTGGTGGTGGCCTGCGGACGGCTGATCGTCGGGCTGACGGGCGGAGCCGCATGATCCGGCGGCGGGTCACGGTGCTGGGCGCGACCGGCTCGGTCGGCTGTTCGACGCTGGATCTGATGGATCAGGCCGAGACCGCCGGAACCGGCGCGTTCGAGGTCGAGGCCCTGACCGGCGGCGCCAATATCGCCCGGCTGGCCGAACAGGCGCGGCGCTGGAAGCCGAAATTGGCGGTGACGGCGGACCCGGCCCGGTTGGGCGAGTTGCGTGACGCCCTCGCCGGAACCGGGATCGAGGCCGCCGCGGGCGATCAGGCGGTCATTGAGGCGGCGGCGCGTCCGGTGGACTGGATCATGGCGGCCATCGTCGGGGCGGCGGGGCTGCGCTCGGCCTGGGCGGCGGCGGCGACGGGCGCCACTCTGGCCCTGGCCAACAAGGAAAGTCTGGTCTGCTGCGGTCCTGCGTTGATCGAGCGCGTCCGGCGCTCAGGCGGTCGCCTGTTGCCGGTCGATTCCGAGCATTCCGCCATCTATCAGGTCTTTCCCCATGAAGCGCCGGAGCAGGTCGCCAAACTGGTCCTGACCGCCTCGGGCGGGCCGTTCCGCACCACGCCGCGCGAGGCCCTGAAGGCCATCACCCCGGAACAGGCCGTCGCCCATCCGAACTGGAGCATGGGGGCCAAGATTTCGGTCGACAGCGCCACCATGGCCAACAAGGGCCTCGAGGCGATCGAGGCGGCCTATCTGTTCGAGATGCCGGCCGAGCGGATCGCGGTGGTGGTGCACCCCGAGTCGATCATTCACAGCATGGTCGAATATGTCGACGGCTCGACCCTCGCCCAGATGGGGCCGCCGGACATGAAGACGCCGATCGCCTATGCCCTGGCGTGGCCCGACCGGATCGCGTGGAACGCGCCGAGACTCGACCTCGCCGCCATGGGCCGACTGACGTTCGAGGCGCCCGACGAAGACCGTTTCCCGGCCCTGAAACTCGCCCGACAGGCGTTACAGGCGGGCGGAGCGGCGCCCATCGTGTTCAATGCGGCGAACGAGGTTGCGGCCCTGGCCTTCCTTGACCGTCGACTGGGCTTTCTCAATATTGCCGCAGTCGTCGCCGACACACTGTCGCGCGTGACGGCCTCGGGGGTGGATTCCGGTTCCGACAGCGCCTGCGACGCGGCCCTGGCCGTGGACGCGCAGGCGCGACGGATGGCGGAATCGATCATCCACGGCATCGCGGCGGCAGCCTGAGGGCGGAGGGACCGATAACGGCATGACGGGCTTTTTCGGTCAGGCGCTGCTCTACATCGTGCCCTTCCTGCTGGTGCTGACGTTTATCGTCACCATCCACGAACTCGGCCATTTCCTCGTCGCCCGCGCCTTCGGCGTGAAGGTCGACCGGTTCTCCATCGGCTTCGGCAAGACCATTGTCGCCCGCACGGACAAGCATGGCACGGAGTGGCGGCTGGCCTGGCTGCCGCTGGGGGGATACGTCAAATTCTCGGGCGATCTGGACGCCTCCAGCGTGCCGGACCAGGCCGGTCTGGCGGAGCTGAGACAGCGGGTGATCGCCGAGAACGGCGCGGGCGCCGAACGCGACTATTTCCATTTCAAACCCATCTGGCAGCGGGCGTTGATCGTCGCAGCGGGACCGGCGGCCAATTTTCTGCTGGCCCTGGTGCTGTTCACGCTTCTTTTCAGCGTGGTTGGTGAGCAGATCGCGGCCCCGCGTGTCGCCGCTGTGGTCCCCGGCAGCCCGGCGGCCGTCGCCGGCTTCCAGCCGCGCGACCTGATCACGGCGGTCAATGGTCGCCCCGTCGAAGAGGGGCTTGAAGTCACTCGCACGGTGATCATGAGCGCCGGAGACCAGGTCCGCTTCACGGTGAACCGGGGCGGCCAGGTCGTGAATCTGGTGGCCACGCCGGAGCGGCTGCTGGTCGAGGACGAGCTGGCCGGCCGGGTGCGGATCGCCCGTATCGGGCTGGAGATGCAGCCCTTGCCGCAGGATTTCCGCTTCCGGCGGCTGAATCCGGTCGAAGCGGCCGGCAAGGGTGTCGAGGCCATCGGAACCACCGTCGGAACGACCGCGACCTACCTCGGGCGCATCTTCACCGGCAAGGAATCGGGCGATCTGCTGAACGGTCCCCTGGGAATCGCCAAGGCCGCCGGCGGGGTCACCCGTCAGGCTGTGGCGGCGAATCCGGACCCCGGCTACATGGCCGCCAACCTCGCCCTGACGTTTCTTCAGTTCGCCGCCATAGTTTCGATCGGAATTGGCATTGTTAATCTGCTGCCGATTCCGGTTCTGGATGGGGGGCATCTGCTGTTCTATGCTTACGAAGCTGTGGCCCGCAGGCCAGTACCCGCGCGCGTTCAGGAGGTTGGCTACCGTGTCGGCCTTGCTTTGCTGGCGGGATTGATGTTGTTCGCGACCTGGAACGACCTGCAGAAGCTGAGCCTGTTCAAATTCCTCGGCGGGTTCGCATGACGAGCCAACGCCAGCCCCCGATGGTTTCCCGTATGATCCGACAAGATGCGTCCGCCCTTCGTTTCGCCAGGGCCCTGAGCCCCAGCCTGCTGGCCCTTGCCGCCGCCGCAGGACTGGCAGGCCCGGCCATGGCCCAGAGTGCGGCTCCGGCTGCACCGGTGATCCAGCCGGCGCCGGCCCAGGTCGGCCCTCCGGCTCCCGCCCAGGCCGCGCCGCGGCAGGAAGAGCGGCTGACGATCAACCGCATCCTGGTGCGCGGAAACCAGCGCATCGACCAAACCACGGTCCTGTCCTATTTGCCGATCCAGCCCGGCGACACGGTCGACGCCGCGGTGCTGGACGTCGCTGTCCGCACCCTGACCCGCACCCAGCTGTTCGCCGACGTCCAGCTGGGCATCCAGCCGAATGGCGACCTGATCGTCGAGATCGTCGAAAACCCGATCATCAACCAGGTGGTTTTTGAAGGGAACGGCGCGGTCAGCGAGGACAAGCTGCGCGAAGAGGTCACGCTGAGGCCACGCGGCATCTATACCCGTGCCCGGATCCAGGAAGACGTCGGCAAGATTGTCGAGCTTTACCGCCTGTCGGGCCGCATCTCGGCCACCGTCACGCCCAAGATCGTCCAGCTCGACCAGAACCGCGTCGATGTGGTTTTCGAGATCAACGAGGGTCCCGAGACCGGCGTGCGCGCCATCACCTTCCTGGGCAACAGCGCCTATTCGGACAACGACCTGCGCGAGGTCATGGTGACGCAACAGTCGGCTTGGTACCGCCTGTTCTCGACCAATGACAACTATGATCCGAACCGGCTGGACTACGATCGCGAGCAGCTGCGGAAATTCTATACCAACCGCGGCTATTACGACTTCCGCGTCCTGTCGGCGATTTCCGAACTGGCGCCGGACGACAGCTCATTCGCCATCACCCTGACGGTGGATGAGGGCGACCGCTACAATTTCGGGACCGTCGATGTCGTCACCGAGAACGATCGCCTGAACCCCGACTTCCTGAAGCTGCTGCTGCCGATCCGGACCGGCGACCTCTACGAGAGCGACAAGATCGAGTCGGCGGTTGACGCCCTGACCTTTGCGGCCGGTTCGGCGGGCTATGCCTTCGTCGAGATCGAGCCGACCTATCGCGCCAATCCCGAGACCGACACCGTCGATGTCACCTTCAACGTCAAGGAAGGCCAGCGGGTCTACGTCGACCGGATCAACGTGATCGGCAATACCCGTACGCTCGACAATGTCGTCCGCCGCGAAATGATGCTGACCGAAGGCGACGCCTTCAACCGCACCCTGCTGGAGCGTTCGCGCAACAATCTGCGGGCCCTTGGCTTCTTCAAGGACGTCACCGTCGAGGAGGCCCGTGGTACGGCGCCCGACCGGTCGGTGGTCAATGTCACCGTCACGGAACAGCCGACCGGCGAACTCTCGGTGGGCGCGGGCTTCAGCTCGGTCGACTCCTTCGTCGTCAACCTGGGCATCACCGAGCGAAACTTCCGCGGCCGCGGCCAGAACGTCGTCGCCCGCGTGGAATGGGGCTCGCTGCGCCAACAGGTCGACTTCCGCTTCACCGAGCCCAAATTCCTCGGTCGGGACCTGCGCGCCGGCTTCGACGCCTTCCACTCGCGCTACGACCTCAGCGAATATTCCTCGTACGACTACCGGTCGACGGGCGGCGGCCTGCGCCTGTCCTATCCGTTGAACGGCTACACCCTGCTGAGCACGCGCTACTTCCTGAAGAGCGACGAGATCATTGTCCCGCAGGGCTATTGCAACGGCGCCGGCAGCCAGGGCGCCAGCGCGCTTTGCGACCAGGTCGGTTCCTTCCTGAACTCCTCGGCGGGCTACACCCTGCTGGTCGATCGCCGGAACGATCCGCTTCGCCCGACCCGCGGCTGGACCGGCACCCTGCGTCAGGACTTCGCCGGCGTCGGCGGCGACGTGAACTACATCAAGACCGAGGCCGACGTTTCGGCCTATTGGGGCATCACCCCCGACTGGATCGTCACGGCCACGGCCTCGGTGGGCTATATCGCCGGTTGGGGCGGGGATCCGATCCGGATCAACGACCGCTTCTTCAAGGGCGGCAACAGCTTCCGCGGCTTCGAGACCGCCGGCATCGGCCCGCGCGACCTGACTCCGGGCACCAACAACGACGCCCTGGGCGGTAATTTCTACGCCATCGGCACACTCGAGATGACCGTCCCGAACGGCCTGCCGGAGGAATACGGCATCCGCACCTCGGTGTTCACCGACGTCGGCACCCTGGGCGTACTCGATGACCGCTACACGACGACGACCACCGGCCTGCCGAACGCCAATATCGTCGATGAACTGGCCCTGCGGGCTTCCGCGGGCGTCAGCATTCACTGGCGTTCGCCGATGGGTCCGATCCGCTTCGACCTCAGCCAGATCATCGGCCAGGAAGATTACGATAAAACAGAAACGTTCCGCTTCTCGACCTCCACCCAGTTCTAGCGCGGGCGATTTTTCCGCATCAAAGGTTCACGATGAAACTGTTCGCAATCGGCGCTTTCGCCCTCGCGTCACTGGCCGCCGGCTCCGCCGCAGCCCAGGCCCAGGCCCCGGCCAACCCCGGTCCGGTGATTCCCGGCGTCTGCGTCTTCCACAACGACCGCCTGCTGGCCCAGTCGACCGCCGGACAATCCGTCCAGGCCGGCATGCAGCGGCTGATCACTGAAGTGCAGGGCGAGCTCGCCCCGTACGGCGCCACCCTGCAGACCGAGGCCCAGGCCCTGCAGCAGGGCGGCCAGGCCGCTGACCCGGATGGTTCGCGCATGCGCGCCTGGCGGGCGCGCGCCGAAGAAGCTCAACAGCTTGAGCAGCGCCGTCAGGCCGAACTGCAATACACCCAGCAGATGCAGATCCGGACGATCGCCCAGTCGGCTGACCCGATCCTGGTCGCCGTCTATCAGGAGCGCGGCTGCGGCCTGATGCTGGACCGTTCCGCGGTCTATATCTCCAACCCGGCCATGGACGTCACCGACATCGTCATCCAGCGCCTGAACACGGCCCTGCCGTCGGTGTCCTTCAACCGTCTCGAAGTGCCGGCCCAACAGCAGTAACAAGGCCGCCATGCCCGATCCGCGCTTCTTCGACAGCCTGCCCGCGCTCAGCGTGGCGGAGCTGGCCGAACGGATCGGGGGCGAAGTCCTGCGGGGCGGAGACCGGAAGGTCTCC
This sequence comes from Brevundimonas sp. UBA2388, assembly GCA_002343425.1. Classification (GTDB taxonomy): domain Bacteria; phylum Pseudomonadota; class Alphaproteobacteria; order Caulobacterales; family Caulobacteraceae; genus Brevundimonas. The sequence goes on from DDSO01000120.1 coordinate 12,384, forward strand.
GCCGTCGCGCCCCTCGGATCCGCGGAGGCCGGGGACGTCGCCTTTCTGGGTGGCCGCAAATTCCTGACGGCCCTGGCCGAGACCCGGGCCGGAGGCGTGATCCTGCCTGCTGCCGGGCTGGAGGCCGCGCCCGAACACACCGCCATAATCGTTTCCGATGAGCCGCAGGCCGCCTGGGCGCGGGCGTCGATGTTCCTTCACCGGCCTGTCCCACTTCAGGAGGCTGCCCGCGACAGCGTGGCCGAGGATGATACCGTCGTGTTCGAGCCCGGGGTGGTCCTCGGCGCCGGCGCGCGGATCGGGCGGGGCACGCGCATCGGGGCCAACAGCGTGATCGGTCCCGGCGTCCAGATCGGCCGCGACTGCGTCATCGGCTCCAATGTCAGCGTCTGTTTCGCCCTGATCGGTGACCGTGTCCGCCTTTTGTCGGGCGTTCGCATCGGCGAGGCCGGGTTCGGAGCGGCGCAGTCGAAGGCCGGTCCGGTCGATGTGCCCCAGTTGGGCCGGGTGATCCTGCAGGACGGCGTGACGGTCGGCGCCAACTCCTGCATCGACCGCGGGGCCTACGATGACACGGTCGTCGGCGAGAACACAAAGATCGATAATCTGGTCATGATCGCCCACAACTGCGTCATCGGCCGGAATTGTCTCATGGCCGCCCATACCGGCATTTCGGGCTCCTGCATTGTCGGCGACAACGTCATATTCGGCGGCCAGGCGGGGATCGGCGACCATATCCGCATCGGCGAGGGCGCCCGCGTGGCGGGTGGCGCCGGCGTTCTGTCCGATATTCCGGCCGGCGAGACCTGGTCGGGCTATCCGGCCAAACCGATCCGACAGTCCTTGCGCGAAGCGGTCTGGCTCGCCAAACAGGCGTCAGGAAAGGCGCGTTCGTAGGCGCCGTCGGCGAGGAAGGCCGCAGGATGAGCGACGACGGCAAGATCGACTACGCCGAGGTGATGCGCAGGCTGCCGCACCGCTATCCCTTCCTGCTGGTCGACAAGGCCGAGGATTTCGTTCCGAACACCTCGATCACCGGCATCAAGAACGTCACCCACAACGAGCCCTATTTCCCGGGGCATTTCCCGATTGATCCCGTCATGCCCGGCGTGATGATCATCGAGGCCATGGCCCAGACGGGCGCCCTGCTGATGTCCAAGTCGATGGACGTTACGGTCGAGGGCAAGATCATCATGTTCATGTCCATTGACGGCGTCCGCTTCCGCAAGCCGGCCCGGCCCGGCGACCAGCTCAAGATGAAGGTGTCGGTGACGAAGATCCGCGGTGACATCTTCAAATTCCGAGGCGAGACCTTCATCGACGATAAGTTGGCGTCCGAGGCCGATTTCGCGGCCATGATGGTCACCGTCGACAAGTCGGCCGCGTCGTGAGCCGGATTCACCCGACAGCCCTGGTCGACAGCGGCGCCGTACTGGCCGACGGCGTCGAGGTTGGGCCGTGGTGCGTCGTCGGGCCGGGCGTGTCCCTGGCCGAGGACGTCCGGCTGGTCAGCCACGTCGTGGTCCAGCAGGACACAGCGATCGGGGCGCGCACCATCGTTCACCCCTTCTCGGTGATCGGAGGCGATCCGCAGCACGGTGGGTACAAGGGCGAACCGGTGCGCCTGGAGATCGGGTGCGACAACGTCATTCGCGAGCACTGCACCTTCAACCGCGGTACGCCTGGCGACCGCCAGCTGACGACAATCGGCGACAACTGCCTGTTCATGACCGGCGCCCATGTCGGTCACGATGCGGTCGTCGGCGATCACGTTACCTTCGCCAACCATGCCACGCTCGGTGGACATTCGCGGGTCGGGAGCCGGGTCTTCCTCGGCGGGCTTTGCGCGGTGCACCAGTTTGGTCGGGTCGGGCAGGGCGCCATCGTCGGCGGGCTTGCGGCCGTGACGCGCGACGTCATCCCCTATGGCTCTGCCTGGGGCAATCACGCGCGGCTGCACGGGCTCAACCTGATCGGCCTGAAGCGCAAGGGCTACGACAAGACCGCCATCCGCCGTCTGCTCGCTGCCTATCGCGAGCTGTTCGAGGGCGGCGGGACCTTCGCCGACCGCCTGGACGCGGTGGAGGCCGGCTATGCCGATCTGCCGGAGATCATGGAGATCGTCGCCTTCATACGAGAGGACGGCAAACGTCCCCTTTGCCTGCCGGGCGAATGAGCAAGCTCGGCCTTATCGCCGGGGGCGGGGCTCTGCCGGTATCGGTGGCGGCGCGCTGCGAGGCCGAAGGCCGGCCGGTGTTCGTAGTTCGGCTGGCCGGCTTCGCTGACGTGCATCTGGCGCGCTATCCGGGCATCGAGGCCGGCATGGCCGAGTTCGGCAAGATCCTGTCGGCGCTGAAGAAGGCGGGCTGCACCGGCGTCTGTTTCGCGGGAACGGTCAGCCGCCCGGACTTCAAGACGCTGAAACCGGACCTGAAGGGCGCGGCCCTGCTGCCCGGGATCATCGCGGCGGCGACCAAGGGCGATGACGCCCTGCTACGCAAGATCCTGTCGGTGTTCGAGGCTGAGGGCTACGTTATCGAGGGGGCCGACGACATTCTGGGCGGTGAGACCCTGCCAGTCGGGGCGCTGGGATCGGTTCAGCCGACCCAGGCGCAGCTGTCAGATCTGAGGAAGGCGCTGTACGTCGCTGAAAAGGCCGGTGAACTCGACATCGGCCAAGGGGCGGTCGTCTGCGACGGCCTCGTGCTGGCGGTCGAGGCCCAGGAGGGTACGGACGCCATGCTGGCGCGGGTCGCGGGCCTGCCCGCTGATCTGCGTGGCTCGGCGACCGACCGCAAGGGCGTGCTCGGCAAGGCGCCCAAGCCGATCCAGGACCTGCGGGTGGACATGCCGGTGATCGGCGCCCGAACCATCGAGATGGCCGCCGCGGCGGGGCTGGCCGGGGTCGGCGGCGTGGCCGGAAAGCTGATCCTGATCGATCAGGCCGGGCTGATCGAGGCCGCCGACCGGCTGGGCCTGTTCGTCTGGGGTGAGGCGCCGGGGAGCGCGCGATGAGCCGGCCGCTGAAGATCATGCTGGTCGCCGCCGAGGCCTCGGGCGATGCACTGGGCGCGGGTCTGGCCGGAGCGCTCAAGGTGCGGCTGGGGGCGGAGGTGACCTTTGTCGGGGTCGGTGGGCCGCGGATGGCGGAGCAGGGCGTCCGGAGCCCCTTCGATATCGCCGAGCTCTCCATTCACGGCTGGCTGGAAGGCCTGAAGGCCTACGGGATCGTCAAGCGCAGGGTCGCCGACACGGTGGCGCTGGGCATGGCGGAGAGGCCCGACGCCGTGGTGCTGATCGACAGCTGGGGATTCACCATCCGGGTGGCCAAGGCCCTGAGGGCGGCCCTGCCGGGCGTGCCGCTGATCAAATATGTCGGGCCGCAGGTCTGGGCCTCGCGGCCGGGACGGGCGAAGACCCTTGCGGCGGCGGTCGATCACCTTCTGGCCCTCTACGCCTTTGACGCGCCGTGGTTCGAGCGTGAAGGCCTTGCGACGACGGTCGTCGGATCCCAGGCGCTGCACGTCGACATGAGCAGCGCCGATCCGGCCGCCTTCCGCGCGGAGCGGGGGATCGCGGCAGGGGCGCCCCTGCTGGTCGTCCTGCCCGGCAGCCGACCGTCTGAAATCCGTCTGATGACGCCCGTCTATGAGGCCGCTATCGCCCGGCTGAAGGCCGCCGATCCGACGCTGGAGATCGCCGTGGTCGCCGCCGGGACCGTCGCGGCGGATGTTACGGCGCGGGTCGCGACCTGGCCATTCCGGGCACATGTGGTCGGCGAGAACCACAAATACGCCGCCATGCGCGCGGCCACCGTGGCCCTGGCAACCAGCGGCACGGTCTCGACCGAGCTGGCGCTGGCAGGGGCACCGACGGTGATCGCCTACCGTTTCCAGCCGCTCAGCTATGCGATCATGAAGCCGTTCTTCACGGGGAAATACGCCACCCTGTTCAACCATGCCGCAGGCGAGGAGATCGCTCGCGAGCTGATCCAGAACGACGCCACCCCCGAGATGGTCGCGGCCGAAGTGGGGCGTCTGCTGGCTGACCCGGATGCGCGGCGGGCGCAGGCCCAACGGCAGACGGCGGCGCTGGATCTGATGGGCCGCGAGGGGCGCGACCCGTCGGAGATCGCGGCGGACGCGGTGCTGCGCGTGATCGCGGGAAAAGCCGGGCAGTAGCCGGTCCGCCAGGGACGCATTCGCCAAGGATCGCGCTGTCGGTGCTATTCAGGGAATGATCACAACTTGCTCATGCCGCTCAGCAGCGCGGGAGCCTATCGGGACGTTCATCTCGAACCTGAGCAGGCTGGCACGACCATGACGACCCAAACCGAACGCGGACCGCGCGGACTTCTCTGGCGACGGATCGGCTGGGGTGCAGCGGCGCTGATCCTGCTGCTGCCGTTGATCACGGGCGCGCCCTGGACCCTTTTTGACTACATCGTGGCCGGCGCCCTGCTCGGCGGGGCAGGGCTGGTTCTGGAACTGGTCGTTTGGGCGTCAGGCAGCCTTGCGTACCGGGCCGGCGCGGGGCTGGCGCTTGCCGCCGCCTTCCTGCTGATCTGGGTCAACGGCGCGGTCGGCTTCCTCGGCAATGAGGACAATCCAGCGAACCTGATGTTCGCCGGTGTGATCGCTGTTGCAGTTCTCGGTTCGGTGATCGCCGGCTTCAAGGCGAAGGGCATGGCTTGGGCGATGTCCGCCGCCGCCGCGGCCCAGGTTTCGGTCGGCGTGATCGCGCTGGCCCGGGGATGGACCTCGCCGGGCAATGCCGGCCTCTATGAGGTGGTGATGGGTACGAGCGTCTTCAGCGCCATGTGGATTCTATCCGGCGGACTCTTCCGGACGGCGGCGGAGAAGGCGACGGACACGGCCGTTACGCTTTAGTTCGATCAAAGAAAAACGCCGGAGCCAAGGCTCCGGCGTTTTTCTTTCTGGCGAGAGACTCAGCCTCGCGACTGGATCGGCACATAGTCCCGTTCGGTCGGCCCCGTGTAGAGCTGGCGCGGACGGCCGA
>DDSO01000033.1 GCA_002343425.1 Brevundimonas sp. UBA2388
GTCCAGGGCAAGGCCGTCGAAGGCGCCCTGCACGGACTGGGCTGGGCCGGAGTCGCCAATGCTCGCGTCGGCAAGCTGATCGAGTTCGATCTGGACGGCGCCGCCGATCCCGCTGCCGAGGCGAAGAAGATGTGCGAGCAGCTGTTGGCCAACACCGTGATCGAAAGCTACCGCATCGAGGTCGCATGAAGCGGCTGATCCAGTTTTCCGTCACGGCCTTTGTCGTCGTCGGCGTGCTGATCTTCGCGGCCGCGCTGGCCGGCGGGCTGACGGACGATCGGGCCTTTACCCCGGCGGCCAAGGAAGCGGCGCACTAGCGACGTGGGCCGCCTTCGTGCGTTAGGGTCAGTCCAGCCACAGCGAGGAACCCCGCCATGACCTTCACCCTGACCTCAACCGGTTTCGCGGACGGCGGCCCCCTTCCCGACGCTCAGGTGCAGGCCAAGGGCAACCGTTCGCCGCAGCTGCGCTGGTCCGGCGCGCCGGCGGGCACGAAGAGCTTCGCCATCACCTGTTTCGACCCTGATGCGCCGACCGGTTCGGGCTTCTGGCACTGGACGGTGGCCAACATTCCCACCGGTGTGACCGAGCTGGCCGAAGGCGCTGCCGTTCCGTCCGGCGCCGTCGAGGGCCGGACGGATTTCGGGACGCCGGGGTTCGGCGGCGCCGCTCCGCCGCAGGGTCACGGCCCGCATCGGTACATCTTCACCGTCTTCGCCGTGGATGTAGAACGACTTGATGTGACGCCCGACAATTCGGGGGCCATCTTCGGCTTCAACCTGCATTTCCACACCCTGGCAAAGGCCTCGATTACCGGCGTGTACGAGAACCGCGGCTGAGCGCGACATCTATCAGGAGGGCGGCATGAAGACCTCGGCACTGGCTATCGCGGCAGGCATTCTGTTGCTGACCGCGCCCTCCGCCTCGTCGGCGCAGGATGCCCCGGCGGTCGCGGCCGCCCCGACCGCGACGCCCGCCGGCATCCCGCTGGACAGTCCCTGGCGGCGCGCCGTGTACGAACAGGCGAACACCCATTTCCTGCACCCGAGCTGGGGCGTGCGTCACTCCGAGCGCAACTATGTGCTGGGGATGGCCCTCGCGCAGGCCGATGGGCTGACGATCGACCCCGATGTCCTGTTCGCAGCCGCCTTCCTGCATGACTGGGGCGGAATCGAGCCGTTCGACCTCCCAGGAGTTGATCATGCCGTCCGCTCGGTGGAGCTGGCTGAACCGTTCCTGACCGAGGCCGGTTTCCCGATGGAGAAATTCCCGGCCGTTCGCGCCGCGATCCTGGGCCATATGTACGACAAGGAACCGGAGGGTCCCGAAGCCGTGGTCCTGCACGACGCCGACGCGCTGGACTTCCTTGGCGCGCTCGGGGCAGCGCGCATGCTGGCGGCGACGGGCGAGGCGCACGACTACGACCTCGCCCTGAGACGGATCGAGCGATTCGCCGCCGATATCCCGCCGCGTCTCAAGACCGCTCCGGCTCGCGACATGGCCGTACAGCGGGTCGCGGTGATGACTGATTTCCTCGCCGAAGTCCGTCGTGAGACGCCCGAGGGCGCCAGACCCTGACATGAGCGGCAAACGCTGCTACAGGGCCGCGCCATGAGCGCAGCCGTCATCGTCTTCCCGGGTTCCAACTGCGATCGCGACTGCAAGGTCGCCATCGAACGCTCGACCGGCGAGCAGGTCGAAATGGTCTGGCATCAGGAGACCGAGCTGCCGTCGGGCCTTGATCTGATTGTCCTGCCGGGCGGCTTCTCCTACGGCGACTATCTGCGTTGTGGCGCCATGGCGGTGCTGTCACCGGTCATGCAGGCGGTGAAAAAGGCCGCCGACGACGGCGTGGCCGTGGTCGGCATCTGCAACGGCTTCCAGATCCTGTGCGAGGCCGGAATGCTGCCGGGCGCCCTGCTGCGCAACGCCGGGCTGAAATACGTCTGCAAGCCCATCGCGCTGACGGTCGCCAATGGCCAGACCCGCTTCACCGCCGGCTATCAGGGCCAGCGCGAGGTGGTGATGACCCAGGGCAATGGCGACGGAAACTATTTCGCCGACGCCGAGACCCTGGCCCGGATCGAGGGCGAGGGGCAGGTCGTGTTCCGCTATGTCGACAACCCGAACGGCTCGGTCGCTGACATCGCCGGCCTGCAGAATGCCCGCGGCAATGTGCTGGGGCTGATGCCCCACCCGGACCGGGCGTTCGAGGAAGAGCTGGGCTCGGCCGACGGCGCGACACTGTTCCGCAGCGTCTTCGCCGCTGCCTGACCCGATTGCGGACTTGACCTGACGCCTCGCGTCAGTCGATCTCCCGGGGCGCTATCCGGGGACCGACCGATGTTCATGAGCGAACGGCAGAAGATGATCTCGGGTCTGCCGTACGATCCCGGCGATCCCGAGCTTCAGGCCGACCAGACCGCCGCCAAACAATGGATGGCGCGCTACAACGCCGCCATGGCCGCCAGCCCCGCCGAGCGCCGCGACCTGCTGCGCCAGAAGATGGGCGAGGTCGGAGAGGGCGCGATCATCCGCCCGCCGTTCCACTGCGACTATGGCTACAACATCCGGCTGGGCCGGGGCGTGTTCATGAATTTCAACTGCGTGGTGCTGGACATCTGCGAGGTCGAGATCGGCGACCAGACGCAGATCGGGCCGGCGGTGCAGATCCTCACCGCCGACCATCCGCGTGATCCGGTCCAGCGGGCGGAAGGTATCGAGTTCGGCCGGCCGGTCACAATCGGCCGGAACGTGTGGATCGGCGGCGGCGCGATCATCCTGCCGGGCGTGACCATTGGCGACGATGCGGTCATCGGGGCCGGCTCGGTGGTGACGCGGGACGTGCCGGAAGGCGCGACCGCTGTCGGCAACCCGGCCCGCCTGAAGACCTAGACCCCCCAGGCCTGCCCGCCAGCGCCGTAGGCGTCGACCGCCTGGAACAAGGCCGAAACCAGCGCCCGCTCCTCCTCGCTCATCTCAGGCTTCCAGACGTCGAAAATCAGTATGGTGCGGTCCCGACCGCTGTCGTTCGCGGCTTCATGCTCGATGGTGTCGTCGAACGCCCAGGCCTGGCCCTCACGCCACTCGCGCGTGTCGTTGCCGACGCGGAAGCGGCTGCCCGGCGGCGCGATCAGGGGTAGGTGGCAGATCAGGCGGGTGTTGATCAGTCCGTGGTGCGGCGGGATTCGCGCGCCGGCCCTGAGCTTCGAAAACAGGATCGAAGGCGTCCGCCCCGGAACCCGGCACAGCGGAACCTCGGCGAGGGCCGCCAGGGTGCGCGGGCAGCGCCGGGCGATGTCGGGCTGTTCCTCTCCGTCCTTCCACAGAAACAGGGCGCTCCAGTCGGCGTTGGACATCATCCCGGCAGCGTCGCTGTTGGGCCGGTCCGCCCGCGGCTCGACATAGGGGCGGAACAGGTCGGGTTCGGCCAGCAGGGCGTCCAGCTCGGCGCGAATCTCACCCGCCACCGCCTCGACCGCCGCCAGCCAGGGCAGGGTCTCCCGCGGCTGGAACTGGATCTGGGGCAGACCGGGGAAGAGGTAGAAGCGCGGCTCCTGCTGGTACAGGCGCTTGCGCCCCGCCATCAGATCTAGCGACAGGGCGAAGCGGTCGCTTGAGGTCGAGGGGTTGAAGCCTGCGCCGGCGAGGCTGCTCGTCAGATGGGCCTCAAACCGCCGGGCCTGGGCCTGAACCGCGGCCTGGGCGCGGCGCAGTTCGGCGATGATCGCCGGCGCCAGACCCGTGCCGTCGCCGGCGACGCGCAGGGCGGAGCTGTAGAAGCTGGCGGCCGCGCGACTGTCGCCAAGCCCCGCGAGCGCATCCCCCTTGGCAATCAGCGCGCGCAAATCGCGCGGCTCCGCGGCAAGTGCGCGGTCTGCCGCTTCGATCGCGGCGCGGTGGCCCTGTTCCGTATTCGCCATTGTCAGATCGGAGGCGGGCGAACGGCGTCCGTCAAGATGAAAGCGTCAAACAGGCCGGCGGCGGGGTACGATTGAACCTTCACCGTTCGAGCGCGTACTGATGACCACTGCATCGGAGTCGCCATGTCCATCGAACGTCCCACGTCGTCACAGATGATCCGCCGGCTGTTGGTGCTCGCCGCCACGATCTTCGCCATTGTGATTGGCCAGACGCAGGTCCTGCTTCAATGGGGCCAGAGCCCGGCCGAGTTTGCCGCCGACAGCGACGCCACCCTGAAGGTCGCGGGCTACGCCTTCGCCATCTGGGGGGTGATCTATCTCTGGCTGGTGGTCTATGCGGTGAGGCAGGCTCTGCCCCAGACGGGCGAGAGCCTGCTGATCCATCGCCTGGGCTGGCCGTCGGTCGCAGCCCTGCTCGGCATCGGCTGGTGGGTCGTGGCGGCAGCCTTCGACTGGGAAATCGCGACGATCGTGCTGATCTTCGGCTCGCTGGCCGTCCTGCTGGCGCCCCTGCTGGCCAATGCCGGCGCGATTCGCGCCCTGCCGCGCGGCGATCGCGACCGCTGGATGACCGTCTGGCCGCTGGCCATGCTGGCCGGCTGGCTGACCATTGCGGCGCCGGTCAACCTGATCACCGTGGCCACCGGCAACGGTTGGCTGCCCGAGGTCCTGTCGCCGACCGTCTGGGCTATTCTGGCGATCGCCGTTGTGACAGCCGTGGCGCTGGGCGTCACGCAGCGCCTGCGCACTCTCGCCTATGGCTTGCCGATCGCCTGGGGATTGCTGGGCGCGTTCGTCGCCGAGCAGGCGCGCAACCCGATGCTGGCCTATGCGGCGCTGGCCGCCGGCGTGACCGTTCTGGTGGGCGTCATTGTGCTCACATTCCGCCTGCGCTCCGGCGTGGAGCGAACGACCGCCTGACCCCCGATCTCGCGCTCGCCCCAAGCAGTGGCTGACACGACTCCGTTCAACGGCTAGAAGGCGCGCCCATGAGCGCTCCGCAAAAGACCAAGGCTGAACTGGCCGCCGAATACGGCCTGGCCCCGAACGAATATCAGGTCGTCCTCGACCGGCTGGGACGGGAGCCGAACAACGTCGAACTGGGCGTCTTCTCGGTGATGTGGTCCGAGCACTGCTCCTACAAGTCGTCGAAGATCCACCTCGGCAAATTCCCGACCAAGGGACCACGGGTCATCTGCGGTCCGGGCGAGAACGCCGGCGTCATCGACATCGACGACGGCGACGCCTGCATCTTCAAGATGGAGAGCCACAACCACCCCAGCTTCATCGAACCCTATCAGGGCGCGGCGACCGGCGTCGGCGGCATCATGCGGGACGTCTTCACCATGGGCGCGCGCCCGGTGGCCCTGCTGAACGCCCTGCGCTTCGGCGACCCATCGCACGAGAAGACGAAGCGGCTGGTCAAGGGCGTGGTGTCCGGGATCGGCGGCTACGGCAACTGCGTCGGCGTTCCGACGGTGGCGGGGGAGACCAATTTCCACGCCGGCTACAACGGCAACATCCTGGTCAACGCCATGTGCGTGGGCGTCGCGAAGGCGGATGCCCTGTTCTATTCAGCGGCGCCGGCTCCGGGCCTGTCGGTGGTCTATTTCGGCTCGAAGACCGGCCGCGACGGCATCCACGGCGCGACCATGGCCTCGGCCGAGTTCGACGAGGATTCGGACGAGAAGCGGCCCACCGTGCAGGTCGGCGACCCCTTCGCCGAGAAGCTGCTGATCGAGGCGACGCTGGAGCTGATGGCCTCGGGCGCGGTCGCCGCCATTCAGGACATGGGCGCCGCCGGCCTGACCTCGTCCTCGGTGGAAATGGCCGGAAAGGGCGCAGTCGGCATCGAGCTGAACATGGACGCCGTGCCCCAGCGCGAAGAGGGCATGACCGCCTACGAGAT
>DDSO01000135.1 GCA_002343425.1 Brevundimonas sp. UBA2388
GCCGGTGCTGATCCTGACCGCCCGTGATGGCTGGCACGAGAAGGTGGCCGGCATCGACGCCGGCGCCGACGACTATCTGACCAAGCCCTTCTCGATGAGCGAGCTGATCGCCCGCATCCGCGCCGTCCTGCGCCGCATCCGCCCGGGACTGGCCGACGACCGGCTGAACCACGGCGACATCGTCATCGACCGCGTCGCCCACCGCGTCCGCCGCTCGGGCCAGGAAATCCACCTCGGCCCCACCGAATTCCGGCTGCTGGACCACCTGATGCAGCATCCCGGCCGCGTCTTCAGCCGCGAACAGCTGCTCGACGCCGTCTGGGGCAGCGACGTCTATGTCGAGGCGCGGACCGTGGACGTCCACGTCGGCCGGCTGCGCAAGGCGCTGAACGTCGAGGGCACGGTCAATCCGATCCGGACAGTGCGTTCGGCGGGTTATTCGCTCGATCTGGGCGGGTAGGCCCGCTCCACAGGTTCGCGAGGTCCGCCGGGTCCCGGGAGCAGCGCGGCTTCGTCCTGCCGGTAGGGAACCGCGTAGGAAATGGGCGCGGGACAGCCGCCAATGGATCGATCGAGCAACAGATAACTCCGGACCCCGTCCTCCGGCGTATACATCAGATTGCTCACCAGGCTGGCGGACCGCTCGGCTGGTCGGGCCACCCACTGAAATCTGCTGGCGTTGCAGTTGTCCTCCGCGAGAGCGTCGAGGACAGGTACTGGCATGTTTGCGTCGAGCAAGGGAACGGAAGCCGGCGGCGCTGAAGGATCCGACAGCAGCGTCAGCAGAAGCGGCAACATGGCAACGTCTCCGTGTGCTCGAACCATACGCCGGATCATAGCGTGTGTCATCTGTCGGTCCGGCTTGCCTGACAAGAGGTGACGCGGGCGGGTCCGGGCCTTCCCGGCCCCGGACGGAAGGGCATAGACTGGCCGGGCTGCGGCCAGTCGCCACCTGCCGGAGAGTTGCCGATGTTGACGATGCTTCTCGCCCTTGCGCTCGACCAGACGCCCGCCCCGGACCCGACTGTCTGGTACCGGCAGGCCGCCGCCTGCATGGGCTCTGCCATGGCGTCGCGTCCGCCCGAGGGTGAGCCACAACCCGCGGCCTTCCCGGAAGACGCACTCGTCTGGGCCCTTGTGATGGCTTCGGCCGGCCCTGCCGCCGGGCGGCCCACAGAGGCGGAACAGGAGGCAGACGCCACCGCCGAGGAGGCCTTCTTCCGTCAGGTGCGGGCGTTCAAGCCGGAGGCGCTCCGGGCACACCAGACATACTGCCGGGCCATCCGTCCCTGATCCGCAAGATGGCTTCACACGGCGCGCCAACCGGTTACGGTCCGCGCAGCCGTTCAGGAGCCGTCCCATGCGTCGCCGTACCTTCCTCTCGACCCTTCCCGCCGGCGCCCTGCTGGCAGGAGCGACCGCCGCGACCGCTGCGGGCGCGCCCTCTCCCGCCGCCGCCCGTCCTCGCCAGGCCGCGCCCGCCGACCCCTTCGCCGGCGTCGGCCCCGGCAACCGCAACAGCGGGGTCCAGTTCGTCGGCCGCTCGACCGTCTGGGGTCAGCACGGGGCCGCCGCCACGGCGCATCCGCGCGCCACCCTGATCGGTATCGACACCCTGAGGCGCGGCGGCTCGGCCATCGACGCGGCCATCGCCATCAACGCCGCCCTCGGCTTCCTCGAACCGACGGGCAACGGCATCGGCGGCGATGCCTTCTGCCTGATGTGGGACCCGGCGCAGCGGAAGGTCGTCGGCTTCAACGGCTCGGGCAACAGCCCCCGCGGCCTGTCGCTGGAGACCGCCCGCTCGAGGAAGGCCGAGGACGGCTATCTGCCTCCCTATGGCGCAGTCACCGTCAATGTCCCCGGCACCGTCGATGCCTGGTGGAGCGCCCACCAGCGCTACGGCAAGCTGCCGTGGGCGGACGTCCTGCTGCCGGTCGCCGAGCTGTGCGAGGAGGGCGTGCCCATGCCCCAGCTCATCGCCTGGTACCTGCAGCGCAACATGGCCAATTTCGATCGCCGCGCCGCGATCATCGAGGAGAATGACAACCGCAAGCGGGTCTACGCCCCCGGCGGCCGCACCCCGGCGGTCGGCGAGGTCTTCGCCAACCCCGACCTGGGCCGCACCTACCGGATGATCGCCGAGGGCGGGCGCGACGCCTTCTATGAAGGCCCCATCGCCGACCATATCGAACGCTATTTCCGCCGCATCGGCGGCTGGATGACCCGCGCCGACATGGCCCCGCACCGGACCGAATGGGTCGAGCCGATCCGCACCGACTATCGCGGCGTCGACGTCTACGGCCTCGGCCCCAATACCCAGGGTTTGTCGACCAACCAGATCCTCAACATCTGCGAGCGGTTCGACCTCAAGGGCATGGGCTTCCAGTCCGCCGCCTCGATCCACCATCAGGCCGAGGCCAAGCGGCTGGCGTTCGAGGACCGGGCGAAATGGTTCGCCGACGAGCGCTTCAGCCGCACGCCGGTCGAGTATCTCAACTCCAAGGCCTATGCCGCCGAACGCGCCGCCCTGATCCGGCCAGACCGGGTCATGGACCGCGCCTTCCCCGGCGACGCCCCGACGCAGGGGGACACCACCTATTTCAGCGTCGCCGACAGGGACGGCATGATGGTCAGCTGGATCCAGTCCAACTACCGCGGCATGGGCTCCGGCCTGGTCCCGGACGGCCCGGACGGCTCGACCCTCGGCTTCATGTTCCAGGACCGGGGCGAGCTGTTCAATCTCGCCGACGGCCACCCCAACGTCTATGCGCCGGGCAAACGGCCCTTCCACACCATCATCCCCGGCTTCGCCTGCAAGTACGGCGAGCCTTGGATGGCCATGGGAGTCATGGGCGGCGGCATGCAGCCGCAGGGGCAGGCGCAGATCATCATCAACATGGTCGACTACGGGCTCGACCCGCAGGAGGCCGGCGACGCACCGCGCTGGCAGCACGAGGGCTCGTCCGAACCGACGGGCCATCCGGCCGAGGGCGTCGGTGTCCTGCATCTGGAGACCGGCGTCCCGGCTGCGAGCAAGGCACAGCTGGCGGCCATGGGCTGGGTGCTGGGCGGCCCCAACGGCGGCTTCGGCGGCTATCAGAATGTAGTGCGTCAGGTGAACGGCCGCGGGCCGTGGACCTACGGGGCGGCGTCGGAGATGCGCAAGGACGGGCTGGCGCTGGCGTACTGACGCCCGCCGGACAGCGATCCGCCTCCCACGGATTGACCCGGAGAGGCGGCATGGACGCTCGATACAGATGCTTCAGCGGAAGGTGCGGCTGGTCGCCGAGCCCCGCAGGAAGGCCATGACGTCAGCGTTCTCGACGCGGAACTGATTGTTGGCCGAGCTGGTGTCATCGTTGCAGCTGTTGCCGTCGATATAGATGTCCGGATCGTAGGCGATCGCGACCTCGACATCGCCGCCGAACTCGAAATCATCGAAGGCGTTGCTGATCTGGGGCGAGCTGAAGCTAAGCATCGATGCGCCCGCCCCGGCGCTGACCGGCAGGGCCCGGTTGCTGCGATAAACCCGGCCGGTGTTGGCATTGCGGGCCTGAAGGCTGACGCTCTGCTGACGGGCCCCCGAGGCCCAGGCGCTGCGGCCCCGGTTGACGATCTCATAGCTGACGCTGACCTGGCCGGGGCGGCTGCCCTTGGTCAGGGTGACGCTGGCGACAGCCGGATCGACGCGGCAGACCGTCGGCAGCCCCGGAAGCGTGCGCGGGGCAACCCCGGCCGGCAGGCGGCTCGACGGCAGCGGGTCAATGTTGATCGAAAGGCGTTCCTGGGCAGCGGCGGTACCGGCGGACAGAACGGTGGCGAAGGCGCAGACGGCGCCGATGGAAAGGGTCTTCATGGCAGTTGCTCCTCTTGGGTCCTGAATGGCCCGAAGTGAGAAGTAACCCGCGTTCGATGAACGCCGTCGGGGACGCCGCGTTGTGGCGCATTCATGTTCGCAATGAGGCGAGAAAGCGTCGACCGTCAGCCCGCCACGATCTCCTCCGGCTCCAGCTCATAGACCGTCGCGCAGTATTCGCATGTGACGCGGATCTTGCCGTCTGCCTCGACCATGTCCGCCTGCTCGGCGGGATCGAACGAGGTCAGCACGCTGGCTATCCGCGCGCGCGAACAGCGGCATTGGGCCACCAGGGAGCGGGCGTCCTCCAGCCGCACCCCGTCCTCGTGGAACAGGCGGAACAGCAGCGTCTCGGGCGTGATGGTCGGGTCCAGCAGCTCGTCGTCCGCCAGGGTGTGGAACAGGGCCCGCGAGCGGTCCCAGGCCTCCTCGGTCGAGCCGCGCGCCGCGTCGCCGGCGATCAGCTGGATCAGCGCCCCGCCGGCGCGCCAGCCGACACCCTCGTCCGTGACCACCGATCCGACGGCCAGCCGAACCCGGGTCGGGATCTGTTCGGACTGCTGGAAATAGTGTTCGGCCGCCAGCGACAGGCTCTCGCCCTCGATCGGGGTGATGCCCTGGGTGCGTTCGAAATCCTCGCCGCGGTCCAGGGTCATGACAAAGACGCCCTGCCCCAGCAGCGTCCGGGCTCCGGGGCGGGCGAAGCCCTGCGAGGCGGCCGCGACGGCCTCCTCGTCGAACCGGCAATAGCCGCGCATCTGACCGTTGGTGTCATAGTCGGCGACGACATAGCGCACCGGCCCGTCGCCCTGGGCCTGGACGATCAGCCGGCCCTCGAACTTCAGACTGGAGCCCACAAGCGCCGCCAGCGCACAGGCCTCGCCCAGCAGGGCCGCGACCGGCTCGGGATAATCGTGGGCCGACAGGATGGCGTCGATCGTCTGGCCCAGCCGGACGATGCGGCCGCGCACGGGCCAGCCCTCGATCTGGAAGGCGGCGGCCAGGTCGTCGGACGGGGCGGCGGCGGGGTCGGGCGCGTGATCGGTCACGGGCGGTCCTTGGAAAACGGCGATGGGTCGGAAGCGCCGTCAGATAGGCGTCCGTATCGCGAATGGTAAGGCCTGCGTGCTACAGCAGGAACCGGCGGGGTCTCGGCCCCGTTCCAGCAGCCCGATACGAACACACCGACCCGGCGGTTTCATGACCAAAGCGACGCTCAAGCCCTTGAACGAACAGTCCATCGTCATCACCGGCGCCACCTCCGGCATCGGCCTGGCGACGGCGCGTCGGGCGGCGCGGGCGGGGGCCTGCGTCTTCCTGATCGCGCGCGGCGAAGGCGACCTGAAGGCCCTCACCGAGGAACTCCAGGCCACGGGCGCCCGCGCGGCCTGGGCCGTCGCCGACGTAGCCGACCATGCGGCCCTGTCCGAGGCGGCGGAAAAATGCGTGCGCCTGTTCGGCGGGTTCGACACCTGGGTCAACAATGCCGGCGTCTCGATCTACGGCGCCATCAGGGTGACCAGCCTGGATGACCAGCGACGGCTGTTCGAGACCAACTACTGGGGCGTGGTCAACGGCTCGCTGGTGGCGGCCGAACATCTGCGCAAACGCTACGGCGGCGGGGCCATCGTCAATGTCGGCTCCATCCTGTCCGACGCGCCCCTGCCGATCCAGGGCGTCTATTCGGCCTCGAAGCACGCGGTGAAGGGCTTCACCAACGCCCTGCGCATGGAGCTGATGCGCGAACAGGCCCCGATCACCGTCAGCCTGGTCAAGCCGGCGGCCGTCGACAGCCCCTACAGCAAACACGCGCGCAACCTGACCGGCTATGCGACCCAGAACCCCCAGCCGGTCTATGCGACCCACGTCGTGGCCGACACCATCCTGTACTGCGCCAGCCATCCGATCCGCGAGATCACCGTCGGCGGCGGGGGACGGTTAATCGCCAGCTTCTACTCCGTCCTGCCCGGTCTGGCGGAACCACTCTTCGCCCGGTTCGCTCCTTCCCTGATGCGGGACAGGGGTTCCGCCTGGGAGCCGTACGACGACGGGCTGTATGACCCGAGCGAAGACGGTCTCGAAGAAGAGGTTCACTATCCAATGGTCCGCCAGTTTTCCGCCCTCGCTGAAGTCCGCAAACATCCCGGCATCGCCAGCGGCGTCCTCGCCGTGCTCGCCGGTGTCGGCATCGCCGCCCTGCTGCTGAACCAGCGCAGCGGCCCGACCCGGTATGAGCGCCTGCGTGGGCGGATCGACCCGCGCGGCTGGATTGATACAGACGCCCTGCGCGATCGTTTCGGCGGCCTGGCCGAGACGGTGCGTCACAGCCTTGCTGAAGCCGGCGAACGCGCCTCCGATCTGGGCGACGACGCCCGGCATCGCGGCGAACGCCTCGTCCATGGCGCGCGACATTCCTCACGCAAGGTGCTGAAAAAACACGGCAAGACTGCGCGGCGCTACGCCCATGACGCGGGTGAATATGCGCGGGATCATGCGAAGGAAGGCGGCGCGCTTCTGGCCCTCGCGACCATCGCCGCCGCCATCGGCGCCGCCGCCCTGGACGTCCGCCGCCCCGACAGCCGCCTCCGCAGCCTCGGCAAGTTCTAGGGCCGGGCCACTCTCCCATTGCTGCAGGTGCGAAGGTCGGCCAAGGTCTCTGAATGGCCGAGCCGACCACCTATGTCTTCGACTTCGACTCGACGCTTGTGCGTATCGAGACGCTGGAGGCGTTGGCCGACCTTGCCCTGGCCGGCGCCCCGAACGCCAACGCCATCCGCGCCGAGGTCTCGGCCCTGACCGATCAGGCCATGGCCGGAGACCTGCCGTTCGGCGAGGCCCTGCGCCGCCGCCTCGCCCTGCTGCCCCTGACCCGCGACCATGTCGCCGAACTGGCCGGCCGTATCCTCGAGGAGGGCACGCCCTCGGTCCGTCGCAACCTGCGCTTCTTCCGCGAGAACGCGGGAAGGATCGTCATCCTGTCGGGCGGCTTCCGCGAGATCATCGCCCCCCTCGCCGCCCATCTGCACATCCCGCCGGATCGGGTGCTGTGCAACGACCTGCACTATGATGCAGAGGGCCGGGTGGCCGGCGTCGACGCGGCCAATCCCCTGTCCGAGGCGGGCGGCAAGCCCGCCGTCATTCGGGCGCTGGGCCTGCCCGGCCCCGTGGTCATGGTCGGCGACGGCTGGACCGACGCCGAGGTCAAGCTCGCCGGCGCCGCCGACCGCTTCCACGCCTTCACAGNNCGCCGCCGCCGATGCCGAGGCGCCCTCGATGGACGAGTTCCTGCACGCCGAGGGTCTGGCCGGCCGCTGGTCCTACCCCCGCGCCCGCATCCGCATCCTGCTGCTGGAGAACATCCACCCCGCCGCCGTCGAGCGGCTGGAGGAGGCCGGCTATACGGTCGAGTCGCTGAAGGGCGCGCTCGACGAGGATGCCCTGATCGAGGCCGTCCGGGGCGTCCATGTGCTGGGCGTCCGCTCCAAGACCCAGGTCAGCGCCCGCGTGCTCGAAGCCGCCGACCGGCTGATGGCCGTCGCCGCCTTCTGCATCGGGACCAACCAGATC
>DDSO01000040.1:0-174 GCA_002343425.1 Brevundimonas sp. UBA2388
CCTTGCCGTCGATGGGCTGGCCGAAGGCGTCGATGATGCGCCCGAGCCAGGCGGTGGTCGGGCGGACGCTGGCGGCGGCGGAGACGATGCGGATGTCGGCCCCGGGGGCCACGCCTTCGACCGGGCCGAACGGCATCAGCAGGGCCTTGGCGTCGCGGAAGCCGACGACCTCGG
>DDSO01000040.1:189-4301 GCA_002343425.1 Brevundimonas sp. UBA2388
CCCGACCGACAGGCGCGACAGTCCGCCCCGGGACTCGATCAGCAGGCCGTTCACGCCCGCGACCTTGCCGGTCACGACCAGCGGATCGATCGCTTCAACGGCGGCGGCGAGAGCGTGCAACTGGAGGACCCCGGAACTGGCCGCGTCGGGTCGGGAGGTCCCGAAGGGCCGGCCACCGCGGACCTGCAAGAAAGGGCCATCATGCTTAACGCCGGGTTAAATTCAGGGCGTTGCGGCCACCTCAACGAGGCGGATAGGACTCGAAATCGGTGGCGGCCTCGGGGTCGATCGCGATCGCGGCGGCCTTGTCGGCCTCTCCCGCCTCGATGTCGCCGAGAGCAATCCGAGTCAGACCTCGTCCGTAAAGCGACGCCGACTGTTGGGGTTCGAGAGCCAGAGCCGATTCATAGGCTGCAAGGGCACCAGCCAGATCGCCCTGCTGCAGCAGCACCCGGCCGCGACTGTCCAAGATCGCCGGGCTGCCCGGCCAGATGGCGAGCTCGGCGTCACAGTCGCGACGCGCCTGATCCAGCAGGACCCCCGCCCTCGCGGCGGTCCAGCACAACGAGTTCAGCCTCTGGGCGTCGTCAGGGTGAGCGTCCCGGACTCGGGCGAAGTCCCTCGCGGCGTCGTCCAGCCGACCCAGGCCGATAGAGGCTTCGGCCCTGAGCAGCAGGGCTGACTCCGGGTTCGACGGGGCGAACGCGAGCACACGGTCGAGGATGTCGGACGCCGACTGGAAGTCGCCGCGCTCGACCTTGAGCGCGGCCTGGTTCAGCAGGACCCCGGGGTTGGACGGCTCGGCCTCGGCGAGGGCGTCCATCGCCGCGTCGGCTTCGGCCGTGCGGCCGGCCTGTCCCAGAACCCGGATGCGCAGCAGCTTCAGCGAACTTTCGGCGGGCCGGGCCGTGATCAGGGTGTCGACGTCCCGCAAGGCGCGGTCATACTGCTCCAGGCCGACATAGGCGTCGGCGCGGGTTCGGAGTGCGAAGTCATCGCCTGGCGCCTGACGCAGGGCTCGGGAAAGCTCGATTACCGCGTCGTCGAAGCGGTGCTCGTACATCGCGAGCAGGGCATGACCGTTCATGGCGATCCGCTCTGAGGGGTCGATGTCGACCGCCTTCGCCAGATCCTCCGCAGCCCCGGTGAGGTCGCCCTGCCAGAAGCGATAGACCCCGCGGTTGGCCCAGGCGGAGCTGTTTTCCGGTTCGAGCGCGATTGCCCGGGCCGCCGCCTGGACGGCCTCGTCCGTGTCACCACTCCGGGAGAGCGCAAAGGCCCGGTCGAGCCATCCGCTGGCCGTCGTCGGTTCATCCGCGGCCCAGGCGTTCCTGTCAGCCTCCGAGGGACGGTAGCCCGTGGGCGGGAAGATGCGCGGGGGATCGTAAGGTCTCGCTGCTGCCTCAACCCTGATCTGGTCTGCTTCGGCTGCCGGGATTTCGCTGACCAGGCTGCGGAGCGTGATGTCGACTGTGACGAGATCTGCTTCGAGGCTGACGGCGCGGCGCAGGTGGTGGCCCAGTTCGGTCCGCTCGACCTCCCCACCCGACACCCGGAATCCCCGCCCGCCCTCCGGCAGGCGAAGGGTCACGACCGACCGTGTAAAGGCAGGATGATTGATCGCGTAGGGGGCGTTTCGGAACGGACCTTCGGATCGCTCCTGACTGGTGACCGGCACATAGCTGGCGCCGGGCGGCACAAGGCCCGTGGAACTCCAGTTCAGGGTCATCGTGCCGGACATCGTCAGGGTCAGGACGTTGGTATCGGCGTCATAGGTCGAGCCGACCTCGGTTATAGTGGGATCGGGCAGCTGTGTGGACCAGAGAGACCGCAGCCCCTGATCTCTCTGCGAAGCCGATATGAGCCCGATCTGGCCGCCGAGCGCCGCAGCGCTGTCGCCGCGAAGGGTCGTGGTCGCCCTTATCGTCGCTGGCGAATAGAGGCCGGCCGAAGCGTCAAATGCGATGACGGTTTCAGAGTCAGGTATCGTGCGCGGCGCGACCGGGAGAGGCTCGAGGCGCGCGTCGCCACCCGTGAGCGGCAAAGCCCAGCTGAACCGTGGAACGGCCATGTCCGCGAGGCGCCGGTCGCCGGTGCGGGTTCCGTCCAGCCAGAACACCTGGCCGTCGACCACGGCGCGAACGAGCACATGGTCGAAGGCGGACATCATCGGCAGACGTTCGTTCAGTCCGTCGCCATTGAGGATGCTGACCGCCGCGGGCTGGGCCTCGATGTCCAGGGCGTCGAGGATCGCGAGCAGCAGCACTGTCTTGGCCTTGCAGTCGCCGAAACGTCTGGCCCAGGTTTCGTCCGCCGTGGCTGGTGTGAGGGCGCCTTCTCCCATCATCAGGGCGACATAGCGGACCTGGTCCTGGACCAGTCGCAGGGCGGCCGCAGCACGGATCGCCGGGTCGTCGGACAGAAGGCGGATGCGTTCGATTTCGGCTTGCAGCGGTGAGTCCGGTTCGAGCCGGCGCCCCCGGTCGTAGAGCGGCTTCAGTGCCACCGCGATATCAGACCAGTCGCGGTAGTCGGTGAGTTCGAGCTGGCGCACGGCGCGAAGCCGGGTCGGAATATCGTCCGGCACGAGGATCGGCTGAAGCGAATTCAGCCGGAGCTCGACCACGGACCGGTCGCCCTCGCGACGAACAGGCAAGGGAACCCAGTCATTGGCGGCTCGAAGCCGAACGGGAAGGGCCGTCGGCCATGAGGCGCGATAACGGACCTGATCGACGACCGCCGGCAGGTTGAGGTCAAGCGACTGCTCGAAATGACCGCCGATCACGGGGTCACGTGACACCACCGTGTAGGCCACGTCGAGTATGTCCCCGATACGCAGGCCGGACGGTTGCAGCACCGCAGTCATCAGGCCGTCCAGCATGGCCTGTTCGAGGTTCTGCTCGCGACGCAGGGTCTCGAATGTCTGGTCGGCGAGCACATCGATGGTCTGCCCGTCACGGATGATGCTGACGTGATGGACTGTCACCTCCTGGCTTGCCGGGCTCCAGGCTACTCCGACATTCCCGAGGAGCGGCAGCGCCTGGGGGGAAAGCGCCATGCTGCGAAAGCGCATATAGGAAGCCTCCCCGTCGCGGTCGCTCCGGACCTGGTTGTCGAACAGGAGGATGCGGATGCCCTCGTCGGCGCCGCTGGCGACGTCCGGCGCGCCTTCCGTGGTCGCTATGACCCAGGCCGGCACGGGCCCGCGGAGCACCTCATCTCCGGCCCAGACTGAACCGGGCATCAGCATCAGGACGAGGCCGAAACACAGGCCGATCAGTCCGCTCGCGGAAACGATGCGCATTGGAACCCCCCACAGCCCCTCGCATAGAACGGGGTTGACCAAGCTGATACAACCGACAGTCGGCGGCGCCAACGGCGCCACGCCCTGAAGTCGGTTGGTCCGCCGCGCGCGGTGGAGGATGCTGATGGCGTGGAAAATCGCGTCGACAGACTTGCGACCGCGCTAAAAACCCTATCTCTCGCTGAACGCCCGCACGGAGACTCCGATGTCCGAATACGACGCCTCGCGCCACCAGAAAGCCGGTCGCGGCAAGGTGTTCGCCTCGATCCTCGACACGATCGGCGACACCCCGCTGGTCGGGCTGCCGCGGTTGTCGGCCGAGATGAACCCGAAGGCGACCGTGCTGGCCAAGCTGGAGTTCTTCAACCCCATGGCCTCGGTCAAGGACCGGATCGGGGTGGCGATGATCGAGGCGCTGGAGCAGGCGGGGCATATCAAGCCTGACACCGTCCTGATCGAGCCGACGAGCGGCAACACCGGCATCGCCCTGGCCTTTGTGGCGGCGGCCAAGGGCTATCGGCTGATCCTCGTCATGCCGGAGAGCATGTCGATGGAGCGGCGCAAGATGCTGGCCCTGCTGGGCGCCGAACTGGTGCTGACGCCCGCGGAGAAGGGGATGAAGGGGGCCATCGCCATGGCCATGGAGCTGAGGGACCGGACGCCCGGTGCGGTCATCCCGGCCCAGTTCGACAACCCGGCCAATCCGGCCATTCACCGCGTCTCGACGGCCGAGGAGATATGGAACGACACCGCGGGCGCCGTGGACATCATCATCTCGGGCGTCGGAACCGGCGGCACCATCACCGGC
>DDSO01000133.1 GCA_002343425.1 Brevundimonas sp. UBA2388
GCCGCTGGGTCCCCCGGTCTCGCTGCGCTCGCCGGAGGATGACGATAGCGGGAGAGGCTACGCCGACGGCAGCAGATCCCCCGCGAACACCCGGTAGCGGCCCGCACGGACGCCGTCGGTCGCGCGGGCGATATCCGGCGCGAAATAGTGGTCAGAGCCGTAGGCGGCGGCGGCCTCTCGCACGATGGCCCAGACCTTTTCCAGATCGGGCGACGACGTCAGCGGGCGGTGGAATTCCAGACCCTGGGCGGCGGCCAGAAGCTCGATGCCGACCACGGCGGCGGTGTTCTCGGCCATTTCCAGCAGGCGGCGGGCGCCGTGGGTGGCCATGGAGACGTGGTCTTCCTGATTGGCCGAGGTGGGCACCGTGTCGATGCTGCAGGGATGGGCTACCATCCGGTTCTCGGCCACGAGGGCGGCGGCGGTGACCTGGGCGATCATGAATCCGGAGTTCAGCCCGGATTCCTTGACGAGGAAGGCGGGCAGTTCGCTCATCTTGGGGTCGACGAGGATGGAGGTGCGGCGTTCGGAGATATTGCCGATTTCGCACAGGGCCATGGCGATCATATCAGCTGCAAAAGCAACGGGTTCTGCGTGGAAGTTTCCGCCGGAGATCACGTCGCCTTCCTCGATGAAGACCAGCGGATTGTCGGTGACCGCGTTCGCTTCGAGCTCGAGGGTAGCGGCTGCGTTGCGCAGGACGTCGAGCACGGCGCCCATGACCTGGGGCTGGCAGCGCAGGGAGTAGGGATCCTGCACCTTGTGGCAACCCTCACGGTGGCTGTCGCGAATGGCCGAGCCGGCCATCAGGGCGCGCAGGCGGGCGGCGACGGCGATCTGGCCGGGCTGGCCGCGCAGGGCGTGGATCCGGGCGTCGAACGGGGCGTCGGAGCCCTTCAGCGCATCGACCGACAGGGCCCCGGCGGCGATCCCAGCGGCGAAGGCGGCCTCGGCCGCGAAAAGGCCGGCGAGAGCGAGGGCCGTCGAGCACTGGGTGCCGTTGAGGAGGGCGAGGCCTTCCTTGGGGCCGAGCACCAGAGGCTTGAGGCCGGCGCGGGCGAGGGCGGCCTCGGCGGAAAGGGTCTCGCCGTTGTGCCGGGCCTCGCCGACGCCGATCAGGACGCAGGACATATGGGCCAGCGGCGCGAGGTCGCCCGAGGCGCCGACCGAGCCCTTGGAGGGGATGCAGGGCAGGATGTCGGCGTTGACGAGGGCGATCAGGGCCTCGAGCGTCTCGCGGCGAATACCCGAGGCGCCCTTCGACAGGCTGGCGATCTTCAGCACCATCAGCAGGCGCACGACCTCGTCGGGCAGCAGGGCGCCGACGCCGCAGGCGTGGCTGAGGACGAGGTTCTTCTGCAAGGTCTCCAGATCGTCCGTGGCGATGGAGGTGTTGGCCAGCAGGCCGAAACCGGTGTTGACGCCATAGACGGTGCGCCCCTCGGCGACGATGGCGGCGACCACGGCCGCGCCGCGCTCGACGGCGGTCCACGCCGTGGGGGCCAGGGCGACAGTGCAGGGGGCGTCCAGCACGGCGCGCAGCTGGGCGAGAGTGAGAGGGGCGTGGCCGATGGTGAGGGTCATATCTGCTTCTGCTTGTCCCGTTGCGGAAGGTACGGAAAATTGGTCAGCGGCTCAGCCGGGCCGCCGCCGGGTGACCCATAGCCCGAACAAGGCCGCGATCGGGAACATCAGCACGCCATAGATGGCGGCCGGCAGTGACATGTCCGACCGGCCCAGCACGCCCTGGGCGATAACGATGGCGAGGGTGGCGTTGTGGATGCCGACCTCGAAGGCGCTGGCCACCGCCTGGGACTTCTCGACCTTCAGCAGGCGCGGAACCAGATAGCCGACCGTCAGGCTCAGCACGCAGAAGGCGGTAGCGATCCCGCCCAGCAGGAGGAAGTTGGCGGCCAGCAGGTCGAAACTGCTCGCGACGGAGCCGGCGATCACCAGCACCAGAATGGCGATCGAGGCGATGCGGACGGGCTTGTCCATGGCGGTGGCGAAGCCCGGTTTCATGGCCCGCACGGTCATGCCCAGCGCCACCGGGCCGAGGACGATCAGGAAAACCTCCAGTGTCTTCCGGAACTGCAGGCCGACACTGAGGTCGCCCGGCTGGAAATAGGCGATGGCCAGGTTGGTGAGGACGGGCAGGGTGACCACGGCGATGACCGAGTTGATCGCGGTCAGCGAGATGTTCAGCGCCACATCGCCCCGGAACAGGTGGCTGTAGAGGTTGGCGGTCGTACCGCCGGGCGAGGCCGCCAGCAGCATCATCCCGACCGCGAGGATCGGCGGCAGCCGGAACAGCAGCACCAGGCCGAAACAGATCGCCGGCAGCAGCAGCAGCTGGCAGGCGAGGGCGACGGCGGCGGCCTTCGGCTGTTTCACCACCCGGACGAAATCGGCGGGCGTCAGGTCCAGCCCGAGGCCGAACATGATGACCCCGAGGGCGAGGGGCAGGGCGATGGCGGCGAATTCCATGCGGTGTTCCTCAGGAGGCGGGGGGCGGCCGGGTCAGATCAGGTCAGACCGGGCAGGTTAAGGCCATTCTCGCGGGCGGCTTCCCTGGCGATCTCATAGCCCGCATCGGCGTGGCGCATGACGCCGGTGGCCGGGTCGTTCCAGAGGACGCGTTCGAGGCGTTTGGCGGCCTCCGGGGTGCCGTCGGCGACAATGACCACGCCCGAATGCTGGCTGTAGCCCATGCCGACGCCGCCGCC
>DDSO01000020.1 GCA_002343425.1 Brevundimonas sp. UBA2388
GTCGCGACGATGGCGGTCATCGGCAGCGGCTGGATCCAGAGGGTGCGGAACAGCGGCGAGGCGCGCAGACCGGGTTTCGGCTCGACCAGCAAGCGCCAGCTCCGATCCGGCGCCTCGATGACCCGGCTGCCGTCGATGGCGCCATCCAGCCGGCACAGTTCGCGGGTGGTGGTGATCTCGGCCTGTTCGTGCGGACCGGGCGGTTGGCCGCGCGGGATCGTGGGAGCGACCTCGGCCAGCACCGCCGCGAACCGCTCGGCGAAGGCGTGCAGTTCGGCGGGATCGGCGGTTTCCAGATACAGGCATTGCGGGCTGGAACAGGCTTGCTGTTCGATGAAGCAGACATCGTGGGCCAGCGCCCGCAGCGCGGCGGGATCGGCGCTCGATTCTTGCGCGACGTAGGCGAAGGAAATCCGGTGGCCCCATTCGATCAGCCGCGCCGCCGGTGGAGTCATGGCGCGCACCGCCGCGACCGCGTCCTCGCCGCCCCAGACCACCACGCCATCGCACAACGCGAACAAGGCGCTCAAGACTTCGGGCTGGCGCGAGGACAGCCGCAGCACGTAGACGAACGGCTTCAGGGTCGGTTCCCGCTCCACCAGGGCGCGCAGCAGTTTCTGGGTGAACAGACCGTCCCGGCGGCTGGTTTTCAGCAGGTTGATATTGCCGGCCAGCAAGCCTTCGATCAGGCTCATGGCCGCCACGCCGCGCGCGTTGGCCGGGGTGACGTGACCGAGCACGCCGAGCGGCGCCCAGGCTTCGAAGCGATGGTCGGCATAGTCGATCCGGCGCGGGGTGAACGGCGCCGGATCGCCGAAGGCGCGCAAGACCTGATATTCCAGAGTTTCAGCGCGTAGAAATTCCGCCAGGGTTGCCAGGGTCGCGGCGTCGTCCGGCGCGTCGCCGGTTTGGGTCAATTCCTCGGTTAGCGCGCGATAGAGCGGACCGTGCTGGGCCAATTCGGCGGCCAGGGCGGCGCCGGCGCGGTACAGGCGGGGTAGATCAAGGGGTTGTTGGCAGTCCTCGGCCAGGGTCGCGGCCAGGTTGGGCAGCCGGGCGGTCAGTTCGCGGTCGTCGATCCAGTCGCCGCGCCAAAGATGAATGGACGCCATGACGTTCCCTCCTATTTCAGCAACTCGGCGGCAGCCATCGCGCAACTACGGTTCTTGGCCGTGCCGGCGCGGCCCAGCAACTCGAAATACGGGGTTTGCAAGCCGCAGCCGCAGTCCTCGCCCGGTCGCCATTGAATCAGGTCGCCCATCAGCACGCTGTGGGCCGGAACCGAGGTGATGTAGGGCGAAACCGCGTGCAGGAAGCCGGTCTGGCCCGGCCCCAGCGGTTCCAGCGTCGCCACGTCGCGGGCGAACACCCGCGCGTAGACCGGGACGTGCAGCCGGTGACGGTCGCATTCGATGGAGGGGACGCTGTATTCCACCGCCCCGTAGCCGTCGCGGATGCGGAGATTGGGAATGCCCAGCCAGTCCTCGATCAGCGCGTACAACTCGGTTTTGGGCACGGCGCGCTGGGCGTCCTTCTTCCAGCCGCCGCCGAAAAATACCAGCGACTCGGGGTTCAGACGCAGCTTGTCCAGTTCCAGCGCCCGCATCCGCTCCAGGGTGGCGTGCAGGAAGGCGGGAAAGCCGAGCAGCCGCACCGGCAGACCTTCGTCGGCGTAGTCCTGGAGGGCGCGGATACAACCGAAGGGATCGTATTCATGCCGGCCGCCGCCGATGTGGCGCAAGGCGTAGGCGACCCGGTGGACCGGCGCGAAGCGTGCCAGGAATTGGTTGGTGAAGGCGGTGCCCACCTGGCTGCCGGTCACCGGTTCATAGTTGAAAATCAGATAGTTGGTCGGCTGGTCCGGCGTATGCCAGCCGTAGCGGGCGAAGATGCGCGCCACCATGGCCTGACCGACGCCGAGCGTCCAGGCGTCGAAGAACATCTGCGATTTCTGGCCGGTGGTGCCGGAGGAAGTCAGGTGCGTGGTGATGGCCTCGCGGTCGGTGGACAGGACTTCATGCTGTTTGAAGAAATTGGCGTGGATCGGTGGAATCGTGGCGCAGTCGGCGACGGTTTCCAGCCGCTCCGGCGCGAAGCGCAGCAGCGCCGTCAAGCGGGCATAGAACGGACAATGGGCGATATGCCAGGCGCAGATTTCCCGCATGGCGCGGACGAACAGTTCGTCGCTGGCCGCGTCGTGGCGATAGGGATCGGGCAGGGCGCAAAGTTCGGCGACGGTGGCCAGTCGAACGGGATCGGGCGGATTCAGGGGGGTCATGCCGAGTCTCCTGGCGTGGCGGAGGAATCCGCCATGGAGCGGCGCAGCGCCGGGGTCGGCCAACTGCCGCGCACCGCCCAGAAGTAGAACAACAGGCCGGTCAGGGCGACGACCGCTTCGTCCCAGCCTGCATCGGACAACAGCCCCAAGCCGTTGAACTCCCGGCCGCCGATCCAGGACAGCCCGGCCACGGCGACCAGATAATTCACCAACCAGGCGCCGCCCCGCCACTGGTCGCGCCAGTGGGGCCAGCCGGCGCGATGTTGATAGTACAGGAAAATCGGCAGGCCGGCGGCGATCAGCAGCAGCAGTTGCCCCGGCTTGGGCCAGCTCGACCAGTACAGCAGCAGGGTGATCACCACGAAACTCAGGGGCGCGGCCCCGCGCAGGCCGGGCATCCGAACCGCGTCGGCGTCGTGGCTCCAGCGGCGCAGCGCCAGGGCGGCGGCCGGCGCGGCGATGAACGTCAGGGTCAGCATGACGCCGATCATCCCGGCCAGAAAACCCCAGCCCCGGAACAGCCAGAGGAAGCCCAGCCCGATGAGGAAGCACAGCAACAGCGCCAGGCGCGGATTCTGATAGCGCGGGTCCACGCGCCGCGCCCAGACCGGCATGTAGCCGGATTCGCTCATGCCCAGGGCCATACGGCTGGTGGCGGTCAGGCAAACCGTGCCGGAACCGGTCGGCGACACCACGGCGTCGGCGTAGATCAGCAGCACGACCAGATTCAGATTCAGGGTCATGGCCAGGTCGAGAAACGGCGAACCGAAGTTCAATCCTTTCCAGCCGTGGGCCTGGATTTGGACGGGGTCCACCGCGCCGATGAAGGCGACTTGCAGGCACAGGTAGACCAGCAGACAGATAGCGAAGGTCAGGAACAGCGACCGAGGCAGCGTGCGGCGGGGATTGATCGCCTCGCCGGCCAGGTTGGCGGTCTGTTGGAAGCCGTTGAAGGTGTACACGATGCCGCCGACCGAGATGGCGGTCAGCACGGCGTTCCACCCGTTGGGCGCGAATTCGGCGGAACCGACGCCGAAGTTTTCCGGGTGGAAGCGTTCGGCCAACAGCAGTCCGGCGGTGAGCAGCGGGGTGATCAGCTTGAACAGGGTGACGACGGTGGTGGTGCTCAGCAACAGCTTGAGCGACCAGTAGTTGAGCAGCAAATAGCCGACCATGAAGCCGCTGGCCACCAGCAGGCCGGTGGTGGTCATCTGCTGGGTCGCCGGATCGAGCAGGCCGCGCAGCGCGGGTTGGTCCGCCAGATACGCCACCGTGGCCGAGGCTTCCGACGGGATCACCGCGACGAAACCCAGCCAGTTGACCCAGGCGATGATGAAACTGGCCAGCGAGCCATGGGTGTATTCCAGATAGCGGCCCAGGCCGCCGGAGGCCGGCAGGCGGGCGCTGACTTCGGCCAGGCACAGGCCGATGAGCATCATCGCCGCCGCGCCGATCAGCCAGGACACGATGGCCGCTGGCCCGGCGATCTGAGCGGCGCGGTAGGCGGCGAACAGCCAGCCGGAGCCAATGGTGGTGGTGACGCCGATGAAGGTCAGACCGATGACGCCGATGCGGCGCTGGAGCGGTTCATCCTGAAGCAGCATGGTGTTTTTCCCCCTTGACGGCGATTTCCGACAATCGGAGGTATTTTATTTCCTTCACTCTATTACGAAATTATATCACGTAAATCTGACAAAGTGGAATCAAGAATAATCAAATACATGGATTCGGACACAGTAAAACCAGGCTGATCAAGGTAACCTAAACTTTTCCCAAGACAGCCACGCCGCCGCGCCCCGTCAACCGATCCAAGTCAACCGCTTATGAGCACTCCCAATATTTTTATCAGCTACAGCCACGATTCCGACGAACACCGCGAGCGGGTGCTCGGTTTGTCCGAGCGACTGCGGGCCGATGGCGTCGCCACGATCCTGGATCGCTACGTGAACGGTTCCCCGCCCGAAGGCTGGCCGCGCTGGATGCTGAACGGTCTCGACGCGGCCACGCATGTGCTGTGCGTCTGCACGGAGACCTACTACCGGCGCTTTCGCGGCCAGGAAGTGCCCGGCAAGGGCAAGGGCGTCGATTGGGAAGGCGCGTTGATAACACAGGGGCTTTACGATGCGCGTAGCGTCTCCAACCAATTCATTCCGGTGCTGTTCGACCGGGCCGACGAGCCGCACATTCCCGAACCGCTGCGGGCGCAGACTTTCTATGTGCTGGATTCGGAAGCGGGTTATCAGGCGCTCTACGACGCCCTGCTGAACCAAAGCGGTGTGGAGCCGGGCACGGTCGGTGCATTGAAGCGGAAGCCGCGCCCGACCGGCCGACCGCTAAGTTTTGACCCCAGCCCTTAGCCGACTCGCCGGAATCCGGCCGGCGCTCGCCGGCGAGTCTAGCTTCCAACGCGCCGAACGGGTTGCGGTGGGACATTTCCCGCATCCTCAAATACGCCCCCGCCGACTTGATCGGCCGCCAGGCCGAAACCCGGCTCCTCGATGACGCCTGGGCCAAGGTGCAAAGCGGCGAGTCGAACCGCCCCCGCATTCTCACCTTCGTCGCGCTGGGCGGCGAAGGAAAAACTTCGCTGGTTGCCCACTGGGCCGCCGCGCTGTCCGCCCAAGGCTGGCCCGGCTGCGCCGCCGCGTTTGCGTGGAGCTTCTACAGTCAGGGCACGCGCGATCAATCGGCCGCCTCTTCCGACATCTTCCTCAAGGAAGCCCTGACCTTCTTCGGCGACGACGCGGACAAGGCATTGGCGGCTAGCAACGCCGGCGCGTTCGAGAAAGGCCAGCGTCTCGCCCGCGTCGTCGGCGAGCGGAAGAACCTGCTGGTTCTCGACGGCCTCGAACCGCTGCAATACGCCCCCGCTTCACCCACGCCGGGCGAACTCAAGGATCAGGGCGTCGCCGCCTTGCTCAAGGGCTTGGCGCAACACAACCGGGGCCTGTGCCTCGTCACCACCCGCTGTACGCTGCCCGACCTCAAAGCCTTCCGGCAGACCACCACGCCGGAAGTGGCGCTGCATCGCCTATCTCGCGCCGCTGGCGTGGATCTGCTCAAAAAGCTTGGCGTGCGCGGTACGGCGCGGGAATTCGAAAGGCTGGTCGAAGACGTGAAAGGCCACGCGCTCACCCTGACCTTGCTCGGCGGGTTCCTGCATCGCGCCTTTGGCGGCGACATCCGCCAGCGCGACTGTGTGAAGTTCGAGAAAGCCGACGCCAAGATCGACGGCGGCCACGCCTTGCGGACGGTGGCGGCTTACGAGCAATGGCTGTTGGGCGGCGGCGGCAAGGAAGGCCGGCGCGAAGTGGCCGTGCTGCGGCTCGTGGGCCTGTTCGACCGGCCCGCCGACGCCGCTTGCCTGGCAGCGCTACGGCGCGAGCCCATCCCCGGCCTGACCGAACCGCTGGATGGGCTAAACGACGACGACTGGGAATTCTGCCTGAGCGGCCTCGAAGCCGCGCGCCTGCTCGCGGTGAACCGCGACGCGACCGGCGCGCTGATTGCGCTCGACGCGCATCCGCACCTCCGGGCCTATTTCGCCCAACAACTGCGCGAGACGAACGCCGCCGCCTGGCGCGCGGCCCACCGGCGGCTGTACGAGCACCTGCGCGCGAGCACGCCGGACCGGGACGCGCCCACCCTCGAAGACCTCCAGCCGCTCTATCAGGCCGTGGCTCACGGTTGTTTGACGGGAATGCAGCAAGCGGCGTGCGACAAGGTTTACAAAGACCGTATCTTACGAGGGCAAGAAAACTACAGCTCGTTCAAGCTCGGCGCGTTCGGTTCGGATTTGGGCGCCGTCGCCTGCTTTTTCGAGCAACCCTGGCGGCGTGTCTCGCCCGCGCTCTCGGAACCGGATCAAGCGTGGCTGCTGCATGAAGCCGCGTTCCGCCTGCGCGCCTTGGGTCGGCTGACCGAAGCCCTCGAACCGATGCGGGCTGGGCTGGAAGCGTGCGTCAAGCAGGAGGATTGGAAACAAGCCGCCATCGGCGCCAGCAACCTGAGCGAACTGGAGCTGACGCTGGGCGATGTAGCCGATGCGGTAGCGGACGCTACGCAGTCTGTGATCTACGCTGATCGCAGCGGCGATTGGGCGCGGAGGATGAGGAGACGCGCAACTCACGCCGACGCTTTGCATCAAGCGGGCCGTTGGGACGAGGCAGAAGCGTGTTTTTGCGAGGCCGAGCGGATGCAGGCCGAACGGCAGCCCGACTACCCGCTGCTCTACTCGCTGCAAGGCTTCCGGTACGGCGACCTGCTCCTCGTCGCCGCCGAACGCGCCGCGTGGCGAACCGTTCTCCCCTCGCCCTCTGGGAGAGGGGTTGGGGGTGAGGGTCTTGCCGAAGCCTGCCGCGCCGTTTCCCGGCGGACGGCGCAGACGCTCAAGTGGGTGAAGGCGCAGAACTGGCTCCTCGACATCGCTATCGACCATCTCACCTTGGGCCGCGCCGCGCTGTACGAGGCGATCCTGACCGCCGCCGATGTTCGCCGCTCCCAGTCCGACATAGAGCGGGCCGTGGCCGGCCTCTGCCGCGCTGGCGACGTTGAGTTTGTTGCCCGTGCCCTCCTCACCTGTGCCTGGCTGCGGCATCTCCTCGGCGCGCGCAGCGGTTCCGACAGTGCCTAGGCCGATCTCGACGAAGCTTGGGACATCGCTGAACGCGGCCCGATGCGCCTGTTTCTGGCCGACATCCACCTGCATCGCGTCCGGCTGTTCCACGCCGCAACGCCGTACCCGTGGGACAGCCCGCAAACCGATCTCGCCGCCGCCCGCAAGCTGATCGAACGCTGCGGCTATGGGCGGCGCAAGGAAGAATTGGAAGACGCTGAAGCCGCCATACCATTCGGATCCCTAGTGATTTCGCCCTGTATTGATGGGTTTCGCTGCGCTCTACCCATCCTAC
>DDSO01000112.1:0-23891 GCA_002343425.1 Brevundimonas sp. UBA2388
ACCTGCGTCGGCCGCATCCGCTATCTGGGCGTGCTGCTCTATGACGCCGACCGGGTCGAGGCGGCCGCCTCCACACCGGACGTGAAGGACCTCTACCAGGCCCAGCTCGACATTTTTCTCGACCCGCACGACCCGGCCGTCATCGCCCAGGCCCGGGCGGACGGCGTGCCGGAAGCCTGGCTCGAAGGCGCCCGGCGTAGCCCGGTTTACAAGATGGCGATCGACTGGAAGGTCGCCTTCCCGCTGCACCCCGAATATCGGACCCTGCCGATGGTCTGGTATGTGCCGCCGCTGTCGCCGATCCAGAACGCCGCCGCCGTCGGCGCCCTGGAGATGGACGGCGAGATGCCGGATGTGAACTCACTCCGCATCCCGGTGAAATACCTCGCCAACCTGTTGACCGCAGGGGTCGAGGCACCGGTGACCCTGGCGCTGCGGCGGATGCTGGCCATGCGCGCCTATATGCGCGCCAGGACCGTGGACGGGCGCATCGACCACGGCCTGGCCGAAACCGTCGGCCTGACGGCGGCCCAGATCGACGACATGTACAAGATCATGGCCATCGCCGACTACGAGGACCGCTTCGTCATCCCCTCGACCCATCGCGAGACGGTCGAGGACGCCTACGACTTGCGGGGGAACTGCGGCTTCACCTTCGGCAACGGCTGCTCCGGCGGACGCACCGAACTGGGCCTGTTCGGCCCCGACAAGCGCTCACGCGCCAAACCGACAGCAGAGGTGGCCTGATCATGGCACTGACATATCGCGCCCTGGCGCTCCTGCTCAGCTATCCGACCGCCGATGTCCAGGCCGCCGCACCGGCGATCATGGCCGCCATCCGCTCTGAAGGCATGGTCCCCACGCCGATCGTGGGGGCTTTGGAGAAACTCGCCAGCAAGCTTGAAAGCGAGGACCTCTTCGACCTTCAGGAGGGTTTCGTTCACCTGTTCGACCGGACCCGGTCGCTGTCGCTCAACTTGTATGAGCACATTCACGGTGAGAGCCGCGACCGCGGACAGGCGATGGCGGCCTTGATCGAGCTCTACCGCTCCTACGGGCTGGAGCTGACGGCCAATGAACTGCCGGACCACCTGCCTGTGTTCCTGGACTTCCTGTCGACCTTGCCCAACGAGGAAGCCGCCTCACTGCTTGGTGAAGGGGCCCACGTCCTCGCCGCCCTGACGGAGCGGCTGCACAAGCGCGAAAGTCCCTATCGGGCCGTGTTCGGAGCGCTCACCGCGATGACCGGCGCCGTACCCGACTCCGACGCCGTCGCCGCCCTGATGCAGGAGCCCGACGACGATCCGGACGATCTGGAAGCGGTGGACAAGGCCTGGGAGGAGACCGCCGTTTCCTTCGGCCCGGCCGACGCCGGCTGCCCGAAGGCGGACTCCATGCTCTCCGCCATGAACGCCGCCCCGCCACCTGACAAGAGCCGCCGCGTCGGCGCGGCCGCCTGAGGATCGTGATTATGGACCTGAATTTCATCGTCTTCGGCGTCTATCCCTATATCGCCATGGCGGTCCTGGTGATCGGCTCTGTTCTGCGCTTCGACCGCGAGCAGTACACTTGGCGCACCGGCTCGTCCCAGCTTCTGCGGCGCAAGCAGCTGATGCTCGGATCCGTCCTGTTCCACCTCGGAATTCTCGCCATCTTCGCCGGCCATTTCGTCGGGCTTCTGACGCCGATCGCGGTATGGGACTACCTGGGCGTCAGCCATGGCTTCAAACAGATGCTTGCCATCGTCGCCGGTGGCATCGCGGGGGCCGCCTGTCTCGTGGGCGGTCTCCTGCTGCTGCACAGACGCTTGTTTGATCCCCGGATTCGCCAGAATTCCAGTTTCGGCGACACCGCCATCCTGGCCATCCTGCTGATCCAGCTGTGTCTCGGCCTCGCTACCATTCCTCTGTCGCTGGGCCATCTTGACGGCCACGAGATGATCAAATTCATGACCTGGGCCCAGGGAATTTTCACCCTGAACCCCGCCAGCGCGGGCTTCGTCGCCGACGTCCACTGGATCTTCAAGGCGCACCTGACCCTCGGCCTGACCATCATGCTGATCTTCCCGTTCACGCGGCTGGTCCACATGCTTTCGGCGCCGGTCTGGTATCTGAACCGCCGCGGTTGGCAGTTGGTCCGCAGCAAGCGTCAGATGCCGGTCGCACGTCGCGCCGGAGACTTGGGCCAATGAGCGGGGTCATCGTCATCGACGGCGTGGCCCTGCCCGAACGGCTGGTCGCCGAGGAAGCCCAGAACCATCCCGCCGCAACCCCCGAAGAGGCGCGGATGGCGGCCGCCCATGCTCTCGCCATCAAGGCCCTGTTGCTGGACAGGGCGCACCAGCTCGGCCTGACTCCGCAAGCGGAGCAGGACGAGGACGGCCGCGAGGAGACGCCTGAGGAAGCGCTCGTACGGGCCGTGCTGGACATTGAGATTGAGGTCGAGCGGCCCGGCGAAGCGGAATGCCAACGGGTGTATGACAGCGCACCGGAGCGGTTTCGCACCCCGCCCCTGACTCAGGCCTCTCATATTTTGTTCGCACCGAAGGGCGACGACGAGGCCGCCTGGCAGTCCGCGCGCGACGCGGCCAGTGCTGCGATCGCTGAACTGGCGTGGCATCCGCACCGGTTTGCGGACCTCGCCGAGACGCTCTCGGATTGCCCGTCAAAAGGCGTAGGCGGCTCCCTGGGGCAGCTATCACCCGGCGATCTCGCGACGGAGGTCGAGGCTGGACTGGACCTGTTGCAAGATGGCGAGACCGCGTCCGAACCTGTGCGATCACGCTTCGGCTGGCATGTCCTTCGGCTGGATCGACGCATCGAGGGTCGCCGGCTGCCATTCGAACATGTCCTTCCGCGCATCGCCCTGCATCTGGAGAGCCGAGCCTGGACGGCGGCCGCAACCCGCTATGTGTCCGGCCTCGCGGCTGAGGCGCGGGAATGCGGCGTGGCGCTCAGCGTGACCGAGGATGGCGGTGTCGCTCCCGGAGCCCTGTCCCTCGGCGACCTCCTGAACGACCAGGACGCCGTCACAGCACGCCTGGAGGTCTGGCTGGACGAGGCCGACCCCGCGCTGGCCGTCCAGGCCCGTCAGACCGCCGCGACGACCGGAGTCAGTCTGGCCGAGTTCGTCCAGAGCGAAATTTCATCCTTCCTCCAGGGCGCCGATGACCAGGGTTGGACCCGACTGATCTCGGCCGCCCAGGGCTCGGACGATCCGGCGTTGGCCTGCGTGCGAGCGATCCTGAAATCGAAACTGAAAGCGCCGGGCCGATCCTACGCTATCGTTCGGAGACACTGAGATGCCGACCGTTGGTCAAACGGCCCTTCTGGCGCTTGCTGCGATGGCGGCGCCGGTCGTGGCAAGCGCACAGACTTCCGCCCCGCCCCCTTCTCCGGGCGCGGCCGCCGCCTCGTCCCAATCGGGCGACCTCCTGTTCGAGAGCCGCCTGCGCTATGAAGGTGTCAGCCAGGACGGGCTCGACGACGCATCGGCGCTGACCCTTCGCGCCCGCCTCGGCTGGCAGAGTCCGGAGCGGTCCGGGTTTCGTGTGCTGGTCGAGGGGGAGGCGGTCGTCGCTCTTGTCGATGACTACAACGACACCATCCACGGCCCCCCAACCTATCCCGTGGTCGCCGATCCCGAGGCGTTCGAACTGAACCGGCTGCAGGTCGCCTGGACCGGCCTGCCGGATACAGAGGTGGTCCTGGGTCGGCAACGCATCGTGCTGGGCACAGCCAGGTTCGTCGGCAATGTCGGCTTCCGTCAGAACGAGCAGACCTTCGATGCAGTCAAGGTGACGACCCGTGCGTTCGAGCCGCTCACGGTCACCTATGCCTGGATCGACCGGGTCCACCGGGTGTTCGGCGACGACAGTCCCGTGGGCGAGTGGCGCTCGGACAGTCATCTCATAAACGTCGAGACCCCGACCCCGGTGGGCAAGATCACGGCCTATGGCTATCTGCTGGATTTCAGCAACGCCGCCGCCCAGTCCTCAGCGACCTGGGGCGCACGACTGGAGGGAAGCCGTGATCTGCCGCCGGATTGGTCGGCCCTCTACACCGTCGAATACGCCCGGCAGTCTGAGTACGGGGCCAATCCGGCCCGGTTCGACCTCGACTATGGGCTGGTCTCGGCGGGCCTGAAGCGTGGTCCGTTTACCGCGACCCTGGCGCTCGAGCGCCTGGACGGAAACGGCGCCCAGGCGTTCCAGACACCCCTAGCCACCCTTCATGCCTTCCAGGGCTGGGCCGATGTCTTTCTGACCACACCGAAGGACGGACTGCGCGACGTATCAGCAACGGCGAGCTATGCAGTCGCCCATCCGCCCGTGGGGCGAAGCGGCGTTCTGACCGCCTCCTGGCGCGATATTCACGACGCTGACGGCTCCGCCCGCTACGGCAGAGAGCTCGACCTTTCAGCGCGACTGGTGCTCGACAGCCACTGGGCGGTCGAACTCAAGGGCGCCCATTTCGACGGCGCCGCACCCTCCTTCCCCGACCGCGACAAGGTCTGGGCCGCCCTCGACTATCGGTTCTAGACCGATGACCGGGCAGAGAGCGAATGACCGATGAGCCAGAGCCCCGGGATCGAACCCCTGCCGCCAGAACTGATCCATGAACCGCTCAACTGGCTGTTCGCGGAACACTACCGTCATCGCCAGTTGTGCCAGTTGATTGAACGGGTCGGCAACGCGACGGTCCTGCTGAGCGACGAGGCCCACGAGATACTGGCCTTCCTGCGCCATGACATGCCGCTGCACGTCATTGATGAGGAGGATGATCTGTTTCCGCTGCTGCGGCGGCGCTGCCAGCCCGCCGACGAACTGGACTCCGTTCTGGGGGCGCTGTCGGCCGAGCACCACGATGACTTACACCGGGCCCGCACCCTCATCGCCGCGTTGGAACGGGCCCTTACCGACGGCCGGGCGCCAGGACAGGATCGGGAGAGCCGACTCCTTTTCACAGACTTCGCCCTGCATGAGCGCCGCCACATCGCTCTGGAGAACGCTGTGGTTCTGCCGATCGCCCGCCTTCGTCTGACCCCTGCGGACCTCAGAGCGCTCAGCATCCGGCTGGCGGCCCGCCGCGGCGTCCTGCTGGATCCCGAAGGCGATGAGGCGGCGTCATGATCGAGACCCTGCTACGCAACAACCTGGACTGGGCAGCCACCCGAACCCGGCTTGATCCGGGGTATTTCCGCCGGCTCTCGGAACAACAGGCGCCGGACTATCTGTGGATCGGCTGTTCCGACAGCCGCGTCCCGGCCAATGAGATCGTCGGCCTTCAGCCGGGCGAACTCTTCGTCCATCGCAACGTCGCGAATCTCGCGCCGGCCCAGGACATGAACCTGCTGGCGGTGCTCCAGTTCGCCTTGGAGACACTGAAGGTGCGCCACATCATTGTCTGCGGCCACTATGGATGTGGTGGCGTGCGAGCCGTACTGGATGGCCAGCGCCACGGCATCCTCGATCACTGGATGCAGCGGGTCCAGCGCCTGTGCGAAGACCATCACACCGATCTAGACGCCATCCAAGACCCCGAAACCCGGGTCAACTTCATCTGCGAGAAAAACGTTCTGGCCCAGGTGCGGGCGTTATCCCGCAATCCCTTCGTCACCGACGCCTGGCGCCGGGGCCAGCCGCTGTCGATCCACGGCTGGATCTATTCCATCCGGGACGGTCTGGTCCGGGATCTCGAGACGACCGTCGGCGACCTCGGCGCGGCCGGGCGGCTGGTTGCGCCGTCCCCACTTCCCGCGCGAAGCGCCGGTCCCCGCACGGCTTCGCGCCCGCCGGTTCCGCGACGCCCGGGGGCGCGCTGAATGGGCCTGGTGGTGGCCATCCTCGCCGGCGGGGCCGGCCGGCGCATCGGCGGCGACAAGCCGCGCCGCCTGCTGGGTGGAGCCCGCCTGCTGGATCACACCCTGAACCACGCTCACGTCATCGCGGCGCCCTCCATCCTAGTTGCGCGCAGCCCCGAACAGGTCGCCGGCTTCGGCGGGACCGTGGTGCTTGATGCGCCGGGTATCGAAGGGCCGCTGGCCGGCCTGCTCTCGGCCTTGTCCTGGGCGTCAGCGGCTGGCGCCGATCGGGTCCTGACCCTGGCCTGCGACATGCCCTTCCTCCCGGGCGACCTGCACCATCGTCTGGAGCAGGCCCTGACCTCTGAGGTCGGCGTCGCGGTCGCCGCCAGCGGCGGACGGCTGCATCCAGTCTGCGCCCTGTGGCGCACTGCCGTCGTGCCCACCCTGGTGCGACGGGCGGAAGAGGGCCGGCTGTCCCTGCGCGGCCTGAGCGAGGCTGTCGGCTGCGCCGTCGTGGACTGGCCCGTCGAGGGAGGTGACCCTTTTATCAACATCAATACCGCCGAGGATCTGGCCGCGTCGGAGGCGGCCCTGGGATGACGACGCTGACGGAATCGCTGCTGGTCCATGCTTCCCGGAACCTGCCGCGCTATACGAGCTATCCCACCGCCCTCGCCTTCCAGCCGGCTCCCGATGACACCCTGACGAGGGACTGGCTGGGCACGATCCAGCCGACCGACGCCGTCTCGGTCTACGTCCACATTCCCTTCTGCGAACGTCTGTGCTGGTACTGCGGATGCCACACCAGCGTCCCCAACGGCTATGACCGGATCTCTGACTTTCTCGGCCACCTCACGAGCGAGCTGGATCTGTGTTCCGACGCCATGCCGCCGCACGCTGGCGCCGCCCATGTTCATTTCGGCGGCGGAAGTCCCAATTCGCTTTCCCGCGACGATTTTTCCGGGCTGCTGGCCTCAATCTCCCGAAGGTTCGGCCTGCGACTCGGCGCCGAGGTGGCCGTCGAACTCGACCCCGGACATCTCGACCGGGACTTCGCCCGCGGACTGGGCGCCGCCGGCGTTACCCGGGCCAGTCTCGGCGTCCAGACCTTCGATCCCGAAGTCCAACGGCTGGTCAACCGCATCCAGCCGTTTAAGCGCGTCGAGACAGCGGTCGCCGACATCCGCCGCGGCGGCGTAAAGGCGGTCAATTTCGACATGATGTACGGCCTACCTGGCCAGACCCCCGACAATGTCGCGGCCAGTTTGAGGACCGCTCTTTCGCTGGCGCCGGACCGGGTCGCCCTGTTCGGCTACGCTCATGTCCCATGGATGAAAAAGCACCAGGCGATGATCCGCCCCGAGGATCTGGCCGATGTTGCCGGGCGATGGGGCCAAGCTGAGGCAGCCGAGGCTGTTCTCCTCGACCACGGCTACATCCGGATCGGTATGGACCATTTCGCCCACCCCGACGACCCGATGACGGCGCAGCTGGCCAACGGTGGCCTGCGCCGCAATTTCCAAGGCTATACCGACGACCCGGCAGCCGTTCTGATCGGCCTTGGGCCTTCGGCGATCAGCGCATTTCGGCAAGGCTACGCCCAGAACGCCTCGCGCGTGGACCATTGGGCGGCTGCCGTGAAGCGCCATCAGCTGCCTGTGTCGCGTCAACTGGCGACGACCAGAGACGATCGGCTGCGCGGGGCCGTCATTGAGCGACTGATGTGCAGTCTGGAAGTGGACGTGGCGTCCGTGTGCACGGAGTATGGCTACGCGGCGAGTACCCTCGATGATGAACTGGAGTCTGCTCGAACGTTGAGGGTGGATGGTCTCTGTGCGGTGTCTGGACGACGGATCAGCGTTTCACCGGAGTTCTCGCGGTTGGTGCGAGTCGTCGCTGCCTGCTTCGATCCCCAAGCTTCGCGGCCATCAGTGAGGCACAGCCTGGCGATCTGAGATTCTGTGCGGGAGACCTGCATCGGCCTGAAACGCCATCCGGACAGCCTCGCGACAGGCGCGGAGGTTGGCGATCGGTTGGAAGCAGACATTTGCGTCGGCCGCTCGACGATGTTGACCTTGGGGTCCGCGGCCCTTCGTTGCCGAATTTTCGATATGCCCCTCTGGCGTTCCGATCACACTGGCCCCAGCTCTCAAGAATAGTTCTGGAGGGGCGACGATGACTAACAAGGCTCATTGGGAAACCGTCTATCAGAACAAGAAGGTGGACGAAGTCAGCTGGTATCGTCCTCATCTGGAAACTTCCCTGAGGCTCATCGAACACGCGGCGCCCGGCACAGACAGCGCCGTCATTGACGTCGGCGGGGGGGAAGCGACTTTGGTCGATGATCTTGTCGCGCGGGGCTACGCCGACGTGACCGTACTCGACATCTCCCCGGCGGCGATTGACGTCGCGAAAGGCCGACTGGGTGCTTCTGGTGCCTCGGTTCATTGGATCACCGGCGACATCACAACTGTCGAGTTGGAAGCCGCTCGCTACGATGTTTGGCATGATCGGGCTGTTTTCCACTTCCTGACAAGCGCAGAAGACAGAGCCGCATACGTGCGACAGGTCGCCCGCGCAGTCAGGCTTGGCGGTCACGTCATTGTCGCCACCTTCGGCCTGGATGGGCCGGAGAAGTGCAGCGGACTGGATGTCGTTCGCTACGACGCACAAAACCTCCACGGCGAGTTCGGGCCGAAGTTTCGCCTGTTGGATAGCGTTACAGAGCTGCACGAGACGCCTTGGGGGACGCCTCAGGAATTCATGTATTGTTTCTGCCGCGTGGAGTGAGAGTGCGCCGTCGGTTCGGCAGGCTGCCTCCGTCCGTTGTCCAGAGAAGCGGACTTACGCCCTGTCCCTGTTTGCGCAAAAGCCCGCTTCACGGAACCGGGGCGTTACAGGGAGCCGATGCGGTTGAAATCGCAACTCTGCCGCTCGGAGGATTTGGCTGGATCAATCCTGAGACATGAAAGGGCGGGCAAGCGCCAACATGAGACATTCGGACCACAGCGCACACCGGACGCTCACCCACTGCCGCAACGGTCGGCGATAGCAACGGTGGCGCTCGCCGAGTCGATCGACCGAATTGCTGGGAAGAGCTACGATGGCCGGGTCAGGATCCAGACGCCGGCCGCGAGCATGACGGCGCCGGCGGCGACGGAAATCCCAACGGGGGCACCGCCGGACCAAAGCAAGAGCCAGCTGGCGGACATGCTGACGCCGGCGAGGGCCTTGGCTCTTCGGGGAATGGCACGGCGATCCTCCCACGCGGCGAGCGGCCGCCCCAGGTGGGGATGGGCCCGTAGCCAGGCGTCGAGACTCGGCGAGCTACGGGCGAATGCCCATGCGGCGATCAGCAGGAAGGGGGTTGTCGGCAGCACCGGCAGGAGGACGCCGGCGAAGGCGATGCCCACGGCGGCGATCCCAAGAAGTCGGAACGTCCAGGCGGTGGCCCGCCCCGCTTCGGAAGGCGAGCAATGACACTCGCTGAATATGCACAAGTCCGTCGGGCAAGTGGTGCTGAATCTGGGATTCCCGAGACGGGTCATGGCCTGACTATGGGCCGGTGCTACCAAGTGGACATTGCGCTGGCGCAATCACGGCGACCGTCCCAACAACGTGGCCCCGCAGATGGCGGCGGTGCCCGGGAGGGCGGGAGCCACAGGATCGCCGCCGCGCCCAGAGCAGCCAGTGAGCGCGATACCAGACGCCCGCAAAGGCGCCGCATCCGGCTTCGCGTGTCTCCGTCAAGCTGAAGTGGCTGGTAACCGCGAACACCGCTCCGGGGATTCCCCAGGGTGTATTCCGATCCGCGCCGGGTGATCCTGCCGCAAGGCCTGCGGGCGATGAACGGACTCTCTGCCGCCCACGCTCACCTGGCCCGACCGCCTGCAAGGAACCAAAAATGACCCTGCTCACGCTGCTGTTGCGTCCGTCCAATCTGGTCTGCGACCATCTCGGTCTCACAGACCAACACGAACGTGGAATGATGCGTATGTTCGTCAATATGTGTCTGTTTTCGGGTCTGTGTGTGGTCGCCTTTTTCGGGCTCTGGATCGTGCTCGCCTAAATGCTCTGGGCCGCTCCCCGAAACAGATCGCGCGATGTTAGAGCCTCACTGAGCGGAGCCTTAGCGCGTTGCCGATGACGCTGACCGAGGAAAGCGCCATCGCGAGCGCCGCCAGGGCGGGCGACAGGAGCAGTCCGAAAACGGGATACAACAGGCCCGCCGCCACCGGGATGCCGAGCCCATTATAGCCGAAGGCGAAGACCAGGTTTTGCCGGATGTTGCCCATCACCGCTCGGGACAGATGCCGCGCGCGGACGATGCCTTGCAGGTCGCCGCCCAGCAGGGTCACGCCGGCGCTTTCAATGGCGACGTCCGAACCCGCCCCCATGGCGACGCCGACATCGGCGGCCGCGAGAGCCGGCGCGTCATTGACCCCATCCCCCGCCATGGCCACGACCCGGCCCTGTGACCGAAGCTGCTGAACCACCGACGCCTTGTCCTGCGGCAGGACTTCGGCGTGGACCTCGTCGATGCCGAGGCGTCGCGCCACGGCCTCAGCCGTCGTCCGGTTGTCCCCGGTCATCATGACCAGTCTCAGACCCGCCGCCTTCAGCGCGACAATCGCCTCGGGCGTGGTGGCCTTGACCGGATCGGAGATGCCGATAACCCCGGCGGCCTTGCCGTCGATGGCCACGAAAATGGCCGTGGCGCCGTCTTTCCGGAGTGCGTCCGCCTTCGGCTCCAGAGCGGACACATCGATCGAAAGCTCACCGAGATACCGGGTGTTGCCCAAGGCCACCTGGCGGCCCTCGACTGTCCCGCGCACGCCGCGTCCCACCGGGCTGTCGAAGTCCACGGCTTCTGACAGGGTCAGATCGCGGTCCTTCGCAGCCTGGACGATCGCATCCGCCAGGGGGTGCTCGCTGCCGCGCTCGAGACTGGCCGAAAGACGCAGCACGTCTGATTCATCGAAGCCGTCGGCGACCAGCATCGCCGTCACGGACGGGCGCCCCTCGGTCAGGGTGCCGGTCTTGTCGAGGATCAGGGTGTCGACCTTTTCGAAGCGCTCCAGCGCTTCGGCGTTCTTGATAAGAACCCCGGCGCGCGCGCCCCGTCCGACCCCGACCATGATCGAGATCGGGGTCGCGAGACCGAGCGCGCAGGGACAGGCGATGATCAGGACCGAAACGGCGGCGACCAGCGCATAGGACAACCGGGGCTCCGGCCCGACCAGTCCCCAGACGGCGGCGGCCAGCAGGGCGATCGCGATCACGGTCGGGACGAACCAGCCTGACACCGTATCGGCCAGCCGCTGTATCGGTGCGCGGCTGCGTTGGGCCTGGGCCACCATCTGGACGATCTGCGCCAGCAGGGTGTCGGCCCCGACCTTGTCGGCGCGCATGATGAAGGACCCGGTCTTGTTCAGGGCCCCGGCGACGACCCGGTCGCCGACCGCCTTGGTCACCGGCATTGACTCGCCGGTCACCATCGACTCATCGACCGCGACGCGGCCGTCCAGGATTTCGCCATCCACCGGGATCTTCTCGCCGGGACGGACCCGCAGGGAGTCGCCGACAACGATCTGGTCAAGCGAGACGTCCTCATCGACGCCGTCCGCCCGGACCCGCCGCGCGGTCTTGGGCGTGAGATCGAGCAAGGCCCGGATCGCCCCTG
The DNA here is from genome assembly GCA_002343425.1 of Brevundimonas sp. UBA2388. Classification (GTDB taxonomy): domain Bacteria; phylum Pseudomonadota; class Alphaproteobacteria; order Caulobacterales; family Caulobacteraceae; genus Brevundimonas. The sequence continues at coordinate 11,489 of DDSO01000112.1, forward strand.
ACGTCTGCTCCCTCGCGCGGAGCTCCAGGATCTGTCCGACCAGCACCAGCACCGTGATGACCGCCGCCGCCTCGAAATACACCGGCGCGCTTCCGTCGGCCTTGAGGAAGGCGGGCGGGAACAGTCCGGGCGCCGTGACCGCCACGACGCTGTAGAGCCAGGCGACCCCGACCCCCATGGCGAAAAGGGTAAACATGTTCAGCCGGCGAGTGCGCAGCGAGGTCCAGCCGCGCTGGAAGAAGGGCAGGCCGCACCACAGGACGACGGGCGTGGCCAGGGCGAACTGGATCCAGTTCGACATCTGGCCCGGGATGAGCATGTGCAGATTGGTCAGGTGCCCGCCCATCTCCAGCGCGAACACCGGCAGGGTCAGAACCAGACCGACCCAAAAGCGACGGGTGAAGTCGATCAGTTCGTGATTGGGCGGCGCTTCGGCGGCGACGGTTTCCGGCTCCAGCGCCATGCCGCAGATCGGGCACGAGCCCGGTCCGTCCTGCCGGATCTCCGGGTGCATGGGGCAGGTGTAGATCACGCCCGGAATGGCGGGATCGGGCTCGTCAGCGGGCTTCAGATAGCGCTCCGGATCCGCGACGAACTTCGTTTGGCACCCCGCCGAGCAGAAGAAATAGTCCTCGTCGTCATGGCTGGCCCGGTGAGCCGTCGCCGTCGGATCAACCGACATCCCGCAAACCGGATCCTTTACCGTGGCCGCTCCCGCAGAGGCTTTCGCGGAGCAGCACGAATGGCCCGCGGCGTGATTGTGAGGAGGCGTGGACATGGCGCTTGCTCCGGCTGACCGAGCGCTCAAATATACCTACAGGGGGTATAGCGCAAGATACCCCTGTAGGGTATATTCAAAACTCTGGAGGCGAGGCCACATGCAAACCGACACAAAGCCCAAAATCCTTAACCGGCTGAGCCGGATCGAAGGTCAGGTGCGGGGCATCGCCCGAATGGTCGACGAAGACCGCTACTGCATCGACCTGCTGACCCAGCTGCAGGCCGTCCGTGCGGCGCTCCACCGCGTGGAGACCGAAGTGTTGAGGGATCACCTCGACCACTGCGTCATGGGCGCCATGACAGGCGACGACCTCGAGGATCGAAAGGCCAAGGCCGCCGAGCTGATGGAACTCCTGGCCCGCGCCTCTCGGTAGGTCTGACCGAACGAGACTGTCAGGCCGCTAACGTCCCCTGCCTACGCCTGTTCCTCGCCACAAGGACGTGTGACCGGGGGCGACGAGCCCGCGCGCTGTCATTGGATGCACTGAAAGCCCACGACCGGAATACGGGTCTTCTGAACCGCCGCTATGATTCAGCTGCCGCACTTCTGGACGTCGCTAACCCTTTGCGGTCGGTTGTGGCGTGGAGAAGACATGATGGACTCCTGACCGACTTTGGGGGTCGCGGCTGTTTATATCGGACCGGGAAACCCTGTCTTTGGAGCCGCCAAGTCGCAGATGTCCGGGTATCTCGCCTGTGCCGATTAGCAAGGCGTCAACATAGGAATTCATCCGCAATCGTCCTGCCAAGCGCGGTGCGCCTAAAAGCCGAAGCCATCAATGTTAGTGACTGATCACTCGCTTTCGGGTATTGTCACTTGCATGGCACGCCAGAACCTCCCCGCCGCCCAGCGTCGCGATATGACCGTGGAGACGGTCGTTGACCTCGCGGCCACGACCAATCCGGCCGAAATCACAACCGGACAAATCGCCCAGCACATGGGCCTGTCTCAGGGCGCGCTCTTCCGACACTTCCCCACCAAGGACGCCGTTTGGGGTGCGGTCATGGTCTGGACCGCCGACCAGCTCACCCAACGCCTGGACAAGGCCCTCGCAAAGGAAGCGTCGCCCTTGTCCGCTCTTGAGGCGATGTTCATGGCCCATGTCGGGTTCGTCGCCGCCCGACCGGGCGTGCCCAGGATCATGTTCGGTGAGCTGCAGCGCACGGGCGATACGGCTGCGAAGCGCGGCGCGAAGGCTTTGATGGACGGTTATCGGACCCGCGTCATGGGGCTTGTCGAACGCGGCAAGACCGACGGCTCACTGCCCGCTGACCTGGATACCGAGGCCGCCGCGATCCTGTTCGTCGGCACGATCCAGGGTCTGGTGATGCAGGCCATGATCGCGGGGGATTTCGCTGCCATGCAGACCATGGCCGGCCGGGTCTTCGGCATCTATCTCAAGGGCATCGGGGCGCGGACATGAAACTTTCCCTGCCGGGCAATCGTCGGACGTGGATGTTGATCGCCGTCCTGGCGTCGCTGGGCGTGGCGTTCGCCTATGTGGCGGTGCGCACCGGCCCGCTTGCGCCGGTATCGGTCACCCTCGTGACGGTCGAAGAAAGGGCGATCTCGCCATCCCTGTTCGGGATCGGTGCGGTGGAAGCGCGCTATACGCACCGCGTCGGCCCCACGACGGCCGGGCGGGTCCGAACGCTGCTGGTGGATGTCGGGGACCATGTCGTTGCGGGCCAGCCGCTCGCCGAAATCGATCCGATCGATCTTGATGAGCGCATCACCGCGCAACAGGGCGCCGAGGGCCGTGCGGCGGCGTTGGAACGCACAGCGCAGGCGCAGCTCGCCGACGCGGATGCGCGGGCGCGGTTGGCTCGAACCCAGGCGGAGCGAACCGAACAGCTGCTGGACGGCGGCTGGGTCTCCCAGGCGGCGGTCGATACGCGGCGTCAGGAATTGCAGGTCGCGCAAGCCGGGTCGGCTGCGGCACGGGCCAATCTCGCCGCCGCAACGCAGGACCGCGGACGCGCCGGCGCGGAAAGCGCGGCGCTGGTTCGCCAAAGGTCCAATCTGCGCCTTGTCGCCCCCGCCGATGGTCTCGTCGTCCGCCGTGTAGCGGAACCGGGGACCACGGTTGTAGCCGGGCAGGCCGTCGTCGAAATCATCGATCCTACCAACCTCTGGATCAACACGCGCTTTGACCAGACCCAATCGACCGGCCTGGCGCCCGGTTTGCGGGCCCAGGTGGTGCTTCGGTCGCGGAGCGGAACCGCGTTCGAAGGCCGGGTCATCCGCACCGAGCCCATGGCCGACGCGGTCACAGAGGAACTGCTGGCCAAGATCGGCTTTGAAACCGGTGAACTACCTCCTGTTGGAGAGCTGGCGGAGGTGACCGTGACCCTGCCGCCCGCCAGGAGAACGCCCACCGTCCCCAACGCCGCCATTCATCGCGTCGAGGGCGAGACCGGCGTCTGGGTTGTCGCGGATGGCCGACTGAGGTTCCGGCCCGTCACAACCGGCGCCACCGATTTCGAGGGCAGGGTCCAGGTGCTGAGCGGTCTGGAACCGGGAGAGCGGGTTGTGGCCTACAGCCAACGGGGTCTCACCGCCCGCACCCGGATACGCATCGTCGAACAGCTTGCCGGCGGCCCAAGATGATCAGCCTTGCCGGGCGCGACATCCTTCATGACTGGGGGAAATTCGTCTTCACCGGCATCGGGCTGGGACTGCTCATCGGCGTCACCCTGACCATGGCCGGCGTCTATCGCGGCATGGTTGATGACGCCCAGGCGATGCTGGACAACAGCGGTGCGGACCTCTGGGTAGTGCAGAAGGACACGCTCGGTCCCTATGCCGAACCCTCGAGCATCCCTGACGATATCGACCGGTCGATCCGCACCATGCGCGGGGTCGAACGGGCGGCCAACGTCACCTATCTGACCATGCAGATCGACCATGCCGGGAGCGATGTCCGGGTGATGGTCGTCGGTACCGACACAGCTTCGCCGGGTGAGCCCGGACAGCCGCCGCACATGGTTGCCGGGCGGCAGATCGTGCGCAGCCACTATGAGGCGGTCGCCGATGTGAAGACCGGCTTTGAGCTCGGCGACGTCGTACAGGTGCGGCGAAATCACTACACGATTGTGGGGCTGACCAGTCGCATGGTGTCGTCAGGCGGCGATCCCATGCTGTTCATTCCCCTGAAGGACGCCCAGCAGGCCCAGTTCCAGAAGGACAGCGACGCGATCCTCAGCCAGCGCGCTCGCACAGCGCAGAACCCGGCGCTCAATCCGCCCGGAAATCCCGGCGTGCTCGACGCCGTGGCCGCGTCACAGGCCACCAACCCCTATGTCAACGCGGTCCTGGTGCAGGTCGAGCCGGGCTACAGCCCGGACAGGGCTGCCGAAACAATCCGGCGCTGGCAACGACTGACTGTCTACACCCGGGCCGAGATGGAACGGATCTTGGTCGAGAAACTGATCGCCACCTCAGCGCGCCAGATCGCCATGTTTCTGGTCATCCTCGCCATCGTCAGCGCGGCGATCGTCGCCTTCATCATCTACGCGCTGACCATGGGCAAGATCCGGGAAATCGCGGTGCTGAAGCTGATCGGCACGCGCAATCGAACCATCTCATTCATGATCCTGCAGCAGGCGCTCGGACTCGGCCTGATAGGATTTGTCGTCGGCAAGATCGCTGCGACGGTCTGGGCGCCGATCTTTCCCAAATATGTGCTGCTGCTGTCGAGCGACTCGCTGCGGGGTTTCGTGGCTGTGATGGTGATCTGCGCGGTCGCGAGCCTGCTCGCCATCCGCGCCGCCCTTCGGGTCGACCCCGCGGAGGCGATCGGTGGCTGACGGCATCCGTATCGAGAACCTCGTCAAGACCTATGGCGCAGGCGAGACCGCGGTCCATGCGCTGCGGGGCGTGGACATGTATGTGGAGCCCGGCGAGGTCGTCGGCCTGATCGGTCCCTCGGGATCGGGCAAGAGCACCCTGCTCAAATGCCTGGGTGCGGTGATCGAGCCGACCTCAGGGCGGATGACGATCGGCGAGGAGGCCATCTACGACGACGGCTGGAAGACGGCGGACCTGCGCGCGCTGAGGCGGGACCGTATAGGCTTCATTTTCCAGGCCCCCTATCTGATCCCGTTCCTTGACGTCACCGACAATGTCGCGCTGCTGCCCATGCTGGCCGGCGTCGCCAATGCCGAGGCCCGCGCCCGGGCCAAGACCCTGCTCACGGCCCTCGATGTCGTCCATCGCGCCAAGGCCATGCCATCGCAGCTCTCGGGCGGCGAACAGCAGCGCGTCGCCATCGCCCGCGCGCTGGTGAATGAGCCGCCTGTGATTCTCGCCGACGAGCCGACCGCGCCGCTCGACGGGGAGCGCGCGCTGGCCGTGGTCAAGATTTTGAATGACATGGCCGCCCGCTACCGGACCGCGATCATCATCGTCACCCATGACGAGAAGATCATTCCCACCTTTAAACGCCTCTATCATATCCGGGATGGGCGGACGCATGAGGAAATCCGCGGCGATCGACCCGCAGCCTGAGCTGGACCGAACTGTTCAATCGACCGCCACTCAGCACCCGGCGCGGCCGGACACTATGTTCGAGGCGCCCGGTGTGAAGAGGCGGCGAATCTCGCCTGCGATCACCGGTGGAGGTAGGCGGAGACGGCGCACAGGGCGAGGGAGGTACACGTCTCCTGTTTCAATCGTCACGGCCTTCTGACCGAAGCATCTTTTCGCTGGACAGCGGGATTCACTGTAGCGGCCCCTTGAGGCTCCGGTTTGGAGGCGGGCCGGCAGCCCTGAGCAATCGCCCGCACTTCCGACATCCGACCCGGCAGACAGCGAAGCCTTGGGTGAGCGGGCCTCGCCGGGCCTGCTTGACCTCGGAACCCCTCCCGCGCCATCAGTCGCCGATGGTCAACACCGCCTTACCCGAGAGAATTCCAGGCGGCTAAGCGCGGTGCTCGCCGCCTCTCTCATGGAGGCGTCATGACCAACCATCTCATCGAACATTTGCGGTCGAACGCGGCTACGAACCAGCCCGGCAAGGACTGGTTGTCGCCCCTCAGCGGGTGGCTGCTCTCGACCTTGATCAGCCTCGAAGAAGACTGCAACTCAGGCGGCCTTCTCCTCTTCGCGTTCAAATCCGGCGGCCCGCTTTGGCGCAACGCCGTGGCCGTGGCGGTGGCGATGGGAAATCTGGATCATCATCCCGAAACATTTCTGCTCCGCGCCCATGGGGAAATCGACGAGAGCCGGGATGCTCCCTCGCTTCGCGCTCAGTTCGCCATGGCGATCCAGACCATGAAGCCCCAGCAGATCGTCGAGGCAGCACTCGACGTCCTGCCTCCCTCGCTCCGCGGTACTCTTAAAAAGATCGGGAATGAGCCGCTCACGACGCCTCAGGCGTATAAGCGCCTCATCGATCTCCTGGGTTCGACCACCTCAGACGGCCGGGCACGCCGGCGTGTCCTGGAGCAGGTCAACGAACGGCTGACCGACAATCTCTTGCAGGTCATCGAGACCTTGGACCTCGCCATTCTCACGCCGACCGTCGTGACCCACATCCATGATGCCGGAGTCGCTCATCGTCTGAACGCCTCACTGCGGGCAATCAGAATTCTGTGCAACGCCGCCACGGACAAGGCGCTCCGCGAGTCGGCCGACGCCATGGGGAGCAACTTCAACGCGGGCTCGTTCGCCCGCTCATGGCTGGCCCGCGCTGACCGTCTTGAACCTTTGGGCCTCCCGATAGACGACGCTGCACCAGACGTGATCCGAATCAATCCGGCCCAGGCGGAAGAATGGGGGCGCCGGTTCCGGAATTGTGTCTCTAGCTACACGCAGGAGATGGCTGCGGGGGCCTCGGCCTTCTTCGTCATCGAGGCGCTGTCGGTGATCGTCGTGCTTCGACTGACCGACGCGGGCTGGATGCTCGTTGGCGTTCACACCCATGGCAACGGACCGGTCGCTCGAGCCGTCGTCGAGACGGTGAAGGATCGGCTGAGCGGCCTCGGCGTCCTTTGTATTCTTCCCATCAAACCCAAAGGCCCGGCGGCTTCTGCGATCAGCGGGTTCCGGCGGGACATTGATTGGGAATTCGAGTTCGAGGGGATGGGTGCCTGGGACTGATGCATGTTGGAGCGAGGCCAAGGCCATCTCTCATGCTGCGTTCCGAGGCACTCGGTTCTCTTCCAGACTCTGCTCAAATACCGCCCAAGGCGTAGTCCCCCAGATACCCGAGTTTCGTTCGACGGGTATCTATGTGGTATCTGGGGGAGAATACGGGATCTGAGCTTGAGGTCGCGGCCCTTCCCAACACTTTGAAATTATTGAGAAAGGAATGGTGGACGCGACAGGGATTGAACCTGTGACCCCCTCGATGTCAACGAGGTGCTCTCCCGCTGAGCTACGCATCCGCCAAGACGGTTCCGGAGAAGCCCCGGAACGGGAAGGAGCGCTCTATAACCCCTAGGGCCCGCCGACCGCAAGGGCGAAACCAAGGCCGTTCGATCTCATGATCGTGACCGCCCGCAGGGGATTTCAGGCCGCCGCCACCATCCGCTCGACCTCGCCGACGAGGTCGCGCAGGTGGACGGGCTTGGCCAGCACCTTGGCCTGGGGGCTGGCCTGGGCGGCCGACAGGGCCACGGCGGCGAAGCCGGTGATGAACATGATGCGGATGCCGGGCTGGCGGGCGGCGGCGACGCGCGCCACCTCGATGCCGTCGGCCCCGGGCATGACGATGTCGGTCAGCAACAGATCCCATGGGCCCTGGTCGAGGGCGTCGATGGCGTCATCGCCATTCTCGCAGTCGACGACGGAATGGCCGGCGCGCTCCAGCGCCCGGGTCAGGAAGCCGCGAAGCGAGTGATCGTCTTCCGCCAGTAGAATGCGCGCCATGTCGTCGTCCGCCCCGGTCGTCTTTCCGAAACGCTACGCCGCGAGTGGTAAACCCGCCATGAAAATCAGGACGCCCTGACCCACGCTCACCTGTGGATGGTCAGAAGAAACAGGGTATGGCTGGCCCATGGATCAGGACGGGGCAGGGACGGAATTGAGCGACGACGACGTCTTCGTCGTGCTGCGTCCGAAATCGCCCGGCCGGTTCGTCTTCGCCTCGCCCCATTCGGGAACGGTCTATCCGCAGGAAATGGGCGCCGATCCGGCCCTGGCTGAGGCCAGTCTGCGCAGCGCCGAGGACGCCCTGGTCGACAGGCTGATCGCGCCGGGCGTCGATCTGGGCGCGACGGTGGTGCTGGGCCGACTGGGCCGGGCCTGGATCGATCTGAACCGCGATCCGGCCGATCTGGACCCTGTACTGATCGAAGGCGCAGCTGACGGGTCGGTTTCGGCCCGGACGACCGCGGGATATGGCGTCATTCCGCGCCTGGCAGGAGACGGGCGGCCTCTGTATGATCGCCGCCTGACGCTGGACGAGGCGAGGGACCGGATTGCACGGACCCATGCGCCCTACCACCAGGCCCTGGCGGACGGGATGGAGGCGGCGCGGGCGCGGTACGGTGAGGCGGTGCTGGTGGACTGGCACTCCATGCCCGCGCGCGCGACGCAAGGCGCCGGCGGAGCGCGCGGGCCGGACGTGGTGCTGGGCGACCGCCATGGCTCATCATGCCCGGCGGAACTGACGCGGCGGCTGCGGCGGGCGTTTGAGGCGCTGGGCTGGCGGGTAGCCTTGAACCAGCCCTATGCGGGCGGATGGACCACCCAGCGCTGGGGGCGGCCAGCGGAGGGGTTTCACGCCATCCAGATCGAGCTGAACCGGGCGCTGTATTTTGATGAGGCTGCCCGTTCGCCGGGGGTCGGCTGGTCGCGCACCGAAAAAGGCGTGGCGCGGGTCATCGCCGAGTTGCTGGCCGGGGCATAAAAAAAGCCGCGCCCGAGGGCGCGGCATAAAGTCTATAGGGAGGAAACGCCCAGAAGGGCATGACGCCCGGAGGCGTCAAAATGAAGCTAGGTTGCAGCGCACAAATCGTCAAGCAGCTATCTCGCAACTGCGTTCACGCAATGTAACCGCTTCCACGCGATCTACGGGCGTTCGAGAAGCCTGCGGGCGCTGCGGATGGCGCGGGCGGCCGGAGAACCCGCCTGACGCCAGACCATCAGGCAGAAGACGGCCGTTACGCCCAGGGCCAGCCACAGTGGCCCGAATAGCCAGGCCGCCGCCGCCAGGGCGAAATAATAGCCCCGCACGCCCTGGCTGAAGGCGCTGAGAGCCGGGTTCAGCAGATTGGCCGCCGCCTCGCCCAGCGCCGCCCGGTCCGCCTCGGTATGCACCTCCGGGGCAGCACCGATCAGGGCGAGGGCGTAGTTGAGTTGACGGATCGACCAGATGAAGTCCAGCAGGCCGCGCGCGAGACAGAGCAGCACGAGGGCCAGCTTGGCCACCAGCAGCTTCGTCGGCACCTCCTCGGCGCCGACCGAGGCGAACCCCAGCATCGCCTGCTCCCCGCCGAACAGAACGCTGGCCACGGCGGCGATCAGCAGCAGGTTGGTCGAGGCGAAGAAGCCGCCGGAATTGATGGTGTGGCCCATCAGGTTACTGTCGACGAGGCGGGTTTCACGGTGGGTCATGGCGGTCATCCACACCCGGCGAACGACGAGCATGTCGTCGTTCAACGTACCGCTCCGCCGCGCCAGAAGCGCCAGAAGCGGGCCGTAGCCCAGCCAGCACAGGATGAAGAGCGCCAGGGCCAGCCAGTCAAAAAGGGTCATTGCGTCCAGTACTCCAGGGCTGCCGCGAGGCGTAGCGCGCCGCCATCGCCTACCTTGGCAACCGTCGCTACTCTAGGCGCCGGAGATGGGAGGCGTACATGAAGTTTGGTCTGGTTCTGGTGTTTCTCGCCCTTACGTCATCGGCCCAGGCCGAGCCGGCGGCTGTTAACGACCATTTCGCCGTCTGGTCGCCCGACGGGCGCTCGATTGCCTTTACGTCGGATCGCAGCGGCGACCCGGAGATCTATGTCGCGCTGGCGGACGGCTCCGGCCTCCGGAAACTGACCGACACGCCCGGCCGGGACGCCCATCCGATCTATACGCCGGACGGTGAGACGTTGCTGTTCCAGTCGCCCCGGAATGACGGAGCCGTCAGGCTGTTCGCCATGTCGAATGATGGCTCCGGAGCGCGTCAGTTATCGGCGACACAAGGTTTCTGCGGCGTTCCCGCCCCGTCACCGGATGGACGACGTATCGCGATGATGTGCAGCGCGCGTGCGACCGCGCCCGGGCAAGGCGCCTTCCCCTGGCGAATTTTCGTGATGAGTGCGGAAGGGGGCGATTTGACCCCCGTGGGCGACGGGCCGGGAAATGACCAGGTTCCGGTCTGGACGCCGGATGGGCGGAGCCTGGTATTTTTCTCGAACCGGTCGGGGGTGGACCAGCTTTATCAGATCGAGTTGGATTCCGGCGCAGTCTCGGCGTTGACGCGGGGGCCGCACGCCCACCGGGCGGCCTCCTTCACCCCGGACGGAGAGATGTTGCTGATGATGCGCCAGACGACGGACGGCCGTCATGAGGTGCGGGCCCTGAACCCGGAGAGCGGCGAGGATCGCCTGATCCTCGAGACGGCGTCCGGGTTCGGAGCGCCGGTCGTATCTCCTGACGGCCGCCGTTTCCTGTTTCCCGACGCGGAGGGCGATCAGGCGCGGATCGGTCTCGCAGATATCGATGGATCGAATCGCAGGCTCCTCGAGTTTCGCGATTGAGGCGCGCTTGCCGTTCGGTCACTAGAGGCCTATCACGCCCGGCCTCCCCGTTGCACTGCACCATAGAGCCGCCATGAATATCGACGCCATCCCCGTCGGGCCCAATCCGCCCTGGGACGTCAATGTGATCATCGAGATCCCGCAGGGCGGCCTGCCCGTGAAATACGAGATGGACAAGGCGTCCGGCGCCCTGTTCGTCGACCGCTTCCTGCACACGGCCATGTACTATCCGGGCAACTATGGCTTCATCCCGCACACCCTGTCGGATGACGGCGACCCCTGCGATGTGATCGTGCTGAACCCGACGCCCGTGGTGCCGGGCTGCATCATCCGCTCGCGTCCGATCGGCGTGCTGAAGATGGAAGACGAGGCCGGCGGCGACGAGAAGATCCTCGCCGTGCCGGTCGACAAGCTGAACCCCTACTACACCGACATCGCCAGCTACCGGCAGCTGCCTACCATCATGGTCGAGCAGATCGAGCATTTCTTCACCCGCTACAAGGATCTGGAGAAGAACAAGTCGGTGACGGTGAAGGGCTGGGGCGACGCCGGCGAGGCCGCTGAACTGATCGCCGCCGGCATGCGCGCGCATCAGGAAAAGCTGAAGGCGGCCGCCTCCAAGGCCGCCAACGCGGCCTGAGCCTTTCGCGACCGATAGCGACCGGCTAGGGAAACCCATGGCCGCCGCCGAGACCCCTGCAGACGTCTTCAAGCGCGCCCTCGCCCATGCGGCGCGGGCGCTGGCGGAGCAGTCGGAGCTGGAGGTCGTGTTCGGCTCCGACGGGCCGAAGCTGTCGAACGGCGTCCTGACCCTGCCGCATCCGCCGCGTGACCCCGGCGGGCCCGAAAGCGCCACCCTGCGCGGTCAGGCCGACCGGCTGGCGCTGCGTCTGGCCAATCATGACGAGACCCTGCACGCCCGCCTGCGGCCGCTGGATAGCCGCGCCGCCGAGGTGTTCGAGGCCGTTGAGCAGGCGCGGGTCGAGGCGGTCGGTTCGCAGTCGCTGGCCGGGGTGCGGGCCAATATGGGCGCGGCGCTGCTGACCCGGCTGGAGAAGATGGGCGCCCTGCGCGCGACCGAGGCGGAGCGGGTGCCGGTGGCCGAGGCCGTGGCCCTGCTGGTGCGCGAGCGGCTGACCGGCCAGCGCGCGCCGGACGGGGCCGCCGCCATGCTGGATCTGGTCCGCACGGCCATGGAGGACAAGGCCGGCGCCAAACTCAACGCCTTGGCCGAGGTGGCGGATGACCAGGTCGCGTTCGCAGACCGGCTGAAGGACGTATTGCGCGCGCTGGACCTCGATCCGGGCGACGGGCGGGGCGACGACACATCGGATGAGCAGGGCGAGGACGACGCTGATCCCCAGTCGCCCGACGCCGCTGACGAGCAGGACGAGGAGGACGACGCGGGCGGTGGCGAAGGCCAGACCATGGACGGCTCGGCCGACGACCAGAGCCAGGGGGACGAGCGCGATGCCCGGCCGGACGGCTCGGCGGGCGATCCTGACGGGGAAGCCTCGGACGATGGGCCTGACGTCAACGAAGGCGCCCTGCCCAACCGCCAACAGACGGCCGACGACGGCCGGACCATCGACGCCTACCGCGTCTTCACCACCGCCTATGACGAGGTCGTCGACGCCGCCGACCTGTGCGACCCCAATGAACTGGAGCGGCTGCGCGCTCTTCTGGACCAGCAACTGACCGCCCTGTCCTCGGTGGTCGCCCGCCTGGCCAACAAGCTGCAACGCCGGCTGATGGCGCAGCAGAACCGTAGCTGGCATTTCGACCTCGAGGAGGGCGTGCTGGACACCGCCCGCCTGACCCGGATCATCACCGACCCGACCAGTCCGCTCAGTTTCAAGGCCGAAAGCGAGAGCCCGTTCCGCGACACGGTGGTGACCCTGCTGCTGGACAATTCCGGCTCGATGCGCGG
>DDSO01000112.1:24062-25628 GCA_002343425.1 Brevundimonas sp. UBA2388
GCTGAAGGAAAACATCGATGGCGAGGCCCTGACCTGGGCGCATGACCGGCTGTTGGGCCGGACCGAGGCGCGGCGCATCCTGATGGTCATTTCCGACGGGTCGCCGGTCGATGACTCGACCCAGTCGGCCAATGCCGCCCTGTATCTGGACAAACACCTGCGTCAGGTGATCGCCGAGATCGAGACGCGGTCGCCGGTCGAGCTGATCGCCATNNCGGCATCGGCCATGACGTCACCCGTTGGTACCGCCGGGCGGTCACCATCGTCGATGTCGAGCAGCTGGCCGGGGCGATGATCGAGAAACTGGCCGAACTGTTCGAGGGCGAACCCAAGGCGGCTCCGGCGCGGCGAAGGAAGGCTGCATGAACCTGTTCCGCCACTGGGCTCCGACCCTCGCCGCCCTCGTCCTGTCCGCCTGCGCCGGGGCCACGAGCGTCACCCCCATGGCCGGGAGCACAGCGGGCGGCTGGAGCCCTGCGGCGGCCGCGGTCCGACCGGTCAACCTTGGTTGGCCGGGTGGCGCGCGGCTGCAGGACAACGTCCGCTTCGCCGGCGGTGTTGAACTGGTGCTGGCCGAGGACTCCCGTCTCCACAGCCTGTCCGACCTGAAGCTGCTCGACGACGGCAGCTTCATCAGTGTCAGCGACGCCGGTGACCTGGTGCGGGGACGGCTGCGGCTCGACGCTGGCGGGCGGCTCACGGGTGTCGACCAGCTCGGGCTTCACCGCCTGACCCTGCCGGACGGCGCCCCGATCCTCGAGAAGGTGGATGGCGACGCGGAGGGGCTGGCCATCGACGCCCGCGGCGACCTGCTGGTCAGTTTCGAACGCCACCACCGTATCTGGAACTATGGCGATCCCCGCCGCCCCCGGTCCCGCCCGCTTCCGGTGCGCTCGCCCGACACGGACTTCCCACTCAACGACGGTATGGAAGGCATCGCCGCCGGGCCGTCAGGCTGGCGCGTCACTGGTGAATCGGGGGGCGTCTGGGACTGCACGGCGGCGCGGTGCGTTGTGGTGACCGCCCCCGAACCACGCCTGTCCGACCGCGACTACAGGATCACCGGCATGGACCGTGATCCCCGGGGCGAGGGCTGGCTGGTGGTGCAGCGGTCCTTCAGTCCGCCGGCCGACGCCCGCGCCCGGGTCCGCCGCATGGATGTCACCGGGGCGCTGGGTCCCGTGCTGATCGAGCTCAAACTGCCCGGCACGACCGACAATTTTGAGGGTATTGCCGCGACCCGCCTTGACGGGATGACGCGGCTCTACCTGCTGTCAGATGACAACAACAGCGCACGCCAGCGCACACTGCTCCTGGCCTTCGACGTCACACCCTGACGGTCAGCCCACCGGCGGCGTGCGGGCGCCCTGCATCTGGCGGAGCATTTCGCGGCTGGCGGCGCGATCTTCCTCGGTCTGGACCGCGCTGCGGCAGACCCGGCGGCCGAAGCGCGAGCCGGTGACGGGCTCGGTCCGGCAGACCTGGGCGGTATCGGAGGTCGGTTGGGCCGCGCTGGAGGCGGGCGGCGCTGCAGCTTCTGCCTGGGCGGCGGGTTGTGCCTGGGCA
>DDSO01000124.1:0-2980 GCA_002343425.1 Brevundimonas sp. UBA2388
CACCATGATGCTGTTCGCCGACGCGAAGAAGATGGTCGAGGGGATTGTGAAGGGGCTTTAGTCGCTCGCGTCGAAGGTCTCGGCGCATGTAGCTACCGTCTTGATCTCACCGATCCTGCAACTCCGGCCGCATTCGAAAGTGGGAGCACCACTATCGCCTGCTTCAATCATCGCTCGCCGCCCCGGCGCAAAGGAGTGGGATTGAACGGCCTCCTGTCCAGCGAACCGGCACATCTCTCGGCCGAAACCCGATGTGACAACTGCAAACCCGCCTGTGCCCGCCGGATAGACAAACAAGGTCCAATCCTTCGCATCGCCACAGGCACCGGCGGACGATCCGAGGATGAGGACCGCGGCAAAGAAACTGATCCTCACGCTGCCGCGTTCTCGAACTTCAGCACTCCCGCCGCCTTCATGTCCGCGTACAGCGCCTCAGGACTCCAGTCATATCCATTCGGCCAGGTCAGGGCGCCGAAATCGAGGAAGACCTCGTTGAAGAACGCGGGGTCGCGGAAGGGCAGGGTGACCGGTTTGTCGCTGGTCGCGAGGTGCGAGAAATCCCATTCACCGGCGAGGCCGTCGGTGAATTGGAGCCACAGCCGATAAGGGCCGGTGACGCGGTATCGACGGACGTGAACGACTTCTCTCATTTCTCTTCACCCAGACCCGGGATGCGACCCAGGTCGTTGGTTTCGCCGCGCTCGGCGACGGCCCACGCGGCCATCAACTCAGCAATATACTGTAATCGCCATTCCTCGACCAACCGTGCAATGCGGGGTGGCAATCGCCCGACTGTGATCTTGCCCGTCTCAATCGCGATCACGGCGACGCTCGATTCGTAGTAGGCGTGAAAATGCGGAGGCGGATGGTCGCTGACGAACATCCGTATCGATATTCCGTAGAACCATGAGATCGTCGGCATTCAGCCAACCTAACACGGATAGATTGTGTTCTCCATGCTCATCGCGGGTGAGGTTACCGTCCAACTCGACGAGATGACGGCGCCGCGCCGGCTCATCGCGCCCCTGCTGCTGGCGATCTGTCTGTCGGGCGCCGCCTGTCATCAGGCCGGTCCCGCCGGCGAGCCCGACCTGGGCGAGCGAGCCAGCCAGCCCGGCCCGGCCGCCGGCTCATCTGTCCGGGTCGAGGTGCCCAAGGTGGAGCGCGAAGGCGTCTGGCAGCCGACGGCCGGCGGAACCCAGATTCCGCTCTGGCCCGCAAACGTCCCGCTCGCCAAGCCCGACAGCGGCGATCAACCCGAGGCGACCGGCAACGGCTCGCCGACCGTCGGCGGCCGGAGGTGGCACTGGGCCAGCTACGTCACCCGACCGACCATGACGATCTATCGGCCGAAGGGGCGCAATACGGGCGCGGCGATGATGGTCCTGCCCGGCGGCGGCTTCCATGCGGTGGCCACGGACCTCGAAGGCACTGAAATCTGCGATTGGGTCATCCGGCAGGGGATGACCTGCGTCATGCTGAAATACCGGACGCCCCAGGTGTGGCCGAGGGTGAACGGCCGGCAGCGGCGGCCGGACGTCCTGCTGGGTCTGGAAGACGCGCAGCGCGCGATGGGCTTGCTGCGCGAGCAGGCCGACGAATACGGCATCGATCCGCGCAAGATCGGGGTCATCGGCTTTTCCGCCGGCGCCTATCTTGCGATCAACATGAGCAATACCGAGGCGCGCACCTATCCGCTGACCGACGCGGCGGATCGAGAGTCCCCGCGCCCCGACTTCGCGATCGTGGCTTATACGGCCCGTGTTCTGGACACCAGCCGTCGGCGCAACGAACTCGAACTGGCGCCCTGGGTGACCATCAGCCCGAACGCGCCGCCGACGCTGATCATCCATGCCATGGACGACCCCGTCGACGACATTCGCCAGCCTATGGCCTATGCGCTGGCGCTGAACGACGCCGGGGTGCCGGTCGACATGCGCCTCTATGCCAGGGGCGGCCACGCCTTCGGCTTGCGCCCGACCGCCGATCCGATCACGCGCGAATGGCCGGGGCAGGTCGAGCAATGGTTGGGCTCGCTCGGAGTCCTGTGACGACGGCCTTGAACTCGGCTGCGTCACCCTGTCCGCCCTTTGCGACATTGCGTCCGGCCCCTGCAGACCCCGTCGCGCGTTATGATCTGTGGCGCCGGCCCATTGCGGCCGAAGCGCCGGAAAGTCTGCTCCCATGGTCAACAAGATCCTCGAACCCGACGACCGCGCCCTCGAAGAAGAGAAGGACGCCGAGCCCGTCGTCCACCACGAGCCCAAGGGCTTCTCGGACCGGTTCGCGCTCGGCTTCACCAAGCTGCTTCGCGTCTGCGCCGACACCTTCTTCGCCAAGAAATACGGCCACCGGGCCATCGTGCTGGAGACCGTCGCGGCTGTGCCGGGCATGGTCGGGGCGACGCTGCAGCATCTGCGCTGCCTGCGCGAAATGCGGGATGACGAGGGATGGATCCGCACCCTGATGGAGGAGGCGGAGAACGAGCGGATGCACCTGATGACCTTCATCGAGGTGGCCCAGCCGACCTGGTTCGAACGGATGGTGGTCCAGCTGGCGCAGGCGATCTTCTACATCGGCTTCTTCCTGCTCTACCTGATCTCGTCGCGAACGGCGCACCGGGTGGTCGGCTATTTCGAGGAAGAGGCCGTGATCAGCTACACCCTGTATCTGAAGGAGATCGACGAGGGCCGGTCGCCCAACGTCCCGGCTCCGGCCATCGCCATCCACTACTGGAAGCTGCCGGCGGACGCGACGCTGCGCGATGTCGTGCTGAAGGTCCGGGCCGATGAGGCGCACCACCGCGACGTCAACCACGGCTTCGCCAGCACTCTGGCCAAACTGCCGCCCAGCCCTGTACCGTCAGCCCCCTATCCGCCGCATGCCACGGAGCTGAGGGGCGCGGCCTGAGGGGAGGGCGACCATGGCGTATGAGGCCAAGACCAAACCGACCGAGGTCTCGGTCGCGGACTTCATCGCC
>DDSO01000124.1:3020-4357 GCA_002343425.1 Brevundimonas sp. UBA2388
TGTGGGGGCCGTCGATCATCGGCTTCGGGAGCTATCACTACCGCTATGCCAGCGGGCATGAGGGCGATGCGCCCCGGCTCGGCTTCTCGCCCCGCAAGGCCCAGACCGTCCTCTACCTCATGTCAGGGTACAAGGGGCAGGAAGCCACGCTCGCGCGTCTGGGCAAGGTGAAGACCAGCGTGTCGTGCATGTACATCAACCGGCTCGACCAGATCGATATGGGCGTGCTGCGCGAAATGGCGGTCGCCTGTCTGGCGCACATGCGCGAGCGCTATCCCGAAGACTGATCAGGCCGCCATGCGGAAGTCTTCGGCCGGGTCGAAGGCCGGGCGGGCCTCGTCCCACAGGGCGTCTTCGTCTGCGTAACGGGCCGACAGTCGGGCGTCGATGACGTCGATCACCTGTTCCTCCAGCCGGTCCCAGATGACGGCCAGATCGCCGCAGCCTTCGGCCTCGCAGGGCACGATCAGATAGCGGTTGGCGGCGACGGCGGCGTGGGGGGCGAACGAGCGGGCCATGGGGTGTCTCCGGGAAGCGGGTCTCTGTTGAAACTCACCGTGGAGCAGCGTTGCGTCAAAAACGGTCGTATGCCATCGTCGGCGCATGAGACAGGACAAGGCGGCCGTGGTGATCGAGCTGGCGCGGCGGATGGCCGCCAGCGCCGAGGGCCTGACGCTCGACGAGATGGCGCGCGAGAGCGGCGTCGGCCGGCGCACCGCCGAGCGGCTGCGGGACGCGGTCCTGGCCCTCTATCCCGCCGCCGAGGAGGTGTCGGATCCGCCCACCAAACGCTGGCGTATCCGCGGGGGGCTGTCGGCCTTTGAACAGGCCCCCACGACGACCGAACTGGTTGAGTTGAGCAAGGCGGCACAGGGGCTGCGGGCGGCGGGCGAGCCGGGCCGGGCGGCGGCGCTGGAGGGGCTGGAGCGCAAGCTGAAGTCGGCCATGCGGTCGACCACCCTGAACCGGCTGGCGCCCGATCTGGAGGCGCTGGTGCGGGCCGAGACCATCGCGGTCCAGGCCGGACCACGACCGTCGGCGGATGAGGCGGTTCTGGCCGAGATCCGGCAGGCCATTCTGGCGGGCCAGCCGCTGGGCTTCATCTACAGCCGACCGGGCGCCGAGGCGCGGCGTCGCAGCGTGGCGCCGTGCGGGGTGATGTTCGGCCGCGCCAACTATCTGGTGGCCGCCGACCGCGAGAGTGGCCGCATCCAGACCTTCCGTCTCGACCGGATGAGCGCGGTCCGCGCCGAGGACGGGGTGGCCGCCCCGCCCGCCGACTTCGACCTTCAGGCCTTCGCCAGCCAGTCGTTCGGCATCTATCAGGACGAGATCGA
>DDSO01000137.1 GCA_002343425.1 Brevundimonas sp. UBA2388
GTGGTACTACGACAGCGTCGGCGGTGGCCGCTGCCCGATCGTCGATACCTTCTGGCAGACCGAAACCGGCGGCCACATGCTGACGCCGCTGCCCGGCGCCATCCCGACCAAGCCCGGCTCGGCCACCAAGCCCTTCTTCGGCGTGAAGCCGGTGGTGCTGGATGCCGCTTCGGCCAAGGTCATGGAAGAGACGGAGACCGAAGGCGTTCTCTGCATCGCCGACAGCTGGCCCGGACAGATGCGCACCGTTTACGGAGATCACGAGCGCTTCGTGCAGACGTACTTCTCCACCTACAAAGGCAAGTACTTCACGGGCGACGGCTGCCGTCGCGACGAAGATGGCTATTACTGGATCACCGGCCGGGTCGATGACGTCATCAACGTCTCGGGCCATCGGATGGGCACGGCCGAGGTCGAGAGCGCCCTGGTGTCCCACGAACACGTCGCCGAGGCCGCGGTGGTCGGCTATCCGCACGACATCAAGGGTCAGGGCATCTATGCCTATGTCACCCTGAACGCCGGCGTCGAGCCGCACGACGACCTGCACCATGCGCTGATCGCCCACGTCCGCAAGGAGATCGGCCCGATCGCGGCGCCGGATGTGATCCACTGGGCGCCGGGTCTGCCGAAGACGCGGTCGGGGAAGATCATGCGGCGGATCTTGCGGAAGATCGCCGAGGGGGACGTGGGGGCGCTGGGGGATACGTCGACGCTGGCGGATCCGGGGGTGGTGGAGGAGCTGGTGCGGGTGCGGGCCGGAGGCTGAGTCGTTACCGGGCGTGTTGGGGAGCCAAGGCGAGCATGGGCGCTCTGCTCAATCTGCCGACCCGTTAAGCACAGGACGCTCGGCCATGGGTCGTGGATGCCCTCGGCTCGCCTTCAAGCGCTGATCTGATCGGGAAGGGCCAGCCTCAGATAATTCTCGGCGAGCGTCCGGTAGTCCCGGTGGCGCAGGATCCAGTCCCGGCCCGTACGCCCCATCGCTTCACGCTCCGCCGGGGGAAGGGCCGCCAGCCTGAGAATCTCGGACTTCAGCGCCACCGCGTCGCCGGGGGGCACCGAGACCCCAGACCCCGCCTCGTCCACCATGGTTGGATGGCCGGCGTAGGAGGCGATGATCAGCTTGCCAGCCAGCATGTAGTCGATGACCTTGTTCAGCGACATACCGTACTTCCAGACCCTTGAGGGTTTGACCGAGAAGTACAGCAGGTCGCTCAAAGCCAGCACCGACTGCACTTGGCTCATGGGCACCGACCCGGTGAACGTGACGTTCGGCAGGTCGGCGCACTCGGCCTCGAACTTCGGTTTCAGAGCGCCTTCGCCCACGATCAGGAAATGCACGTCCGGAACGCCTTTCATGGACCGGGCGCAGTCGAAAAGCACCTCCAGGGCGTTGGTCACGCCAATAGTGCCGGCGTGGCAGACGATGAGTTTACCTTGGGGCACGTGCTGCGCGATCCACTCCGCCGGAAGCGGTTCGGCCTTTTCGGTCATGTCGGGATCGACGCCGAAGGGGATGCAGGCCACCGGCGCATGGCGGTCGCCCAAGCTCTCGTCCACATGTTGCTTCAGGTTCGGCATGGTGCCCACCACCAAATCGGCGCGCTGGTAAGCCATCTTCTCAATCCAGCGCAGAACCATCACGCCCGGATTGCGCGGGCTGAATCCACCTTCCTCAATGATCGTCAGGGGCCAGATGTCGCGCACCTCGAACACCAGTCGGCACCCGTAGCGGCGTTTCAAGAGCAGCCCACTGAAGATCGTCAGCAGCGAAAGGCTTGAGACGATGATTGCATCGGGAGGCGGGAGACCATCCGTCGGCAGCCGCGCCACCTTCCACTCGAAGTCAAGCCAGCTCACCACGCGCCGCCAAGAGTTGGCGCGCTGGTACTTGAACGTGCGAACCCAGCACACGTCCACACCATCGACATGGGTTCGTAGATGGGAGCCCTTGAAGTCCGGGGCGCTGGCCAAGTGGTTTGAATCGGACGTAACAATGACAGCGCGATGCCCCAGCCTGGCCATCTCGCGCATCAGATAGAACGGGCGCCTGCCCACGCGGCCGTACGGTGGCGGTGCGGCGTATTTCGAAATATACCAGATGCAGGCGCTCACGCCGACACCTCCTCATACAGCCGCGGAATGGCGTTGACCGCCCGGATCGTGTCTTCGAAGTCTAGACCCACCGCGTCCAGGTACCATTTGATGTTAGTATAGCGCGGACGGTTTTCGTCCTCGATGCGGACGAGCGCTTCGGCGCGGCTGATCTGCCCCTCGCGGATCTGATTGCTGCGGAACGTGTCGTGCTCGGAGAAACCGGCCACCGTGTAGTAGACGTAGTTGTAAAAGGCGGCCGTTCCATCCCCGATGCGCCAAGTGGTATTGGTGTCCGGTGCTTTCTCCCAGTCGTACATGGCCAAGCACTGATCGACGACTCGTTCGTCCCAGGTCCAGTAGTCAAACACGTGGAAATAGTCTGTCTTCTTGTGGAAGCTCCGATAGTATTCGCCGGAAAACGTGTCCCACAATGAACTGTTGAAATATCCCGGGCTCTTCGTCATCGCCATCAGACGAAGGTACTGGTAGCGCACCTGCTTCAAGGCCCCGTTGCTATAGACTTTGTCCTCCGCAAAATCCGGCGGCACGCCCAGGAAACCTGCCTTGAAGTGGGTGGTCTCCAATGGATTCACACCCCATAAATTCAGGCTTATCCCGGTCTGACGCTTGATGGTCTCGACATGTCGGAAGAAATGCTTGTCGCCAGCCATTAGGATGTTGATCATTCCGAGGTCCGGTTTCTTCAGCCAGGCGATCAAATTGATCCTGATGTTTTCGCGCTTCTGGGCGATGTCGTCGGCCACAATGATGTTTTCGACGCCCAAGTCGGCGCTCATGCGGCTGATGTTGCGCCGCCCCAGGTCCGTCACCATGCCCCAGTCGTAGGTGTAGGTGACTGGCTTCATCTCTAGTTCGTTGACGATCAGGTGCAGGGCGTAACAGCTGTCACGCCCGCCCGAGAACGGCACCACGCAGTCGTTCCCATTGGCCCGGCGGAAGGGCTTCACAAGGTCGAATAGTTCTGCCTTGGGCTTCGGCGCGTTCCTCGGCCTGTAGTTGGCGCAGTAGTTGCATACGCCGTCTTCGTCAAAGCTGATGAAGGGCATGGTTTCCGGCAACACGCATTTGGTGCATCGGCGCAGGTCGTGCTTCGGGTGGACCAGCAGCTTTTCTTCGACCGAGGAGAGAACCAGGTCGGGAATGAGATTCATCTTCCGGCCGGACTTGTTCAAAATGACGTAGTCCGCGTCTGAAGCAGGAATGTCGAGCACGACGCTCTCGTCCTTAACCTGCACGACGTCGACACACCCCACCTGGGAGAGGGGATAGGCCTCCGACGCGAAATAGGTCGCGTCGCCCTTCCTGCCGACATAGAGGCTGCCGTTATTGGAGAAGAGCAGCAGCTTTCCAATGCGGGGCAAGACCATGGCGCAGGCGACGACGCCCTTGCAGAGGCCGAGGACCGCGCTTGGAATATCCTCGACCGCTCCCCCCTTCTCCAGATGCGCCGCCGCGATGGCCGGGATGACCTCGGAGTCGACCAGCAGCTGTCGTTCCTTGCCGATCTTGGCCCAGATCTCCTCGTGGTTCACCACGATTCCGTTGTGGATGACGCAGATGTCCTCGCGCAGCACCGGCTGATTGTCGCCCAGCCCATTGGTGATCAGGCGGCTGTGGCCCATGACAAACGCGGCGTCGTAGGGCCGCGATTCCGACAGCAGGCGCGAGATCTGGAAGTCAGCGCGGTGGACGTTGTAGGCGCCGTCGCGCAGGAACAGCAGGCCGCTGGAATCACGGCCGCGCTGCTGCGCGTAACGGGTCAGGTCGACCAGATCGCCCTTGGGCCAGGTGGACTGGGAAATGATCCCAAATATTCCGCACATCTTCAGTTCCATTCTCGTGCTGTCAAAGCTGCAGCGTCAGACTACCCTAGCAGGTTGGATAGCTTCGATTCTTGTCAGTTTCCCGGTTCCTGCGGCGAATGTCGGACACGGTGACATCGTGACCAGCGTCGGCCTGACGTCGAACGACATGCGAGCTCATGAAACTGGTGGCCCGGACCAGGATTCTCATCGAGGGCTCCGGATCGTCGGCCTCGGGAGGTTCGGGAGGTCGTGCCGCCCTCTTCTCCATGGCATCGCCATCCCGGTCTCCCTGCGCTTGAAGGCATTGGCCTCACGACCGAACCGCGTGAAATGGTGCAGGAGGAGATCGGCTAGGGACATGTTCCAGAAGAAGAAATACTGCGTGATTGAGAACAGTAGCATGACACCCAAAGGGATGATGTATCGACGGTTCGTCCCGAGCAGTATGAAGACGATGAACACCGTCCCCAGCAGCAGGCCGTGCTTGACCAAAAGCATCAACAACGAGTTATGCGCGTGCTGGAGTGTCCCTCCGAAGGGATCCAGGACGGTCCAGTTAAGAGAGCCGTTGCCCGTTAGCGGGCTGGCCATCAGATCCTCAAGGGCGGCTTGCCCATAGTAGAGGCGTGCAAGCTCGGAGTAGGTGACGGAGCCGGTGCCTCGCGTGAACTGGTCGATGATCGGCTGCAGATAGACCGCGCACACGCCCAACGCTGCGAGACCGACCACAGCTGCCAAGGGCATGCGGCGAGGAGATTTGATTGCCCACATGAAGAAGATGACCAGGAAGTAGAGCACCGTGGCGATGATTGCGGTACGATTGAAGGTGATATACAGCCCGGCGAAAAGAAGCGCCATCAGCACCAACTTGAGGCGTTTTCCAACTGTGAATCCATATAGAATAAGTACCGCGATGAATATCTTCTCGGCGAACTCGCTACTGTTTGCTGACAGCCCCAAGACGCTCCGACCGTAAAGCAAATCTGACGTGGAGATCATGTCACGACTGGCCACAGCAGCTTGCGCGGAGTTGATGGCAATCTGGCCCGTCGAGAATTCGAACAAGCCGAAGGCGATCTCCACTATGGTGAGCAATACGATCGTGAAGAGAAACCGCTTCGACAGGTTCCGGCCAGCCATCACCGTCAGGGCGATCAAAGGCGTACCCATGCTGGAGATGGAGCCGGAAAGCAGCGTGCCGCCGGAATGAAAAAACACGTTCAGCAATGCACCGACTATAAATACGCCAAGAAGCAGATCGCGTTGCTGTAACTTAACACCATGATTTAGAACCAGCAGAGCCGCACCCACGACGAAAATCGCATGCGGGGCGAAATACAATGTCGATAAATAGATTATGAGCGCAGCCAGCACATCGACGGCGCTCCGGGTCCAATTCCCGGGCGTCTGTTGCGGTATTTCGAAAGCACGCATCATACGGACCCACGGTATTCTTGGTAGGGAACTACCGAGCGCAAGGCTTCCAGGGATCTCAACAAGCGATCCACCGCTTCAGTCCCGACCCGAAGGGGACGCGCGGCATCGCTTGAACCGATCGCCCGAGCGAGCTCGCCCCCGTCAACCACAACAACAGCCCATCCACGTTCGATAGCGTCGGAAAACAGCTCCTTACCGTAGTCGGACCAGAGAAGCGACGGCACGCCGAAAGCCTCGGCCTCGGCCACCGTGCTGGAGCTATGGGTAAGATGGATGTCTACCTGTTCAAGGGCAGCATAGAGCGGCAGGCTCGACGGCAGATCCAGATCGAATTTCGCGCCGGTCTGGTCAAACAGAGCCCGTGAAGTCTCATCGGCGAGCTCCACCGGGTGTTGACGGATCCACCAGAAGACGTCAGGCGCCTCCCGCATCGCTTCCAGCAGCGGGCCGAGCGCCGCGGCGGTCATCAGCCCGGGCTGCAGCGTGATCAGCGCATGGATCATATCGGGCCGCGCGCTCCGGACCGCTGCAGCGTCGGCGCGGGCCTCAGAGGCGCTCTCCAGCCAGCCGGCTTGCCACGCGGCCACGAAGGGATGACCGCCGGCGACGACCTGCGAGGCGGGGAGGTGGAGGCCCCGGCGCACTAGCTCCGCCTCGGCGTCGCTCCAGGTCCATACGCCGTCAGGAAGGAGGGCCCGACCGGCGGGTGTGGGCGCCCAGTCGACGTAGGCTGTATGGGTGGGGTCGATGACACCATGCTGAATATCCAGCACCGGCGCGCCCACCCGATGTGCGGCCAAGTTCATGGCGTAACCCGCGACGGAGTAAAAGCAGACTTGCAGAACCAGATTCGCCCGCTGCTCTCTCAAGATCCCTTCGTACATCATCGCCAAGTCGAACATCGCGATCTGCCGAGCGTACATGTCTCTCGCTGTCGGAAGGAACGCCGTGTCGATCCCTTCCGCGCGGTAGGCTGCCGCCAAGGCAGCGCATCGCTCCACGGTCCATGAGTCGACGCCCAGCCTCGCCTTAAGCACGCCGGCCAGCTTGGCGCGCCTGACGCGGGCGCCCACTCCGCGCACGCGGGGGGCCAAGGCGGAATCGGCCGGTGTCCCCTGATCCAGCAACAAAGTCCGCTGTCCCGATCGCTCGAGTTCTGTCGCCAAAGGGGTGCAAAGGCGGTCGAAAGCTCGGCCGCCCACAATCTGGCGCGAGAATCCGTTATTCAGCAGGACAACCGTCGACTCGTCGGAAGGGGGCAGCCGCTGCTCCCGCCGGTCCAGAAACTGTGACAGGTGCGGAAATCGGGAACCTGAGGTGGCGCCGATAAGAGCGATGGACAGGCGACCCCGCACCTCGTTGCGATAAAGTGGCCAAAGATCGACGCCGTTGACGCGCCAGTCCAGGTGCAAGACGCGCGCTTCTATAGCGAGGACCGCATCTGCGATCGCTCTCGCCGTCATCGAACCAGTCTCCGGAAAGCGAGCCAAGGCATCGGAACGAGCCAAGCGGCGATCACCCACGCCCCTCCCGCGAACAGCAGATTGGCAACCACCGCCGCCCAAGCCGCACCGATTATGCCAAATACGTGCACGAACGCCAACGTCGCAGCGACCTGGACGAACGAAACCGTGACCGTGAGCATGGAGAGCAGGTGCGTGCGGTGAGTATAGAAGATGTAATTTGTGAACAGGAAGTAGATCCCGTTCAACGTCATTGCGATCGCTAGGATGCGCACCAGCGGCACCGCCTCCGCGAACTCGGGCCCCCCGGCGAAGAGGACTATCGGGTGGGCCAGAAGCGCTAGGACCGCCCCTTGGGCCACCAGCAGCGCCATCACCAAGTATGAGGTGCGCACGATGCGGACCCGCGTGTCCTCGCCGGGGGCGGACAAGTTCCGGAACAGCCAAGGCGCCATCGCCTGGTTGATCGCTGAGCTGGTCAAGGAGACGACACTGGCAACTTGGAAGGCTACGAAGTACCAGCCCGCCGCCGCCGCATCGATCATGGACACCAGAATCAGGCGGTCAGCCGACCCCATCACGGCGGAAGCGAGAACATGCGGAACCAGCATGACTCCGAACTTCAGAGTATCAACCATGGTATGGCGGTCCGAGCGAACCGGCACGCCCTGCCTAAGGTTGATCAGCCACAGGCTCGCCAGGCCAATACCGAGCGTGGCGACGCACTGGCCGATCGCCCGCCCCTCCCAGCCCCGGGAGAGGGCAAACACCAGCAGCATCGTCAGCCCCAAGTTTAGCGCCGAGTTGGCGACCTGGATCCCCGCGAACAGGAGCGCGCGCCCCTTCACTTGGCACATAGCCAAGGACACCGACAGCAGGAACTGGCCCGCACCGGCGCCGACCAAGGCCCAGGTCCAAGCGGAACCAATGCCGGTCATGCGCTCCAGCTGGTCCCCGGCCAGAGTAGCGACGATCCAGAGCGTGGGCGCAGTCAGGGCCGCCAGCCACAGACAACTCGCGAGGTACCGTCGATGCTTTTCCTGCTCGACCCGGAAATAGGTCGTCGTCAGCACGGCTTGGGTGCTCAAGCCGATCAGGACCGTCGCCAGGGTGACGAGGCCGGTGAACGCCCCGACCAAGCCGTATCCTTCCGGCCCCAATGTCCGGGCTAGGATCGGCAGAAGCAAGAACGGTATCAGTGCGCTGGTCAGTGCCGAGGCAACATAGATTCCTGCGCGGCGGACGTTCTCCGAGAGGAGAACGCGCACGCCCCCGAGGTACAGGGTGCGTACCGCCGCCCAGCTTCCAGAATTTGCGCTCACCTCAGGAAATTGGCCATGATCCTGAGACCCACCAGGCCGCTACGCTCAGGATGGCACTGGAAGCCGGTGATGTTGTCCTTGGAGACAGCGGCGCAAATCTGATAGCCGACATAGTCGACATCGGCCAAGCGATGCCCCGCGTCCGCCGGATGGCAGTTGTACGTGTGGACGAAATAGGCCGACGACACGCCCGGCTCAAGGCCCTCCATCAGGGTGCCGTCCCACGACCCTTCGCCGGGGCTCCGGAGCGGGCGCCAGCCGATGTTGGGCACTTTGCGCTCCCCGGCGGCGTCGAGCGGCGGAATCGCATCGACCACGCCCGGGATCAGGCCCAAGCCTTGGTGCACGCCGAACTCCCGGCTCTCGTCGAACAGCAATTGCATCCCGACGCAGATGCCCAGAAAGGGTTTGCCCGACCGGACGAACTCCTTGACGGGCTCGACGAGACCGCTCTCCTGCAACCGGCGCGCGCACGGTTCGAAGGCTCCGACGCCCGGCAGGAGCATCCGGTCCGCGCGAGCGAGCTCCTTGGGTGAGTCGGTCAGCACCGCCTCACCACCGCTGGCCTCAACGGCGCGGACTATGCTGTGCAGATTACCGACGCCGTAGTCTACGACATGGACCTTCACGTTGCGGCTCCCACGTCCTGGCGCAGCACGTAGCCCGCGTCGGTGGCGGCCGCGCGAATCTCCCGTAACGACAGCCGGTCGTAATGCAGCACGTCCGCCATGGCGATGGCGTCCACCCCCCCCTCGTCCAAGGCATCTCGCATGTGGTCCAGCGTGCCCATGCCGCCGCTGGCGATTACCGGGCAGGTAGCCACCTCCGCCACCGCCTTCAGCAGCTCCACGTCGAACCCCTTGCGGGTCCCCTCCCGGTCGACCGACGTGAGCAGGATCTCGCCCGCTCCCAGTTCGCACCCGCGCTTGACCCACTCCAGCACGTCCAGACCCGTGCGTTCGCGGCCGTTGTCCGTGTACGCCTCCCATTTTCCAGGACCGGCGGACTTCGCCTCGATGCTGAGCACCATGCACTGGCTGCCGAAGCGTGAGGCGACCTCGCTGATAAGCTCAGGCTGGCGGACTGCGGCGGTGTTGATCGCCACCTTGTCGGCGCCGGCACGCAGCAGAGCGCGCACATCGTCGATGGAGCGCACCCCGCCGCCGACCGTGATCGGAATGAAGACATCGCGCGCCGTCCGGGTCAGGAGATCGCCCAAGCTGTTGCGCTCATACAGGCTGGCGACGATGTCCATGTAGATGATCTCATCCACCCCGGCCTCGTAATAGCGTGTCGCGAACGCCTTGGGGTCCCCGAGCACCCGCAGGCCTTCAAGCCGGACGCCCTTGATCAGGTTGGGCGCCTTGATGTCGAGACGCGCGATCAGTCGAATGTTCCGCACGCGGATTCCGCCTTTTCCGTTCAGGGTCCGCTTCATTCGAAGACGGTGTGACGCAGCTTCCAGTTGCCGCCATCCTTGACCCAAAGATGAGAAGACCGAAAGCGGTCGGCCATCTCCATGAAGCCCTCGCGGGTCAGGATTGGGTTGTCGAAACGGCCGCTGGCCTGGGGAAACTGATCTTCCGGAATGCTGAGGTACTGGAAGATCTCCTCCGCGAAGCGCTCGGGGAACTCGCCGTCGAATCGCTTCACCAGCGCCACACCCTCGTCCCGGGTGATATCGCCCGAGCGAATCTCCTGCGAGGCATCGTAGGTCGCCCGCCCAATCCCGAACTTGATGTAGGTCGTATAGTAGTGGAAATCGTCAATGCGGTCGTCGATCGAGTTGTACTTGCTGTAGGTCCCCGGAGTGCGTTCTGGAGAAGCCTCGAACCCGCCGTGCTCCACCGCATAGTAATAGGCGCTCTGAGGGTGCCACTTCAAATAGTAGCCGAGGTAGTGAACCTCGACCTTCTTTTTCTCGATCTGCTCCGG
Source organism: Brevundimonas sp. UBA2388 (assembly GCA_002343425.1). GTDB lineage: Bacteria > Pseudomonadota > Alphaproteobacteria > Caulobacterales > Caulobacteraceae > Brevundimonas. The sequence continues at coordinate 10,081 of DDSO01000137.1, forward strand.
ATCGGCCGGAAGATAGGGCTGGAGTTCATAGTCCTCAACTCCGTAGTCTTCCTTCAGCTCACGGAGCGATGCGCCGCCCAGATAGACGTTGTCCCTGTTTGATGACGTGAAGTACTGCCAGTCGCGGCGGGCGCTTTCGGTGTCCTCGATCGGGTTCCCGTACTCGGCCTCGTTCTCGCCGTAGAACACCAGCGGGATATCGTGCAGCAACGCCATCTTCGGAGCCAGCGACTTCTGGCCGAACATGAAAGGTTGGAACGGGTGGAACAGGCGCTCGACCGCCAAGCGGGTCACCAGGCGGTGCGTGCGGCCGTTGGGCGTGCACAGGAAGTTGTCGAATCCGGCGTGGAGCCAGGCCTGGAAGTTCCGCCAACCCCACGGGGTGTAGATGTGCGGGGCCCAGGTCACGGTCAGCGGATGCATGCCATACTTGGTGCGCAGGATGTGGGCCGCATAGAAGCTGTCCTTGCCCCCCGAGCCCGGGACGACGCAATCATAGTGCCCGTCGTTGCGGCGGTGGCGGTCGCACAACTCGCGCAGTTCCGCGTCCCGCGCCTCCCAGTCGATTGTCGCTCCCTTGCGCTGGGCGACCCGGCAAGCGTCGCACACCCCCTCAGCGTCGAGGTTGATCGTGGTCTTCTTCGATTCCGCCGTATGCGCGTACTCGACCGCAGAATTCGGTCTCTGGTTCGAGATGACGCACACCTTGCAAAACTTAACTTCGCGCGGGAGACCGTACTTTACTTCCAAGTCTCTGGCCGCAGTTCCGTTAGAACTGGTCAAAAAGATCTCCTCAAAGGTAGGCTGATGCAATCAACAGATCGATTTCTGTATCTATGTCGATCGACCGTTCGGGCGGCATGATATACGCGGATGTATCTGGAGTGACAAGCGGTCGACCGGCCCTCAAATCGGCCGTCGACATCACATAGACAGCCCCACTAAGAGCGTACGCCGTAGGCAGGTCCTGTCGCCGGGTAGTGCGGGCCAGCTCAGGCAGAACGGGCTTCATGGTCACGCCGTCAAGAGTGAACATCCACGCCGGATGCTTGGCGCATTCGCATACGGACACGACCGGCCCGTCGCTGGCGATTGCCAGTTCTATGCACCCGTCGATGTCGGCGTGGCCGCGCAGCGGCGATGTGGGTTGCAAGAGCACCGCCAGGTCATAGCCGGGGACCATCTCAGCCGCGTGACGGAATGGCGCGTCTCCGGGGGCGGAATCGCTGGACAGTTCGGAAGGGCGCATGAAGGGAACGTCAGCGCCCCACTCGCGCGAGACTCGGGCGATATCCTCGTCGTCGGTGGACACCACGACACGGTCGATGCTGCGGCTTTCGAGCGCCGCCTGGATGGTCCAGGCGATCAACGGCTTTCCGCCAAGAAGGCGCAGGTTCTTGCGAGGCACGCCCTTGGAACCGCCACGTGCGGGGATCACCGCCAGAACCGAGAGACCGTCGATCATCCGAAAACCGCGCTGAACTCGGCGTTGGCGCGTTCGAAGTCCGGCAGGCGCCCGATGTCCATCCAATAGGCCTCCGCCCGGTGTGTGCGGACCTTCATCCCGACCTCCAACATGCGCTCCAGCAGGGTCGGCAGGTCGAAGAAGGTGTCGCGCGGCACCAGGGCTAGCGCCTCGGGCGCGAGGACATAAACGCCGGCGTTGATCAGAAAGCGCTGGGTCGGCTTTTCCTGCAGGGCGGTGACGCCGTCGGGGCCGGCGCTGACGACTCCGAACGGCACCTGGATCTCATAGTCGCGGACCAGCACCGTGGCCTGGGCGTCGGCGGCCAGGTGGGCGTCCAGAACCGCGCCGTAGTCTTCCTTGGACAGGACGTCGCCGTTGGACACCACGATCGGCCCGCTCGGCGTTTCCGGCAGCAGGCTGAGAGCGCCGCCGGTTCCCAGGCGGGTCGTCTCGTGCAGGTAGCGGATGTCCAGGCCCATGTGTGAGCCGTCGCCGAAATGAGCCTCGATCTGCTCGGCCTTGTAGTTGACCGAGAGCCAGAACCGCCGGAACCCCTGCCCCGCATAGTTCAGGATGATGGTCTCGAGAATCGGACGCGACCCCACCTTCAGCATAGGCTTGGGCGTGTCGCGGGTCAGTTCGGACAGGCGCTGGCCTAGGCCGCCCGCCATGATCACGACCTCATGCGAGCGCTCGGGCGCGCGCAGGATCTCGTCCAGGGTGACCAGGCCGACGGCCCGGCCCGCCTCGTCGACGATCGGCAACTGGTGCAGGCCGAGGTCGCGCAGCATGTCGAGCATGGAGGATCGGCTCTGACCCGGACGCGCCACTCGCGGATTACGGTTCAGGATGGAATGCGCCTGGGCGTGCAGGTCCGCGCCCGCGATCAGCGCGCGTCGCACGTCGCCGTCGCTGACCGTGCCCATCAAACGACCGTCGTCGTCCACGACCAGGGAGATCCCCGTGCCGGTGCCGTCGATCACCCGCAGCGTCTCGCGCAGGTCGGCGTCGGGGGAAATGAGAGCCTTGCGCCAATCGTCCATTCTATCCCCGCACCCTGGCCGGCACGCCCATCAGGACGGCGGCGACGTTCTGGTTTGCCACGACAGCGGCTCCGGCCGCCACGACCACGCCTCGCCCGAGCGTGAGCCCCTGACGGACCACCGCGCCGGCACCGACGTGGACGTCGTCGCCCAGGCTGACGGCTCCGCACACGACGGACCCGGGTGCGCAATGCACGAAGGCACCCAAGCGGCAGTCATGCTCCACCACTGCACGAGTGTTGATGACCGAACCGGTTCCTATGCGCGCACCCGGCTGGACGAAGGCACCAGCCAGCACCTGGACGTCGGCGGCGAGCTCCGCGCGGGGTGAGACATGGGCGGTCGGATGGCGCACGCCGACGAATCGCCGGCCCGCCGCCTCGAGCCGCTCCTGCACGCGACGGCGCAGCGGCGACCCCTGCTCCCGGCCGATCCCGCCAAGGCCGTTGACCAAGTCGCAGCCCACCAGGGCCTCGTCGTCAAGCGCCCCCTCCGCACCGAGCACAGGCCGACCGTACACGTACGTTCCGTGCAACGATAGGTCCTGATCCACGAAGCCGCGGACCTCGACCCCTTGGCACAGCAAGGCGTCGGCCACGACGCGGGCATGCCCTCCGGCGCCGACGATCACGACGGTCCCGGTCACGGTGCCACCAGGTCGTCAGGGTCATAGTCGCGGTCAGCGACCCGCCCGATCAGGTCCCAGGCGCGCATGGGAGACAGGCCGTCGGCCGGGCGCTTGGCCGTCAGGTCATCGGCCACCATCTTGGTGCCGGCCGCAATCGGACGGGCCGCGACCAGGCTGCGGCGGGCGATGCGGCGGTTCGGAACCTCGATAGCGTCGGGCCCCTTGCGGGCCGAGCCGAGGGCCGCCTCGACCGTCCGCACGTCGGCGATCATGCTGGCCAGTTCCGCTGGTTCCAGCGAGGCCGCGTGGTCCGGTCCGGGAAGGGTTCGATCGAGGGTGAAATGCTTCTCGATCACGGTGGCCCCGCGGGCGACCGCGGCCACCGACACGGCCGTGCCCGACGTGTGGTCGGAATAGCCGACACGAAGGCCGAAAGCCTCCGCCATGGCGTCCATCGCGCGCAGGTTCACCGCCTTCGGAGGGGCGGGATACTGGGTCGTGCAATGCAGCAGGGTGACGGCGTGTTCGAGCGCGGCCTGGCCCTCGGCGCTGAACCGCGCCGCCTCGAGGGCGGTGCGGTCGGCCGGATCGCCGTCCCGTGTCAGACCGAAGGCGATCACCGACAGGGCCTCGTCGACCTCGCCGAGGGTCGCCATCCCGGTCGACACGATCAGCGGCCGGCCCAGCCGCGCGGCCGCCAGCAGCATCGGGCCATATGTCAGGTCGCCCGATGGAATCTTGACCGCCGGCATGTCCAGCCCGGCGAGGAAATGCAGGCTGGGCATGTCGAAGGCGGTGGACATGAAGCGGATGCCGCGGTCTCGGCAGTGTTCGACCACGGCCCGGGTGTCCTCCAGCGAGAGCTCCAGACCCTTGAGCATGGCCAGCTGGTCGCCGTCCTGCCCCGTGTTGGTCACCTGATAGGCGGCCTTTTCGGCGCGGCGGGTGACCAGAAGCTCGGCGCGGAAACTCTGGAACTTGACCAGGTCGGCACCGGCGTCGGCGGCCGCGTCGATCAGGCGGCGAGCCATTTCCAGCGAGCCGTTGTGGTTCACACCCGCCTCGGCGATGACCAAAACCGGATCAGTCATGGGTCACCTCGTGGAAGGTCTTGCGCAGCAGGGCAGGCCCCCGCGGCGCGGCCTTGAGGGCCGCGACGATCCGACCGGCCGAGCGCCCGTCGCCATAAGGATTGACGGTCCCCGAGGCGTCGGTGTCCAACGCGCGCCGGATCGCGGCGTCGACGGCGTCGGCTTCGGCGGGGGCGCGTATCACCGAAGTCGCCGCCAGACGGCCCGCCTGGCGATCCCCGACGTCCACAGTCGGCACACCTAGGGACGGTGCCTCATAGAGGCCGCTGGAGGAGTTGCCGACGACGGCGTCGACTTGGGCCATCAGCGACAGGTAACGCACCTGCCCGAGCGAGGTGTGCAGCCGGACTTGGGGCCGATCGCCAGCCCACGCGTCCAAGGCGGCGTTGACGGCGTGATTTCCCGGATCGGCGTTGGGTCGGGTGATCCAGATCGTCAGGTCGTCGGGCAGACGGGCCAGGGCGTCGAGAAGCTGGTTCAGTTCGCCCACGCCGCGGTCGGCCTCCAGCGTCACGGGGTGGAAGGTGACCAGCAGGTTGCGCGGTCCCAGCGGCGCGCCGAGGGCGGTCTCCAAGGCCTCGCCCTGAAGCAGCTTCGACCGAAGCAGGTGGTCCAGACCGGGGCTGCCGACGACGTGGACCCGGGCCGGATCCTCGCCCATCTGGCGCACGCGAGCAGCCGACTGAGCGTTGGTCGTCAGGTGCAGGTGCGCCATCTTGGTCAGGGCATGACGGATGGCCTCGTCGAAAGCGCCCTCGGTCACGTCTCCACCGGCGATGTGCGCGATGGGCACGTTGTGGACCAAGGCGGCCTGGGCCGCCGCCAGGATCTCGAAACGGTCGCCGAGCACCAGCATGACGTCCGGACACAGGTCGACCAAGGCCCTCGACACCCCCTCTACGCCGCGGCCCATGGCGCGTGCGACGTCGATGGGCGCATCGCCGTCGAGGCCCAGCGGAACGCGGGCATCGACCCTGAACCCGTCCGTCTCTATCTGATCGACGGTCATTCCGAACCGGGGTTCCAGATGCATGCCAGTGGCGAGAACCTGGAGCGTGACGTCCGGGTCGTCGCGCAGGTCGTGCATGACCCATTGCAGCAGACCATATTCGGCGCGACTGCCCGTCACGACGCAGACTGTCAGGGGCAAGCTCACGCGTCGGCCAGCTTTGGGCTGGACGGCAGGTTGATGACGGTAGCCTCGAGCCGCTCGGCGACCGTCAGATCGGCGCGGGGGCAGTCGGCGTACATCGGCAGACGGTGCATCAGCGTCCAGATCGGGCGCGACATATAGCCGGCGTCGTTCAGCCGCTCCAGCACGCGGTCCCGTCCTACCAGGTCCGGATCCTCGAGCACGATGGCGTTGAGCCAGAAATTGCTCCGCGTTCCCGTAGGCTCGGCCAGGAAGCGCGCGCCCTCGACCCCTTCGAAGGCGGCGGCGTAACGGGAGGCTAGATCGCGCTTGCGCGCGAGCATGTCGTCCAGACGCTCCAGCTGGGCGCAGCCCAGGGCTGCGTTTAGATTGGGCATGCGGTAGTTGTAACCGATCTCGTCATGGATGAAATTCCAGCGATGTGGCACGCGCGCCGTCGTCGTCAGGTGTTTGGCGCGCCGGCCCAACTCGGGGTCGTTGGTCAGGATCGCCCCGCCGCCGCCGGTGGTGACGACCTTGTTGCCGTTGAAGCTCAGCGCGGCGACCCGGCCGCGTCCGCCGGTATGGACGCCCTTATAGAAGGAGCCGAGGGATTCGGCCGCATCCTCCACCAGCGCAAGGTTCCACCGTAGGGCCACGGCCTCGATGGCGTCGAGGTCGCAGGGGTGACCGAAGGCGTGCATGACGACTAAGGCGCGGATGGGCGCGCCGGTCGTCCGGTTGTAGCAGACCCCGTCGCGGATCCCGGCCACCCCGGCCAGATGAGCCTCCAGCCGCGCCGCGTCGACGCCCAGAGAGACGTCCTCGGAGTCCACGAAATGAGGCCGGGCACCGGCATAGGACACGGCGTTGGCGGTAGCGACGAAAGTCAGATCGGGGATCAGCACCTCGTCGCCGGGCTTCACTCCGACCAGTTCCAGGCAGATGTGCAGCGCCGCCGTGCCGTTGGCCACTGCGACCGCCCGCTCGACGCCGGTGATGCGTGCCAGATCGGTCTCGATGCGGTCGACGTAGGCCCCGACGGAGGACACCCAGCCGGTGTCGATGCAGTCCTTGAGGTACTCCCTCTCCCGCCCCCGAAACTCCGGCTCGTGCAGGGGCATGACGCCGTTGGTGGGCCCCAGCACGTCGCGCACCGCCGCCAGGATGCGGTCGGCGAGGACAGAGGATTGCACGGCGGCGGCGCGGGATTGGGTCATGGCTCAGATGTTGTAGACGTCGGCCTTATAGCGGCCGAGATTGCGGGGGTCGCCGAACCAGGCGATGGTTTCGCTCAAGCCCCGACGCAGGCCCTCGACCCCAGGGAACTCGGGACGCCAGCCGGTCAGCTCGGTGACCCGGTCGTTGGAACCCCACAGACGCTCGACCTCGCTGCCGACGGGCCGCATGCGTTGCTCGTCGGTGACGAACTCGACCTCGCGGCCCATCAACTCGGCGATCAGGCGCGCTGTGTCGCCGATCGAGATCTCATAGTCGCTGGCGACGTTGACCACCTGACCCAGGGCGGCGTCGCATTCGGCCACGGCGACGAAGCCGCGCACCGTGTCGCGCACATAGTTAAAGTCGCGGGTCGGGTGGACGGCGCCGAGCTTGATGGAGGTCGCGCCGGCGGCGATCTGGGTGATGATGGTCGGGATCACCGCGCGGGCCGACTGGCGCGGGCCATATGTGTTGAACGGGCGGATGACCGACACCGGCGTTTCGAACGAGGCATGATAGCTGAGGGCCATCTGGTCGGCACCGATCTTGGAGGCCGAGTACGGGGATTGCCCCTGGAGCGGGTGATTTTCCGTGATCGGAACAAAACGAGCCGTACCGTAGACCTCGCTGGTAGAGGTGTGCACTACGCGCTCAATACCCAGGTCGCGGGCCGCCTGGACGACGTTCAGCGTGCCCTTGACGTTTGTGTCCACATAGGTGTCGGGCGAATGGTAGCTGTACGGAATGGCGATCAGGGCGGCGAGGTGCAGGACGACGTCGCACCCGCGCATGGCGGCACGCACGCCGTGGGGATCGCGGACGTCGCCGGCGAAGACGTCTAGCGCGCCCTTCACCTCCGGCGAGACTTGGTCCAGCCAGCCCCAGCTATTGAAGCTGTTGTAGTAGACGAAGGCCCGCACGTCGCAGCCTTGGGCGACTAGGTGCTCGACCAGGTGCGACCCGATGAAGCCGTCGGCCCCCGTGACCAGGATTTTCTTGCCTTTGATGTTCATGTCGTCTCGTTGATTCCTTAGGCGCGCGCGGCGGCGCGTAGCAGCTCGCGCCCCGGCACATAAGCCAGGATGTCTTCAGGGCCTGGGATTCGCGTCAGGCGATCGCCCGCCAGCACGTAGCGATCCTCCGTGACTGGACAGACCCACTCGCCCGACCCGGACAGCGGGAGCGGAATCTTGTCGCCATAGGCCGACGCCCAGCCCACTTGACGCGCGGGCGAACCGATCAGCAGCGCCCAGTCCGGACAATCCCGCGTCAGGGTGGCGCCGGCGCCCACGAAGGCGCCGCGGCCGACGGTGACGCCCGGAACAACCGTGCAGTTGGCCCCCAGCGTCGCGCCCGTCCCGACCCGCGTCTTGACGAACACTTGGCGGCGGCTGACCGCGGCGCGCGGGAAGGCGATGTGAGTGAACACCATAAAAGGCGCGCAGAAGACGAAATCCTCAAGCTCTACGTGCGACCACACCGAAACCGAGTTGCCCAGGCGACAGCCATTACCGACCACGCCCGTGCGGCCGACGTAGCAGTTCTGTCCTAGGTTGTTGTTCTCACCGATCACGGCACCGGACTCGACGTGACAGAAATGCCAGATCGCGGTGTAGTCCCCGACTGTCGCGCCCTCGTCCACAAAGGCCGTCGGATGCACCTTGATGACCATACTCACCCTCCTCCTCTTTACTCGGTCAGGCCTTGACAACGTTCGGTTCGCCTCCGCGGTACCTCCCGCGTGTGTCAATGATCAGGCGCGAGTGCTCCAAGATCGTGTCGTAGTCGAAGCTGGAATGGTCCGTCAGTAGCACCACCGCATCGTATGAAGCTAGGTTTTCCGGGGTCAGCTCGACCGACGACAGGTCGAGCCTGTGCTCGCGCATCTTCGGAAACACGGGCGCGTGCGGATCCGAATAGTCGACGATGGCACCGCGCTCGCGCAGGATCTCCATCACCAGCACCGACGGCGACTCTCGCGTGTCGTCGACATCCCGCTTGTAGGCGATGCCCAAGGCGAGAATGCGCCTTCCCTTCAGCGACATCTCGCGGTCGTTCAGGGCGTCGGTGATCTTGGTAACCACCCACTGCGGCATCTCGCGATTGACCTCGCCGGCCAGCTCGATGAAGTGGGTCGATAGGCCGTATTCGCGAGCCTTCCAGGTCAGATAGAAGGGGTCGATCGGGATGCAATGGCCGCCTAAGCCCGGACCTGGATAGTAGGGCGTGAAGCCGAAGGGCTTGGTCGCGGCCGCGTCGATCACCTCGAAGACGTCGATGCCCATTCGGTCGGCAATGATCTTCATCTCGTTGACCAGCCCGATGTTCACCGCCCGGTGGATGTTCTCGAGCAGCTTGGTCAGTTCGGCGGCCCGAGTGGAGGAGACCGGAACGATCCGGTCCACGGCCGCGCCGTACAGCCGTTCGCCGACCTGGAGGCAGGCCGGCGACACGCCGCCGACCACCTTGGGAATCGCCCGGGTGGTGAAGTTCCGATTTCCCGGGTCCTCGCGCTCGGGCGAATAGACAATGAAGAAGTTTTCACCGACGACGAATCCCCGCGCGTCCACGAACGGCCGCAGCACCTCTTCCGTGGTGCCGGGCCAGGTCGTGCTTTCGAGCGAGAGCATCTGCCCGGCCCGGAGGTAAGGCGCGATCGTCTTCATCGTCTCGACGATGAACGACAGGTCAGGCTCGCGGTGCCGGCTCAAGGGAGTCGGCACGCAGATAATGACCGCATCGACCTCGGGAATGCGGGAGAAGTCGGTGGTGGCCTGGAAGCCGTTGCGCATCATGGCCGCGATCCGTTCGGCGGGGATGTGCTCGATCGGCGATTCGCCGGCGTTCAGCGTCGAGACCCGCTCCCCGTCGATGTCGAACCCCAAGACGGTGAGGCCGACCTCCTGGAAGCGCAGCGCAAGCGGGATGCCGACATAGCCGAGGCCGATAACGCCGATGCGGGACTCGCGGCGATCCAGCCGGGCGAGGAAGTCTGCGAGCGAGCTGGCGGCGGGCGGGGGAGTCTGTTGTTCGGTCACGGCTGATGCTCAGGCTTTCGAAATGGTGGCGGAAACGACGGCGGAACACACTTGGGCGATCTCCGCGATGGACAGGTAGGGATACGTGGACGGGCTCAAGACCGTGCGGACCATTCGTTGGCTGACCGGCAGATAGCCGCCGCCCTAGCCATAATCGATGTAGGCTGGCCGGAGGTGCCTGGGTTCGGGATAGTAGAGTTCGACGGGACACCCGACCCGAACACGATCCAGCACGGAATCATGCCTTGGCCGGGACGTAATCATCAAACGCTCGGGTCAACTCATCGCCCGCACCACGCCGCTGGTCGCTACTTGTCCCGGGGTGGACGCGGGAACGTTGCCATGCGAGCGCCGTTTCCAGAATACGTGCGAGTTCCGCGTTGCGAGGCTCCCAAGCCAAGCTTGCCCGCAGTTTGACCGGATTCGAAATCAGGCTTGGCGGGTCGCCGGCCCGACGCGGTGCCCGCCGATGTCGAAGCGGGCTTCCCGTAATCCGGCCGATTTCGGCCACAACTTCCTTAACCGTCACCCCTCGGCCATAGCCACAGTTGAAGACGTCTCCCTTGCCCCCGGCGTCGAGATAATTGAGAGCCGCGACATGGGCGTCGGCGAGGTCGCTAACGTGGATGTAGTCACGCTCACATGTCCCATCGCGCGTGTCATAGTCATCGCCGAAGATCTCCAGCGCCTCACGACGGCCCAAGGCGGTGTCGAGGGCAACCCGAATAAGGTGGGTCGACTCAGGCCCAGCCTGGCCAGTGCGCCCGGCAGGGTCGGCCCCAGCGACGTTGAAATAGCGCAACCGGACCGCCCGGAACCATGGATGCGCCCGTTCGATATCCTGGATCATCCATTCGGTCATCAGCTTGGAAGAGCCGTATGGACTGATTGGAGCCGTCGGGGTGGACTCATCCACCTCAGCTACGGACGGTTCACCATATACGGCGGCCGTCGAGGAAAAGATGAACCGATCAACCCCTGCTGCGACGCAGGCGCTCAGCAGAGCCAAAGACGCCGAAGTGTTGTTTGCATAGTATTTGACCGGATCCTCGACGGATTCCGAAACCACGATGCTGCCGGCGAAATGCATCACCGCGCTTATCTCATGGTCAGCCAGCACCCGAGCAACGCGCGCCCTGTCAGCGACGTCGAATTCATGCAAGAGCACGTCGGAAGGCACTGCCTCGCGACGCCCGGTGACCAAATTGTCAACTACAACTACAGGCCGTCCCGCCTCGCGGAGCGCGAGGACGACATGGCTGCCGATGTAGCCGGCGCCGCCGGTTACCAGAACGGTGTTACTGCTCATTGAAGCCTCTATCCCAGCGGTTCTTTATCGTACGCCCGCGCCGCCGACCAGCGTCCAGATCGTGCGCACGAGAATCTGCAAGTCCAGCGCGAACGAGAAATTCTTTATGTAGAAAAGATCGTATGTGAGCTTGGTCCGCGATTCCTCGAGATTGGCTGCGTATCCGGCGCGGACTTGTGCCCAGCCGGTGATGCCAGGACGAACAAGAGAACGGTAAGCAAAAGTGGGGATTTTTCGAACATACTCTTCGGCGAGGGCTGGCTGCTCGGGTCGAGGGCCAATCACACTCATGTCGCCTCGCAGTACATTGAGCAGTTGTGGTAGCTCGTCGATCCTGAAACGGCGCAGCACCTTGCCCACGGTCGTCACGCGGAGATCACCTGTGGACGTGGCGCGCACGCCGTCCTCCGGAGGAGCCACCTGCATCGTGCGCAGCTTGAACATCCGGAATACGGAGCCGCCGAGGCCGACCCGCGGCTGCACAAACAGGACCGGGCGTCCCATCGTCACAAGCACCAGTACCGCCCCGATCAGCAGGAGGGGCAACGCCACCGGCAAACCAAGCACCACCAGACCAATGTCCATCAGCCGTTTTCGCGTCCGATATGACGTCAGGCCGGCCTCTGGCAGGTGTTCGAGATCGAAATGCTCAAGCGATACGATACCCTGGGTCTCCTCGACGAACTCCGCGAGCAGCCGGACAGGCTGGCCCATCAGCATCGCCTTCGACAGGGCGGTGGCCCACTCCGGGGACAGGTCGACCACGCTTGCGGTAAGCAACACATCGTAGGGGGCGAGGCTAGTCGCGGGGTCGCGGATAAGGTCGCAGGGAATCTGCACCCGCTCGACGAGCGGGTGCCAAGGCCCTAGCAGGGCGGCGCGCACCTCATGCGCACAATGTCGTATCAGCACGACCGTCGGTCCGGCAATGGCGGAAGCGCCGCCGGCCATGAGCATCACCTGGTTTGAGTATGGCTCTCGCGCGACCAGGATCCAGAAGGCGAGCGAGCCATGGAGGATCAGCGCGCGCGAAAGCACGGCCGCGAGCTTGTGATCCAATCGGCCGCCCAGCCGGGCGGCCCAGATCATGACTAGGGTGTTGACCCCCGCGTTGATAAGGATGTGCCTCAGGGTGTCTCCCGACAGGGCTGCGGCCATGCCAACGTCGACGAGCGCCGCCGCGTATAGGAACGGCATCAGGCCGATGCCGACCACGACCGAGCCGGCGATGATCCCCAAGTCCGTCCTACCCCGACGTCTTCTTATCTCAGCCGCGTCGGGCGCGGATTCGCCGGACAGTCTTTGCAGCGGGTGTTCGATCATCCGTGATGGCCCCGGCTACGCAACGCCGCCCTTGCGCCGCCGCCAACGACGAAACCGGTCTCAATCAGGCTCAGGCCCTCGTTAAGGCGCTCGGCCTTGGCGGCAAAGATGTCCAACCAGAGAACCTTGTACCCGACCTCGTTAAGTCGAACCGCCAGCGGCAAGCCGACGTAGCCCAGCCCCACTATGCCAATCACGGCAACCTTGTTCTGAAGGCGAGAGATAATTTCGGCGGACGAATTCATCGGAACCCAGTAGGTTGTTTAACGCGGAGCTCGGTCGTCGCCCGGAGTAGGGTCAGGTCAGCCCGTACGATTTTAGTGACACCCGTCATAAATCCCCTCGAACCCATCCCTACGAGAGGCTCGCCTAACCCCAGCTTCCGCGACAAGCTCCGCCATGTGGCAGACTCCGAAACATTAAGCAAATCCATATGATATCCAAGGACGCAGGCGTCTTCTCCATCGACTAGGCGGCGAAATCGGCCGTCATGCGGCCCAAGGTCCGGGGCGGTGCCGGTTAGCGATTGCGAGGTTTCATCGAACGCCTCCCCCCCCCCCCCNNGGTGTGGGTTGCATGACAGCCGTCGCATGCGGCGGCCGTTCAAACGGCCGAGCACGGCGTTCAGGTCAACGCGTTCGGCCCAGACGCGATGTGGTCTTGGTGGTCCCGCAGCTGGAGTAAGGATTCGGAGAGCCGAGTCTTATTCGACGGGGTACTTTCTCCCGCAGGGGTAGAGGGACTGCCATAGGCTCCCCGATGGCGAGGGGAAGAGCTTGAGTCCGTTTAGACAATGCTGGGTCAACCTGAACATCGCCTCGATTAAACCGACGCCCCCCGTTGACCGCTCGCCCCCGGTGCTGGACAAGGCTTCCCGGCGAGGTTGGGCCGGCATGGCCGCCGGCCGGGCTCGCCCCCGTCGTCCGTCCAGTCAGGCCAGGCCATGTCAGTTTTCCGAGGTATTTGTCCGCCGATGATCCGCGCCCTATCGCTTCTACCGGTCCTCGTGGCCGTCCTGGTGGCTGGCTGTGGCGGCCCCCGCATGGACGTCGGCCAGATGACCGCCGCCCGACCCGTCGATCTGCAATCGGTCCAGGTGGTCGCCGCGACCCCCGCCGAATATCGCATCGGCGTGGGCGACAAGCTGGACGTGCGCGTGTTCCAAGTCGAGGATCTGTCGTTCGAGGAGCTGGTGGTTGATACCTCGGGCAATATCAACATGCCGCTGATCGGGTCGGTGCGCGGCGCGGGGCGAACCGCGGGCGAGATGTCGTCCGACATCGCCGACCGCTTGGCGGCGCAGTATCTGCGTGATCCCCAAGTCACGGTAACCGTAAAAGAGGCCGCCAACCAGAAGATCACCATCGACGGGGCAGTCACCAAGCCCGGCGTATACGAGATGCGAGGCTCGACCTCGCTACTTCAGGCCGTGGCCATGGCGGAAGGCCCTACGCGCGTCGCCGACCTGACCAAGGTCGCCGTGTTCCGCACGATCGAGGGCCAGCGTTCGGTGGCCCTGTTCGACTTGACGGCCATCCGGCAAGGCCGGGCACCCGATCCTGAGGTGCTCGGCGACGATGTCGTCGTGGTCGATACCTCGCGCCTCAACGTGGCCCTGCGCGAGATACTGGGTGCCGTTCCGGCCCTGGCGGTCTTCAGGCCGTTTTGAGCCGGCGGTCACCTTGTAGGGCGGGGCGGACCGCAGAGCTCGAGACGAACAAGTCTCGGGCTCCGTCGTAAATTCGGCGCGGGGTCGAGCCGATTTTATGTGCGTGGAGTCGGGCTTTGCGATATCAGCCCGAGATGTTTCAGCGCGGCCGCGGCCGCAAACCGTAGCGGATGGCATGATGCTGGGCGATGACAATTTCGCTGATGAACGTGGCCTGCGTCGGGGGCCGGGATTCGGCGGTTCCAGCGCGGAGTCGCACCCCGGTTCGCGCCAGTACACCGTGCAAGCTGATGGCTGGGCCGGCGGGGGCGAGGACCAGCCGATTCTAGACTTGGCGGTCTATTGGCGGCTGGCGCTCAAGCACCGCATATTGATCCTGGGTTGTTTCTTCGGGGCCTTGGTCGTTGGGGCGGCGCTGACGCTGCTGATGACGCCGATCTATACGGCAAAGGCCACCCTGCAGATCGACCGGGAGGCGGCCCGGGTGTTCAACTCGACCGACGTGACCCCCAGCGAGAGCCTGATCCAGGGCGAGGAGTTCTTCCAGACCCAGTACGGCCTACTGCGCAGCCGCTCGCTAGCAGAACGGGTGATCGAAAGCTTGGGTTTGGCCAATTCCGACGCGGCACTGAAGGCCATCGGGATCGAACCACCCGAAGCCAGGGGCACGGCCGCGGCCCAGGCCGCGCGCCGCCGCGCCGCCGCGCTGAAGGCCGTGCAGAAAAACCTCAGCGTCTCTCCGGTTCGCGGTTCGAGGCTGGTTGCCGTAGGCTACGACAATCCCGACGCCGGGGTCGCGGCCCGGATCGCCAACGGCTTCGCCGAGAATTTCATCCAGGCCAATCTGGACCGGAAGTTTGAAAGCTCCTCCTATGCGCGCACCTTCCTGGAGGAGCGGATCGCCCAGACCAAGGACCGGCTGGAATCGGCCGAGCGGCAGCTGGTGGCCTATGCCGCCAACCAGCAGATCATAAACATCAGCGAGCCCGGGACGGGGGTCGACAATATCGGCTCAACCCAATCCCTGACCTCCAACAATCTGGTCGCCATGAACGACGCCTTGGCGGAGGCGCGAGCGGCGCGGGTAGCGGCGGAAGAACGGTGGCGCTCGGCGCGCACCTCCCCCCTGATGACGCTATCCGAGGTGCTACAGAACCCCACGATCCAGCGGTTGTCGGAACAGCGAGCCGTGCTGGACGCCACTTACCAGCAAAAACTCAGCGTCTATCAGCCGGACTATCCCGAGATGGTGCAACTGAAGGCTCAGATCGAGGAGACCGAAGGACAGATCGAGACCCTCGCGAACGACATACGGAGTTCAATCCAGAGCCAGTATGAGATCGCGGCCAGCCAGGAGCGGTCACTTCAGGCCCAAGTCACCGGTTTGACCGGGGATGTCCTCAGTCTTCGCGACCGCTCGATCCAGTACAATATCCTGCAGCGCGAACTCGACACCACCCGCACCCTCTACGAGGGGCTGCTGCAGCGATATAAGGAGGTCGGCGTCACGGGCGGCGTAACCGCCAACAATATCTCCATCGTGGATCTCGCCACGCCTCCGCTGGAACCGTCCAAACCAAGCATGTTGCTGAACATGGCGCTCGCCGCCCTGCTGGGCCTTGGTCTCGGCGTCCTGGCGGCCTTGGTTCTCGAGGCCCTCGACGAGACCCTCGCGACACCCGATGATGTCGAGAAGAAGCTGGGCATCTCACTGCTCGGGGTTGTTCCCCTCCTCGAAAAGGGGGAGACCCCCACCGATGCGCTCGGCGACATTCGATCCGGGTTCTCGGAGGCCTACTATTCGCTTCGGACGGCGCTTCAGTTCTCGACCCCCGACGGTGCCCCCAGCAGCCTACTGGTCACCAGCGCCCGTCCGGCCGAAGGCAAATCGACCACGGCCTATGCCGTTGCGCTCAACCTGGCACGCGTCGGCAAGCGGGTTCTTCTGGTCGATGGCGACCTGCGCAATCCATCCATGCACCGCGTGGTGGGCGTGGAGAACGAGCGCGGTATGAGCAATCTGCTGTCCGGTTCTGCAGATCTGGCCGGGGTGGTGCAGCCCACGCGACAGGAGAATCTGTTCTTTATCCCCTGCGGCCCCCTGCCGCCCAACCCCGCGGAACTCTGGGGTGGAGACCGCCTGCGTCAGTTCCTGGCCGAGACGCGCAACAATTTCGACCACGTCATCATCGATGGGCCGCCGGTGCTGGGCTTCGCGGACTCCCCGATGCTCGCGGCCGCCGTCAGCGGGGTCCTCTTCGCGCTGGAGTCCCGCGGCACACGTCGGGGTCAGGCGCGCGGGGCACTTAAGCGTCTCCAAGTCGGGCGTGCACACCTGCTCGGCGCAGTCCTGACGAAATTCAGTACCAAGTCGGCCGCCTACGGCTATGGCGGCTATGATTACGCCTATGACTACCACTACGGAGCCGAGCCTGAGGCGAAGGGCGGCAAGAAGGGCAAGCGGCGTTGAGGGACCGGGCGGACGGGTCCGCCGCTCCGCGCCGGCTTCAGGGTGCCGGGGAGATCGCCTCCTATGGCTTGGTGGCCGCCGCCGTTTTCCTGGGCTGGCAGATCGCGATCCAGCCATTGCTCCAAAGGGCGCCGGTCGAGATTGCGATCCGCCTCGCCCCGGGATCGCCGCTGGTCTTGCGCCGGGCGGCGGAGTCCGAGTTGGCTGCCGGGCGTGTCGACAACGCCGCGGCGCTCAGCCGCGACGCGCTTGCCCGGTCGCCCTTCGACGTCCGGGCGCTTCGCGTGCTCGGCCTGACGGAAGCCCGGGCAAGACGCGAAGATGCGGCAGACGATATCCTGACGTTGGCCGGCAACTGGAGCCTGCGTGACGACCCCGCCCATGCCTGGTTGGTCGAGCGCCGACTTCGGCGCGGCGACTACGCTTCCTCCTTCGCCCATGCCGATACGCTGGTTCGGCGTCGGGAGGACATCCAGCCCCAGGTCTTCCGGCTGTTTACCGCCGCAGGTGCCGCGGATCCGCAGCGAGCCCTGCCGGTTGTCGCCAAATTGCTCGCCGCGCGTCCCCCGTGGCGCGTGGCATATCTCGCCAGCCTGAACCAGACTCCGCAGGGTCTGCAGGTGGGGGCGAGCCTTGCGGTTTTGCTAGAGGCCGGCCGGGCACCATTCACCAACGAAGAATTGCAGCCGCTATACAATGCACTGATAAATGCAGGCGGGCTTGAGGCCCTACAGACCATCCGCCGGCGCCTAAGTCGCCCACCGATGGCTACAGCGGTGACCAACGGCGGTTTTGACGAAACTGCCCACCCTGCTCCCTTCCAGTGGCGGCTCTTCGAGAAGGCCGGGATTGTAGCGGAAATCGTCGCCGACGACCTTGCCCCGTCGAACCGCGCCTTGCGCGTCGACTACGACGGCTACGCCACGGGAACGGTTGCGGAGCAACTGACGTACCTGGCTCCGGGTGCCTATCGTTTCAGCGCGGTTGTCAGGAGCGAGACTGGCGACCCCGCCGCCCGGCTAGCCTGGACTCTATCGTGCGCAACCGGCGGAGGTGCGAAAATTCTTCTCCCTGCTGGAGCTCCCGACACCGCCCCGAATAACTGGAGGAACCTGTCGGCGCGGTTCGAAGTCCCGGCTGGGTGTCCGGCTCAGTTGCTGAGGTTGGAGACTCGCGGGGGCGATCGTCGGACTCCGACCTCGGTCTGGTTCGACCGGATGGCCATTTCCCCTGCCGGTTGAGTTCACAGGCACCCAAGGGCCAAGCTTCTGAGCTTGAAACCGTATTGCTTTTGAAACCTTCGCCCCCTATACACGTTCTCGATAGCTCGCGGGTCCGCCCGTCGTACCAATAGAATCCAGGGGATCAACGCATGCGTAAGACCATTGCTGCCGTGACGGCGGGCTTGCTGCTCGTAGCCGGCCAAGCCGCCGCCGCTAACAATTCAGCCGTCGTCCGCGTGGGCGACCGTGTCGGCGCCAGCTCCGACGCGGGCTCCGAGTTCGCCGGCGTGCCGGTCTTCGTGCTCCTAATCGGTGCCGCCGTTCTGATCACGACGGTCGTCGTGGCGACCGACGACAGCTCGGAAAGCGACTAAACTGACCGCGGTCACGTCGTCTTTGTCAAACATCTGACCTAGCGCGTGCCGAGAGTTACTTGGAAAGGCCAGTGGGACGGCGTTGCAATTGCGGCGCTTGTTCTGTTGGCCTTTTCTTTTGCCTTTGGCGGTGCCAGCCAAGGGCATGCCCTGCGTCTTGCACTTGTTGAGCTGGTGTCCTTGCCGCTTTTGGTGCTCGCATCCCGCCAGCTGATTCTGACCGGTCTATGGCGCGAACACAGGTTTTCGCTTGGCTTGGTGGCGACCATCGTCGCCATTCCACTGATCCAGTCAATTCCGCTTCCTCCGGCCGTGTGGACCATTCTCCCCGGTCGCGACCAGATGGTGCTAGCCTTGGAACTCGCCGGTCTGGAGCCCGACTGGGCACCGCTCAGCGTGGCCCCTGATCAGACTTGGAGGTCAGCGTTAGCGCTGGCGCCGCCGACCGCCCTGTTCCTCGCCATGCTGTCGCTGTCCCATGTCCAGAGGGAGCGGTTGGTCCAGTGCTGCATCGCCGCAGCCATTGCGGGCATTATTCTCGGAGTTGCCCAACTGGCCAGCGGGGGGGACAGCCTCTATCTCTGGAACTGGACGCGAGCAGGCTCGGTCACCGGCTTCTTCGCCAACCGTAACCATCTGGCGTCTTTCCTGCTCATCGCCCTGCCCTTCGCCGTCATAGTCGGCGCGGCGACGCTCAGACGGCGAGACCAACGGACCTCTGCCCTGTGGTTCGGGGCCCTGTTCGCCGGGCTGGTCGTCGTGACTCTCGCGGCGATCCGATCGCGGGCCGGAATTACCCTGTTCGCGCCGGTGATGGTGGTCAGCTTGCTGGCTGGCTGGGTCGCCGCCGGACGCGGCCGGCCGGGTCCGGGGCTGCTAGTGATGGTCGGTTCGATCGGGGCGGCGCTGACAGCCGTCACGGTGATGGCACTCCCGCCCATCTTGGCGCGGTTTGATCAGGACAAGCCTGAGGCACGTTTCGAGCGCTGGCCCTTGATCGCTGAAGCCGCCCAGAACTATCTTCCGCTCGGTTCCGGTGTAGGCAGCTTCGACGCGGTCTATCGATCGGTCGAGCCGCTGGAAGAGCTGGACAGCACCTTCTTCAACCAGGCCCACAACGACTATCTCGAGACATGGCTCGAGGCTGGCTGGCTCGGCATCGGCGTGATCCTGGCGTTCCTTGTCTGGTACTTTCGACGGTGCTGGACCGCCTGGAAGGCGCCGCCGTCCCGGGAAGGCGACCTGCAACGCGCCGCCAGCATCGGCATCGGGGTTCTGATTTTGCACTCCGCCGGCGACTATCCTCTTCGGACCGTCACCTTGGCTGTCGTCTTCGCCCTGTGCTGTGGTCTGCTCGAACTGACCCAGCGGTCCGCGCAGCGTACGTGAATCTCCGCTTCCGCAGGCTTCCTGCGGCTGGCATCGCGCGACCCGATCGCCGCTAGCGCTCTCATCCGGCATAGCACCTCAAGGGCGACGGAATTATCCGACGCCGCCGAGATCAGCGTGTTCGGGGTCGAGCGGCTCCGTACGAATAACGATGTCTGTGCCCTCTGCGGGCAGGTATTCGTCGCCCCCGGTTCGCCGGTGCGGCCCGCGTCGCCGCCCGACGGACTGCAGCAGCCTCCGCTCCCGCCCCTGCAGTCGCAGGGCGGTCAGCACGCCCGTGTCATAAGCCTTGGTATCGATTCCGATCCGTCGGTGATCCGCATGCACGCAGGGTGTGGGCGTGTGCCCATGAACGACCACCCGCTCGAACGCCGTTTGGCTGTGCAGGAACGGCTGGCGGATCCACATCAGATCCTCCGCCGCCTGCCGGTCCAGCGCGACCCCCGGCCGCGCGCCGGCATGGCTGAAGAAATAGTCTCCGATGGTGACGCTCAGTTCCAGGTTCTCCAGGAACTCGATCTCCCGGTCGGTCAGCTTGTGCCGCAGGTCGGCCGCCACCCGCGCCCAGGCCTCAGCCCGGTGCGCGAGGTCGGGAACGCGAAGTCCATATGAGCGCAGCGCATTGTCGCCCCCGTACTCGCACCATTTGGGTCCGGCGGACGGCTCGTCCAGAAAGCCCAGCATGGCCTGCTCATGGTTCCCCTTCAGAAACCGCCATTCGACACCCTGGACGTCCGACAGGCCCGCCAACAGCCGGACGACGCCACGGGAGTCCGGCCCACGGTCGATATAGTCGCCCAGAAACACGACGACCTTGCGCGTGGCCGCGCTCGCATGGAGATCGGCGATCATCGCCTCTACCAGCGGGTTCAACAGGTCCAGCCGACCATGGATATCGCCCACAGCCCAAACGACGGTCCCATCCGGAACGGCTGGCGCCGCCGGCGCGGCTACCTGGGTTCGGGATCGAAAAAGCTTTGAAAGCATAGGTCTCTGAACACAAACAGACGCGCGTGATGGCCGTCGTCACCGACCGTCCCGACACGGCCGTTTCCTATAGCAGCGACGCGACGGAGCAAGAAGTGGGGTCTCGTCGCAGTTGTTTCACGCGAGTGCGCAATACAGGCCTCGCGCATTCAGGCTGGCAGGTGTCGTCCGTACCCGCACGCGCAAGTCGGACCGCCGTGCGTGACCGGTTTCGGGTTGCGTGAAGATTACCGAAGTGTAAAGATTAACAGAGGGGACGTTGCATGTCTGCAATTCATTCGCAAAATCAACGCGCCGGCGATAGCTGGAACGCTGCCCCGTCGCGCGCCGCCGGGCTTTATGGCGAGCTCCAGCCCTTGCCGCTTCCGGTCTCCGCGCCTCTTTCCTCTGCGATGGCTCGCAAGCCTCGGCAGCGGTCGGGCCTGATCGACTGAACGCTCAGGTCCGGGCCAAGCGCACCGCGGTTTCGCGTAGCTGCTGGTAGGCCGCCACGATGTGGTAGAGCGAACTCGCCGGCGCCGGCTCCGTTTCGAACGCGCCGTCCGCGCCCAGCTTGTCCCGCCACAGACCCGACGGCGCGAAATACAGCCACAGGCCCCGCAGGGCGGCGGCGGCGCTGCCGACCAGCCGCCCGCGGTCCTCACCTTCCGCCTCTTCCGCCAGGATCAGGGCGGCCTTCAGCCACTCCGTCTGAGGCCATAGCCGGGCGCGGGACGAGCGCGGGCGCAAGGTATCGTCCATTTCGTCAAATGCCACACCGCGCACCGGATCAAGGCCTCGCTCGCCCGCGGCGAACAGGCGCCGGGCCGCCTCGAGCGCCCAGGGATCGACACGCAACCGGCCCCACCGGGTTAGCAGCCAGGCCCATTCGAACTGATGCCCCGGCTCCACCAGCCGTCCGGCCTCGCCTTCCGCCGGTCGCCAGTCGGATCCGAAGAACTCCCGCAGAAAGCCGTCGCGTTCGTCGATAAAATGCGCGCGGGCCAGAGCCACAATCGCATCGGCGATGCCCGCCCATGGTCCGTCCGGCTCGAGGACCTCCCAGGCCAGCGCCGCCTCCAGCAGATGCATGTGCGCATTGGCCTGGAACGCCGGCCCCGCCAGCTCCCGCCAGCCGCCCTGGGGCAGGGCCAGCGCGCCGAGAGCGATCTGAACCGCCGCGGCGGTCCGTCTGGACCGTTCCACATCAACGCCGGCCTCCAAAGCGGCGGCCGTGGCGAGCAGGATGAAGGCCTGGTCGTAGAGAGACGCCGTATCGTCCAGGACAGCTCCCGCAGGGCTGACACGGGTTCTGTAGAGGCCGTCCTCGCGCCGGTTGGTGGCCTCAAAGCGCGCAAGTGCGCGTTCGACCACAGCGCCATAGCCGTCGCCCCATCCCCAGATCGACGCCAGGCTGTACACCCAGGCCTGCCGGGCCTGGACCCGCGCCCGCCGGAACTCCCCGACCTGCGCCCCGTCCTGGTCCAGGGCTTCAGCAAAGCCGCCGTCGGCCTCCACCCCCAGCGTCGCCCACAGCGGCAGGGCGTTCAATTTGAGCCATCGGCCCAGTTGGTCCGCAAGCGCCGGCAAGGAGGGTCTCTCGACGGACGGTGGCGAGGCCTCCCGCCGCCCCAGTTCCTCCACCAGCGCCTTCACGTCCTGCGCACGGCCGAGGTCGCAGACCAGAACGGCGTCCGGCTCGGCGATGATCGCGAGGTTCGACACCCCCGCCGTCGCCACCACCATGCCCGGCGCGGCGCGAACGAGACAGCCGTCGCTCCCCCGATCCACCCGGATCCCGCGCGCGCCTTGTCCGGTCGCGGCCACGGCGTCCCAGGCGCCCAGATCAGACCATTCGAACGCGGCCGGCAGAACCCAGACCTTGTCGCTCTTCTCCATGACCGCATAGTCGATCGAGATCTTCGGCGCCGAGGCAAAGGCCGGGCCGAGCAGATGGGCGCCTGACCCACGCTCAGGCAGGGCGGCCCGGACGGCGGCGACCACCTCAGGAGCAAGGGCCTCCAGTTCTGCCAGCAGGACCCCGGCCGGAACGACGAAATTGCCGCTGTTCCAGAGATAGCCCTCGGCGAGGTATCGCTCCGCGGCGGGCCGGTCAGGCTTTTCGACAAACCGCCCGACGCGGGACAGACCCGGGCGCTCCGGCTGGATATAGCCATAGGCCGAAGACGGGGACGTGGGCGCCAGGCCCATGGTCACGATCCGCCCGTGCTCCGCAGCCACAACGGCCGCGAGCGCCGCCTCCCGAAAGGCGCCAGCGTCGGGAATATAGTGATCCGAGGCCACGAACACCGCCGTGCCGTCAGGGTCGATCTGTTCGATCCACAGCGCCGCCGCCGCCATGGCCGGCGCCGAGTCGCGGCCCATGGGCTCCAGGATCAGATCGCCTTCCACGCCCAGCGCCGAAAGCTGCGTCTCGACGTACGCCTGATGGTCCCTGCCCGCGACAACTATGATCCGCCCGCCTTTCGCCAGCGGCGCTATGCGCCGGACGGTCTCCTGAAACAGCGACAGATCGGAAATCAGATCGATGAACTGTTTGGGCCGCGCAGGACGGGAAGCGGGCCACAGCCGGGTTCCCGCGCCGCCGCAGAGGATTACGGGATAGATGGCCATATGGTCGGGTCCCCTCCGGAGGGTCTATCCGGCCTGCCCGTGGAGGGCAACCGGGGGCTTTCGCCCTTCGCCCCGCTCCCACCCGCGTCCCTCCTCACTACAATGCGGTGTGGCATTGCGGCCCCAGTCCGGACCATTCGCCCGTTCAGGGGAACCAACTCGACCTCCCATGGTTCGTCGAGCGTAGCCGGTACTGGCCTGCCACCAACCGCCACGACGATCATGGGGAATTAAAGTGAGAATCAAGCTCTTCGCGGGGGCTGCGATCGCGGCTCTCCTGTCCGCCGGAGCCGCATCAGCGGAACCGACGGGCTGGTACGGCGCCGTCGATGCCGGCTTCAATATGTTCGGCGATGAACCCCGGGCCCTGTCAAACACAGGGGCCGTCTTCGACATGGGCGTAGAAAATGGCTGGGCCGGATTCGCCCGCATCGGCTACCGCTTCGATGAAAACTGGCGTGTCGAACTGGAAGGCGGTCATCGTTCAGGTGATCTGATCTCGGCCGACCGCGCGGACTATGCGTCGCCGGTCCCGCCGACCGCCATCTGCGCCCCGTCGTACACGGGCATCACGCCCTGCGGCGGTCCGGAGGGTGACCTCAGCGCGACGACCTTGATGGTCAACGTGCTCTACGATTTCGGGCCCGGATATTTCGGAGCTCGCCCCTTCGTCGGCCTCGGGGCCGGCGTAAACCGGGTGAGCACCCGGTTCGACGGTCGAATCGGCGGCGCGCCCGGAGTCGTCATCAGCGCCGACGACAGCTCCACCGAACTCGCCGCCCAGGCGATCGCAGGCCTCGCTTTCGCCGTCGGCGAGCGCGGACATCTGGACCTGACCTACCGCTATCTGATGTCGAACATGGAG
>DDSO01000141.1:0-183 GCA_002343425.1 Brevundimonas sp. UBA2388
ACCGCAAACGATCAGCAGACTGGCGGGTCGACGTCGCCGACCGCCAATCCCCCCTCGTCTGCGAGCGACCTGGCGACTGCTGGGATCGGAACCCCCTGGTGATCGGCCAGATCAGGGAGGCGCCGGTCGACGAGCAGAGTCCGCTGCGTTTCGACCACATCGCCACCGCCACCGAGCAGGCCA
>DDSO01000141.1:247-3495 GCA_002343425.1 Brevundimonas sp. UBA2388
CCGCGTCCGACACGCCGCATGCCGGAACATTCTTCCTCCGGATGTCGAGATCGGCAAGCGCAAGACGCACCGGACTACGAGTTCGATCCGCGCAGCGCGTGGTCGGGCACGAGACGAACAGACTCGCTCTCTGGGAGGCGCGGACAATGGGCGTGCCGGAGCGGGTCGTGCACGGCCAGTCAGAAACTTTGGGCACAGGATTCACCATTGACGCGAACTTTCCCGGGACAGCCGTCCATCCGATCCGGCGCGCGCACGTTATCTTCTTCTAGATCGGTAAGTCCTGCCTGCAATCGCTGTCGTCGGAGTTGATCATGCCTTCCCTGTTTCGCCATTTCTTCGCGCTGCTCGCCGTGATCGTCCTCGTGGCGCCAGCGCACGCCGCGGGAGACCCGCCGGCCCGTGTCGGTCGCCTGTCTCTGGTCGATGGCGACGTGACCTACCGCGCCAGCCGCAAGGACGCCGGCAGCCCGGCACTGGTCAACTGGCCAGTCAGCAGCGGCGCCATCGTTGAAAGCGGGCGCCGCGCCAGGGCCGAGGTCTGGATCGGCTCGACCGCATACCGGTTTGGCGACGACACCCAGGCGGAATTCGCCAGCGTCGACGATCGCAGCGTCAACCTTCTGCTGCATGGCGGCACGCTGGCCGTCACAGTCCGCGACCGCGACCAGGCGGACGATCTCGGGGTCATGACGCCTGCCGGGCAGGTCCGCTTTTCCGGAACCGGCCGCTACCGTCTCGAGGTATCGCCCGACCGGACCATCATCATGGCCCAGTCGGGCTCCGCAGAAATTTTCGCCAACGAACGGCCGGTCACCCTGCGTGCCGGCGAGATGGTCCGCATGGACGCCCGCGGCGTCCTTGCCATCGAAGCCGCCCACTACGGCGACGATTTCGACGCCTGGGTCTCAGCGCGCGACAACCTGGAGAAGTCGGCGCAGGCGCGGCGCAATGTGTCGCCCTACATGACCGGTTACGACGAGCTCGATAGCCATGGAGACTGGAGTACGGTGGAGGACTACGGCACGGTCTGGTATCCAAGGGCGGTCGGCGCCGACTGGGCGCCTTACCGCCATGGCCGCTGGGCCTGGATCGAGCCTTGGGGGTGGACCTGGGTCGACGCCGCCCCCTGGGGCTTCGCCCCGTTCCACTACGGACGCTGGGTTCAGGTCCGTGGGCGCTGGGGCTGGGCCCCGGGCGCCTATGTCGCCCGCCCGGTCTATGCGCCGGCGCTGGTTGGCTGGGTGGACAACCCCGGCTGGAACGCCCGCTTCAGCGTCGGTTCGGCGCCGGCGGTCGGCTGGTTCCCGCTGGCTCCGCGCGAGGTCTATGTGCCGGCGTATCGCACCAGCCCGACGTACATCCGCCAGGTCAATGTCACGCACGTCAAGAACGCCGCGGACATCGACCATGCGCTGCGGCCGGACTACCGGCCGAACTACACGCACCACCGGCAGCCGCATGCCGTCACCGTGGTGCCGACGAGCACGCTCCGCGATGGGCGGCCGATCGACCGCGCTGCCATTCGCCACCAAGATCGCCATGAACTCGGACAGTCCCCGGCAACCGCGCGGGCGCCCGGCAGCGAATGGCTGGCGCCCGGGGCCGGCGCAGTGCGCCCGGGCCGCCCCATGGAACAGGAGAGACGTCCTTTGGCGCCGCTTCCGGAACGGTCGGCGCGGCCGCCGCAACCGGTCATGCGGACACCACAGACCAGCCCCGAAGCGCACCAGTCGTTACCCCTGCCGGAAGCGGCGCCGCGCTTTCCCGGCCAGGATGCTTCGCGTGTCGCCCCGAAAGACGGCCGCAGCCCGGAGAACCGTGGTCGCTTTCCACTTCCGGAGGAACGCCAGCCCGGCAGGGCCGTGGCGAGCCCGCCGGCGATTCCGGAAGCGCCCCGGGTGGAACAAGGCTCCCGCCAGGCGCCAGTGATGCCCTCCTTGTCGCCAGCACCCGATCCGTCGCGCCCTGCTCCAGCGCCACGGCGCGAAATGCCGCCATCGGGCGCCATGGCCCAAGAGCCGCGGCGCGAGATGTTCCGGCAGGCCCCGCCACAGGAGCGCCCGACACTGCCCATGGTGCGTGAGACAGGCAGGTCGCTGCAGGCGCCGTCCGCATCCGGTCCGATGCGCGAGATGCCGCAGGCGGCGCCCATGCCACGAGAACCGCGCCGCGAACCAATGCCGCACGAACGGCCGTCGGCGCCGATGGTGCGCGAGGCGCCAAGGTCCATGCCACAGCCGCCAACGGGGATGCGCGAAATGCCGCGACCCGACCAACGGCCGCCGGCGCATGGCGATCGCGATCGTGGAGGAAATCCCTGGCGCAATGAAAGCCGAGGGGAAAGGGGCATGCAGTAGCCCCGGAGCGCCGCCTCGGGGATGCGACCCATGGGTTTCAGTCCATCCTGTGCCCGAGGCCGAGGTAGCTCGCGATGACGCGCGGGTCGGCCGCCAGCGCGGCGCTCGGACCGGCCAGCGATACCTCTCCGGTATCCAGGACATGGCCCTACTCGGCGAACTGCAGGGCCGCCCGCGCATTCTGCTCGACCAGCAGGATCGCGACGCCCGTTTCCTTGATTTCGGCACAGCGGCTCCGTCGTCGCTCGCCTCGGTGGTCTCTTCCGCCTCGCCGACCGGTGCCGTCGGCGGCTCGTCAGGCGCAGTGTCCGTCGGCCGATCACGGTTCGATCACAATTGTTGATTTGCCAGTGCAACCAGCGGCAACACCACCGGCGAATAGAATGTCTGCATTTGCCGTACGGCGGTGAAGCTTCTAGCCTCTCGGTCGATTGATGTCAGCATGTTCCAAAATCGACAGGGAGGGGAGATGCTTTTTGTCACGAACAGAATTCCGGATCAGGGCGCGGCATCCGAGCCGCGCACAATCACCTTCAACAACGAGAAGGTGGACATTTCCAACAGCCTCTTCTACTGCGAATACCGGGAAGGGGAGCTGACGGAACGGATGAGTGACGGCTTTCTCGCCGATCTGAAGAACTGCCGCAAGAACAACGTCCTGTTTTTTCTCCACGGGTACAGGACACCATTTCTCAGGGCCATTCAGAAGGGTCGCTCGTTGCAGACTCTCCTGGACCGAATCGATCCGGACTTGGTTGAAGTCGTGACCCTTGCCTGGCCGTGCAGGGATGTTACCGATCGGGTCAAGACGTACTGGACCGACCAAGATGCGGCAGACATGGCCGGCCCAATCTTCGCCCGTGTTCTTTCCCGTTTCATGCTTTGGCG